>CAXTXB010000483.1:0-4811 GCA_964247965.1 uncultured Dictyobacter sp. | reverse complement strand
AGGTAATTAATTTCGCTGATTAAAGTGTAACGATAAAATGCTTATTTAGCAACAATCAGTAGGGGGAGACGAAATATTATAGTAGTATGATCGAAAATGAAGCGATTTGCAGCACTCTATTTTGTCCTGTTCCACAAAATTAACAACACAAAATGGTATTGGCAGCCCAACAAGATAACACGAGTATCTCAGCGGGATATTCAACAAGAACAATTCCGGTTATACTAGAGTGTAGTGAAGAGTAGAATGATCTGAGAATTGATAGTATAGAAGAAAATCCGGCCCTATATTTTTTATACGGGGAGTTTGCCAATGACTGTCGATCCACGAGATTTTCGCCGAGCGATGGGGCTTTTTGCCACGGGAGTAACCGTAATCACCGCACGTGTTGGTGAAACCGTGCATGGTATGACAGCCAACGCTGTCACCTCCGTCTCTCTTGATCCGCTTCTGGTCCTATTCTGTGTTGATAATCGAGCGCGCATGGCCCAACTTATTACTGAAGCCGGGCGCTTCGCAATTAACGTGCTCAGTGAGCAGCAGCAAGCTCTATCGAGCCATTTCTCAGGGCGCCCGGTGGAAGGTTTGGAAGTCAGTTTCATAGAAACCGAAGGCGTACCAACCCTGGCTGACAATATTGCAACATTTGTATGTACACTTGATCGCATCTATGATGGTGGCGATCATCGCGTGATATTTGGACGGGTCGATGCACTAACGCGAGCGACAACTACGCCGTCCCCCTTGCTCTACTATGCAGGAACGTATCGACAACTAGAGCAGCAGCAACGGGATCGCCTCGAAGCACTCGACCGCATAGGATATGCCATTGCCTCCAGCCTGGATGTATCTGAGATATTCGAAACGTTCGCAGCGCAGGCAGCGCAATTAGTACCTCATGAAGCGATTAGCGTCACATTACTTTCTGAGGATGGTCATTCGCTGGAGCGCTTTGCCCTGGCAGCGGCCACCCAAATTACTCCGCAAGCAGGCGAGCGGCAGTTGCTAGACGAGACCGTAGCTGGCCTGGTTGTGCGCAGCGGGCAGACAATCTGGACGAACGATATGGCCTCAGATGAGCGCTTCCGCGGGAAGAACGATCAGCGTTGGATTGCGGAAGGATTTCGTCATTTCATTTCGACACCGCTGCGGGCGAGAGAGCGTGTAACTGGTTCTTTGAACATTTTAAAACGTGGAGATGACCCTTACAGCGAGGCCGATGTGATGGTTGCCGAGCAGATCGCCAACCAGATTGCGATCTTTCTCGATAACATGTATCAGTATGAGCGGATGCGGCGTGTGATGACTGCCAGAGAACAGATCCAGGCTAACCATGATCCTCATACCACACTTATCCAATTACTCACCGATGCTCTACATTCCCTGAACGATGCCGAACGCAACGCTTATGATAAAGACCTCCTCTCAGCATCTCTACAGCAAGCGCGATCACTGACACAACAGGCGTTGATCAAGATAGAGTCTGATGTGCCGTGATATAGTTGCCTTTACCACAACCAAAGAGTACATTGATTCTGGCTTCAACTCAATTTTTAGTAGTCACTCTGAATAGAGGTGATAAAGAATGCTAAATGGTATGATCCCGCCTCTGACACAGATTTATGGATCATTGCTTGCTTCCTATCAAACGGCTCTAGAAGCGCATCACCTCTATTCAGAGTGACTACCTAATTTTGAGATTGATCCCAAAGATCAAGCTAGACGATAAAACCTACTATACATACTGGATAAAATTTCTTCCAGGCTTCACGTTGAGAGAGCAACAACTCTTCGACCTCGGCCTCGTTTACACGTGTCTATAATGCAATCTCTCTAAAAGATAATGCCAAAGATGTGGGTAGATTAAGATTTCAGTAATGTGCCTTTAATAATACTGGTTAATAATAGACTGATGAATATATGCTTTCATGGCCAGCAGGTAGGGTGTAGAAGGGAACTATAAGGAAGATAAGAAAGAGAAAGATGGATAGCAGTAATTTTACATAGCAAAAAAGGGGGAAATGAGAGCAATTTTCACGGGGATGCGAGTAACATGGTAGGATGAGTGTAACTCAGCGTAGATAAAGAAAGATATGCAGAAGAAAAAGGTCAAGTAAAGCACGAAATAGCTTTTGAGACAGAAATAAGCTTCTTACAAGGAACTGTGACAAAACAATTTTAAAACACATTATTTTAAAAAGAATAAGCGAAGGAGACTAAGTAAGGATAATGGGTCAACAATCAACCGCTAGCAAGGAGACAAGCCTGCCTCATGCTGTCCGTACATGGAAGGTACGCAGACGGAAGAATGAAACGACACATAACCGGCCGCTGGCCGATAGTACTGTAGATCGACGCTCCATTATTGTGGCCATTTCATCTACATTATTATTGCGAATTGCCAACCGCATTAGTTTCGTTTTGCTTGGTTTTTACCTTGGTGAGCATTTTGCATCAGTAACAGTAGTAGCTCTAATCCTCGAATCTTATTATATCAGCGAGCTACTGCTTGCTCCCCTATCAGGAGGTCTTTCTGATCGACTGGGTCGTAAGCCTCTGCTCATTGCTGCGCCGCTCGTAGGTGCATGCTCCAGCCTTTTCCTATTTCTCAGCGTATCTCTCTTTGCGCATCCTAATGTAACAGTATTTGATCCACGTTTACTGCTCCTCCTCCTCCTAATACTTATTGGTAGGCTATGTGAGGGTGCAACCACTGCACTCAACACGCCGGCGTGCCTGGGATATATTGCTGATGCAACAGTAGGCTCAGAAAAGCTGCGTGCAAAAGTCATGACCGGCTTTGAGATCTCGACGGTAGGCGCAATAGCCCTCGCTATTCCATTTGGCGGGAAAGTAAGCAGCGTCCTGGGTATCTGGGGCTTTTGTATAGTAATTGTCCTCCACTTAATCAACGCAGTCATGATAATGAGTTGTGTCAAGGAGAATATCCAGCGAACTCTCCAAAAGAGGAAACGCAATTCATTACTTGAGAGCTTTGGAATGCTGCGCGATCAACGCATCAGAACTTTTCTGCCAGCATGGCTCTGCATCAACACTTTAATTGGTGCCTGGATGACCTTAATTATCCTCCTCCTAACCGCCCGTGAAGGTGCCCTACGTCATCCAGGTCAACTGTTTTATGGCGGATCGAGCAAAGAACTAGCAACCCTATTACTGGGAGGTTTTGGCCTATTGTGCCTTGTTGGACTGGGCATATGGATGCTCATAATCTCCCGCATGCGCCGCACGACCGCGATGTTAATTGGTCTTTCTGGCCTGGCAATATGTATTGTTGCACTCACTATTCTCAATGGCCTGCCTGGCAAGCTAGGTGATATGCTAGGAGGCGCCAATATACTTTTTTATGCGCTTACGCCCTTCGTGCTTGTTGGAGTACTCCTCTTGAGTGGTTTCTTGCCAGCGTCATTAGTCCAGTTAGGAGCACTTTCCGAAACGCAGCCGGGGAAAAGAGGGGCTGTAATGGGGCTGTATTCAGTAGTACTTGGTGTAGGTCAATTGCTTGGAGCCTCAATAGGAGGCTTATCAGCGGACCTTAGCGGCTTCTACGGTTTAATGATCTTCTCAACTGTGCTGGGGCTGATTGCCCTGGGTGGAGTGCTTCTCATGCGCATGCATGGTCATGACCTGATCTCTAAAAAAGGAAATGAAGATACTGCGATTGCCGAAGAAGAGCTTCCCATAGAAGTCCTGCAGGGCTAATATTTCCATATAGCCGTAAATATGCTTGACGGAAAGGTGACGAAAGCCTATACTCGCCGTATGGAAACTACAGCTGTCTCTGTTATCTATCAAGATCATCATCTGCTCATTGTGAATAAGCCAGCGGGGCTAGTTATTCATCCTACCTATAAACACATGGATGGAACACTGTGGGATGCACTGTTAACATACTCAGAGCAACAAGGTAAGGATGATTGGCAACCTCCCGAGTTGCCTGACAAGCCCGAATGGGCTCTGGCACCGTTTGCTGTACAAGAAATGCTGCGACAAAAACGCACCGAACGTCTCTGGCAAGAGGATGGCCTGCTGGCTCGCCCCTCCCTTCTTCATCGTCTGGATAAAGATACGTCAGGCATTGTCGCTTTAGCACGTACCGAATGTTCGCGCCGTCATATTATCAAACAGTTTCATGATCATACTATTAAGAAACGTTATCTAGCCGTTGTCCAGAATGGCTCATGTAATTGGGCTCGGCCCCGTGCTCAATTTACTGTTGTGAGGCAGGAACTTGATGGTCGAGAGGCCCTGATAGAGCCTCCTGCAGCTTTGTTTCCGGCAGATAACTTCATGTTAGATGGCCCTCTACAACGTGATGAGTACGACCGACGACGTTGTATAGTTGGACCTGAGGGTCAGGCATCTTCCACACTTGTATCGGTGTTGGGTGTTGAAGATGACTTTGCACTGCTCCAAGTACAACCGATTACAGGGCGTACACATCAGATACGGGCGCATCTTGCCGCTTTAGGCTATGCAATTGTGGGAGATCAAATGTATGCCCCTCAGGCATCTGTAGGTAGTCCAGAATCCCAGCTAACCCGTCAATTTCTTCACGCTTACAGTCTTGAGCTACGCCGTTATCCCGATAACACACTGAGCACTTTTAGCGCTCCTCTACCGGCTGACCTGGTTTATTGGTTGCAAAAATATTGTCCAATGTTATGGCAGATATGGCTTACAGTAAGTGTCAAACAATAAGTCAGAATGTGTTTGATACCCATCCTGTCGGGCATCTATCCTTGCTCATATATTTGCACGCCTTCGCTGCTCTTTCTAAGTAATAGTAAGCT
>CAXTXB010000482.1:0-4815 GCA_964247965.1 uncultured Dictyobacter sp. | reverse complement strand
ATGCCTGCTATTACGGGAAATGAATATATTCACCGATTACGCGAAACTCAGGGTGAGGTCTGGATAAACGGAGAGCGAGTGAAAGACGTGACGACCCATCCGGCCACCCGCCACGTTGTTCGCAGCATGGCCCATCTATACGATATGCAGTATGATCCGGCCCTGCGCGACACTATGACCTACACTTCACCCACAAGCGATGAACAGGTTGGCATGAGTTTTCTACAGCCGGAGACAACTGATGATCTGCATCGTCGTAGTAAGATGATGTACACCTGGGCACGCTACACTGGTGGAATGATGGGCCGCACACCTGACTACCTGAATAGCAGCTTCATGGCGCTCAATGCCGCCGGCAGCTACTTCGCCGCCAATCGTCCTGAGTTTGCCGAGAATGTTCGCCGCTACTACGAGTTCATTCGTGAGCACGATTTATGCCTGACGCATACACTGATTAATCCACAGGCCAATCGTAGCGTCGGTGCCAGTCAACAATCTGATCCGTTTCTGGCCGCGGGAGTAGTCAAAGAAACGGATGCAGGCCTTGTTCTGCGCGGGTGTCGTATGCTTGCGACCCTGGCTCCAATATCAGATGAGATTGCGGTCTTCCCCAGTACGGTGCTTAAAGAGCAGAGCCAGACCAGCCGCTACGCTTATGCGTTCAGCATTCCTTCGAATACATCCGGCCTCAAGTACATCTGCCGCGAAAGCTTCGATACGGGAAATAGTCGCTATGATCACCCGCTCGCTAGCCGCTTCGAAGAGCTTGATGCCATCGTGGTCTTTGACGATGTGCTCGTGCCGTGGGAGCGCGTTTTCTTATACGGTGATAATGAACTTTGTAACAATGTCTACGGCAAAACGGGCGCAGTTGTTCATATGATGCACCAGGTCGCAGCTAAGAATGTCGCAAAGACAGAACTCTTGCTCGGCATTGCCTGTAGCATCGTCGATAGCATTCAGGTCGATCAGTTCCAGCATGTACAAGAAAAGATCGCGGAGATTATCACGAATCTAGAGATGATGAAGGCGCTGCTGCGGGCCAGCGAAGTCGATGGCGCACCAAACGAGTACGGGTTGATGACGCCGGCGCGCGCGCCATTGGATGTCGTCCGTGGGCTCTACCCCAGAATCTACCCGCGCATGGTTGAGATCATCCAACTCTTAGCTGCCAGCGGCCTGATGACCATCCCGACCGAGGCCGATCTCAATGGTCCCGAAGGGGGCGATATTGATCGCTATATGCAGAGTGCTAAGCAGAACGCACGAGACCGCATCCAACTTTTCCGCCTGGCCTGGGATGTCACTAGCAGCTCTTTTGGAGCTCGCCAGGCACTCTACGAGCGCTTTTTCTTTGGTGATCCAGTGCGCGTTGCGGGTGGACTGTACACAAGCTATAATAAAAAGCCATACATGGACTACGTCCACACATTGCTTGATCAGGGTCAAGCTGAGGCTAGACAGTGGGATGAGCCTAAAGCTATCTCGGACAGCGAGCTGCTAACAGCAGGTGCCCTTGCAAAAAATCTGGAATCGGCTGACAACAACTAGCATCAAAGGACGTGAACTCTATGGCAACACGCAGAGATCCATCTACGATACGTGGTTCTATTGTTCCGCTTGTCACACCGTTTACAGAGGATGGCAAGTTTGATGAGCAGACTTTTACGAAGCTGATCGAGTGGCAAATAGATAATGGAAGCCATGGTCTCTCAGTTACGGGCACGACGGGCGAGCCCAGTGCTCTCTCGCTTTCAGAACGTGAGCAGGTGATGGACGTAGCTGCACGCACGATTCGCGGCCGCCTCCCCTTCGTTCCGGCGACGGGAACAAACAACTACGAGGAGACGTTGCATCTGACTCGCATCGCCGAACGCCTGGGGGCTGACGCTGCCCTCATTATTGTTCCATACTACAACCGACCTTCACAAGAAGGTCTTTATCGCTACTTTCGTATGCTAGCTGATCAGGTGGAGCTGCCGCTTATTATCTATAATATCCCCGGTCGCACAGCAGTGAATATGGCACCCACAACTATGGCAAGGCTGCGTCGCGACTGTCCCTCTATCGTTGGCGCCAAAGAATCGAATAAAGATTTCGAGCATGTTAGCCTTGTGCTGCATCACTGCGGGCGGGACTTTCTAGTCTATTCCGGTATTGAGCTTCTGTGTTACCCTATGTTGGCCATTGGCGGAGCCGGTCATGTGAGCGCGACGGCAAACATTCTACCACGCGAGGTAGCCGATCTCTATAACTTCGTCACAGCCGGACGTTGGAGCGAGGCAATTGATCTGCACTACAAGCTCCTGCCATTGAATGAGGTTCTGTTCCTGGAGACCAATCCAGGCCCGCTCAAATGGGCCATGGGCCAGCTAGGGCTTATCACGCCACATCTCCGTCTCCCCCTCTGCGAGCCTTCATCTGAAAATCAAGCCAAAATTGACTCTGTGCTGCATCAGTACGAGCTTCTGCTGCAAAAGGAGGCACTGCAATGAAACGAGCACGTTTTCTAGTCGACGGCCGCTATCATGAAGGAATTTTAATTGATCCTGGAGTCCTGCGCGACGAAACTGGCGATGAGCATAGTATAGATACTGTGGCGTTCCTGCCTCCAGTCGAGCCACATACGATGATCGGCCTGGCGCTCAATTATGCAGACCACGCCGCCGAGCTGGCGATTGCTCAGCCAGAGGAGCCGGCCCTCTTCTTTAAGCCACTCAATACGCTGGTTGGTCATCGCAGTCACGTGGTTTATCCTACGGGCGTGGAGTATATGCACTATGAGAACGAGCTTGCCGTGGTCATCGGGCGGCGCTGTAGAAATGTAAGCGAGCATAGAGCACTGGATGTAGTTCGGGGTTACACTATCGCAAACGAGTTAACGGTCCGCGACTTCGTGCACAATTTCTACCGCCCTCCTGTGAAGGCTAAAGGATGGGACACATTCTGTCCCCTTGGTCCTTATCTGGTAGAAGATGAGATTGAAGATCCTCATATGTTGGAACTTCGCACCTATGTTAACGGCGAGTTGCGTCAGCAAGGAAATACAAAAGATTTGATACGGAACATCCCAGAGCTTATCGCCTACATCACTTCGTTCATGACCCTGGACGCTGGCGACATTATCTTGACAGGAACACCTAAGGGAGTTTCACACATCTACCCCGGCGACCAGATGCGACTTGAAATTGATGGATTAGAAGCACTCGAAAATAGTGTTGTTGCTACTCCCGGTCTATAAAAGCACAAATGGTCTTTTGATGCAATCAAGATTAAAAACGTAAGTAAAGATGAAGATGCATCTATCTCCAAAGATCCTTAGTGCATCCTATAAGGAGATTATATGACGACGACTTCGAATGCAGGTATCATGCCGGAAGGATCTGGCTCACTACAAGTTGGGCGGGTGCTTCATTATATTAATAGTCAATTTCAGGAAGGACAGGCTGGTCGTAGCTTTGAGACCCTTAATCCTGCCACAAATCAGCCAATTGCCACGGTTGCGGAAGGTCTGTCAGCTGATATAGACAAAGCTGTGCACGCGGCGCGTGCTGCATTTGATGAGGGTCCATGGCCGCGTATGACGGCCGCAGAGCGCGCACGTATTCTCATTCGCATTGCAGATACAATCGAAGGGCACGCCGACGAGATCGCGCAGCTTGAAGTTCACGATGTCGGCATGCCTGTTACGCAGGCGCGTTCGCAGGCCGCAAGAACTGCAGAAAATTTTCGCTTCTATGCACGGGTCATTCAGGATCTCACAGGCGAAGCTTATCAAGTTGGTCAGGCCTTCCTCAATTACACGATACGCAAGCCAGCCGGCGTGGCGGGGCTCATCATGCCCTGGAACACTCCGTTGATGCTCTCGTCCTGGCGTATCGCTCCAGCACTTGCTGCAGGCAATACGATTGTGCTCAAGCCAGCCGAATGGTCTCCGCTTTCGGCAAATCTATTAGCACATCTGATCGACGAAATTGGACTTCCTCCCGGCGTCTTTAACGTGGTACACGGCTTCGGCGAGACTTGCGGTGCTCCGCTGGTTGCGCATCCTGGCGTTAATCTTATCTCGTTCACTGGCGAGACAACAACGGGCAGATCGATCATGGCAAGCGCAGCAGCTACCCTCAAGCGTTGTTCTGTTGAGCTTGGTGGCAAGTCACCTGTTGTGATCTGTGCTGACGCTGAGTTCGAACGTGCAGTCGATGCGGCTGTGTTCGGGATCTTTTCACTCAATGGAGAGCGCTGTACAGCTGGCTCACGCTTGTTAATCGAGGAACGCATCTATGATCGCTTTATAGATGCGGTCGCACAGCGCACGGCACATATTCGTGTCGGAGACCCATCCGATCCGACGACAGAACTGGGACCCCTCGTTCATTCAGATCATTGGGCGCGGGTCAATAGCTACATCGAGTCAGGGCAACAGGAAGGTGCTCGCCTCGTGGTCGGTGGAAAGCGTCCGCAGAACTTGCAGCAGGGTAACTACTTACAGGCCACACTCTTTGCCGATGTCACAGCACAGATGCGGATTTTTCAAGAGGAGATCTTCGGTCCGGTACTTGTTGCGATGCCATTTAAAGATGAGGCTGAGGCTATTCGCCTGGCTAATGATGTCCGCTATGGATTGGCTGCATACGTATGGACAGGTGATATTAAGCGCGCTCACCGCATTGGACAGGGCATTGACTCTGGCATGGTATGGTTGAACTCACAGAACGTTCGTGATCTGCGCACTCCCTTCGGTGGCGTGAAGGACAGCGGCATCGGACGCGAGGGTGGCCATTTCGCCTTCGATTTCTACTGTGAATTGCAGAC
>CAXTXB010000481.1:1516-4820 GCA_964247965.1 uncultured Dictyobacter sp. | reverse complement strand
GGAGCAGAACGAGCGATGGTAGCTCTCCAATCTGGTCCGTACGTTCACTTGCGATACATCGCAAAAGACAGAATGATGGAAGATTCTAATGAGAAAAGAGGTATGAGAACACAATGAAAAAAGAGCAATGACCTTTCTTTTTGCATTCTTTTCCTCTTCATGAATCTTCCATTCTCTTTCAACGTTCCCTTTCTGTCCCTTGCGATTTATCGCAAGAAAACGTACGGACCAGATTGGAAAGCTACCATCGCCCATACTTTTTTCGCCTGTATCGCGTCCGTACACTTCAACCACCCCCCAGCTCGCTGCGAAATCCACCCAACTTCCCTTTTCGAGCAGGCCCCATAGATTAGTTAGAATCGATGCCGCAAGGGATCGTAGAAAAGTGAGCTTACACTGCATACCATACCCGCACCCGGCCGTCGCTCCCGCTTGAAACAATCCGCGTCCCATCGGGCGACCAGGCGAGGCCGGCGACGTTACCTGTGTGCTCACGATACACATAGAGGAGTTTGCCCGTCGTCGCCTGCCAGATATGGACAGTATGATCATTGCCCGCGGATGCGATGCGCGAGCCATCAGGGGACCATGCTACCACTCGTACTGTTTTTGTATGACCCTGATGGGTGAGAATGTTAGCGCCCGATTCAACATCCCAGACCTTTACTACTCCCTCTTCCTCCGCTGTCGCTATATACCTGGAATCAGGAGACCAGGATATGCTAGAAATATAATTCGAAGATCCATTGCACGTTACGACATGTTGTCCAGTATTTGCATTCCAGATCTGAGCGGTATGGAAAAGTTTCAAAGGGTCAAGCGTCCGTCTTTTTACCGTCTTATCCGTGCCAGCCGAAGCAATATACTGACCATCAGGCGACCATGCAACTGCAGAGACATTGAAAAGCGCTACGAAACCACTTGCATGACCATCATATTTTAATTGTGTAGCGCCCGTGGCCGCATTCCAAACGTGAACGGTCTGATCTACATCTTTTAATCCCCCCGTTGCCGAGACGATGGAAGCTCCATCAGGAGACCACGAGAGTGTAAATGTGTCGGTCATGAAACTGGTAAGCATCTGATGATTATAAAGAACAAGATCTTTGCCTGTTTGAGCGTCCCAGACATGTACCGTGACGCCAATACCACAAGAAGCAATGAAGCGCCCATCAGGGGACCAGCGTGCATCCCATATTCTTGAGAAGAAAAGGTCGGAGTGGCTGCGGTAAGTCAAAAAATTATGCCCCGTCTCACTATCCCAGATGTGAACCGTGCCATCGCCACCGCCAGAGGCTATACGTTCTCCATCGGGCGACCAGCCGACGGAGTTTACCCATTTCGCGTGAACATCATAGATCAGGATGGTTGTCCCGAGTTTTTTGCCTGACTGTACAGGCCCCTCTCTGAAAATCTCTTCCTTTACGCCCGGTGAGACAGGCCCACGTTGCCGTGGCGAGGATTTAGATCGGAGATCATTTATTACCGCGTGAAGAGCTCTGGCAACATCAAGAAATGCTGCGTCCCGATCGGGCCAGCTCGTAATGGACTGTGCATTGCTTGGCAGTGGTGTAAGCCCGGCGAAAGGAGCGTTCTCCCAGTAGACGGGCTTGAGCAGAACGGGAATGACGCGGGCTGTGCCTGCTTCATGTCTCTGCATAGCTCGCTGTACCTCAATATCGTAGGCATAGTTGGAGGCCATAAAATCGGGACTGATCAATAAAACAATGATAGACGCTCTATCTAGCTGGGCAGCACGCTCCCGCTGCCAGTCGCTGCCCGCATTAATATTATTGTCATACCATTCGTTAATGAGACCTTGTCTTTTAAAAGACAGCAAATGCTTCTTAAGTTCTATCAAGAAGGACTCATCTTCAAATGCGTAGGAAAAGAATATATTCACACTTATACTTCTACTGACGAGATTGCGTTTGAAGAAATTGAGCATGGCATCCGGCAGTGTATCAGCAATGCTAATAAAAAACGTGTCGAAGTATTCAAGAAATGGTTGCCACCTTTGATAGTCGATATGCTCGCCCTCGGTGAATAGTATAACGTCGAAGTGCTCTATAGGAATACGTGAATTGTACTCGACGACTACTGGATCACCATTCAGGTTGATGTGTATATTGTGATAAGGATCATTGATTTGAGCATTATACATTGTGTACACATCTTCAATTGTACTTATATAAACAACTGAGGGATCGAGTACACTCGCTGAATCTGTACTGATGTTATAGATATCTGTAAAGCTGCGATTCTCACCATAAGGAATAAAATTAGTAGATTCATCCAGTGCATACTGTTTTTGGAGATCTGTGTTCACTAAATACAGGATACGACGTGCGCCGCCGTATTTTAGTAGGCGATAGATAGTAGATATAGCTGTACGCGCCTTGCCCGTTCCCGTTTCCATCTGAACGACCGTATGCGAGTGGTTCTCGGCGAGTGAGTGTTCAATGGCTTTGATGGCTTCAAACTGATGGTCGTAGAGTCCCTCTTTTTCTAGTAACGGCATACGGCGCAGGCGCGAGCGGAGTAGATCGTTTTTGCTAACAGGGACGTTGGCTGGCGCTTGTTCCAGCCAGCGCGCCAGGGTCTCTGGACGGTGGAAGGTGAAGAGGGTGCGGCTATGGGCGTCTGGTTCGAGGTAGTTTGTGAATTGGGTTTCGTAGCCGGTTGAATCGTATACGAAGGATACCTGGCGGCGTGCACGTTTTGTTTTGCTCACGAGTTGTAACCATTGCTGGGAAAGTGTGGCGGCATCTTCTGTACCTGCCAGTGTTTCGCCAATAGGATGGACTTTGACTATGCCAGCAAGCTCGTTGCCCTTTTCCCCATCAATTATGAGTAGATAATCTTCTTCAAATCCTGGATAGCCATAGATGGCAATGCCCAGCCCACTATCCGATACAAGCTCGGTAAGGTCTATTGATGCAGGCAAAAGCCCGTATGATGTCACATGCCAGCCAGCCAGTCCCAATTGTTCGACAATGAGTTCGTGGCTGGTTTTTTCTTCATTCTCGTCTTGGCCTGGTATAAATTCTGGCGGCGCGCTTTCCTCGAAGGCAAATGCTAGCTCTCGGTCCATAGAAAGTACTGGCTCTCTCTCCTCCACCGTGACGTCTTGTTCGCCCACGGCCGGTACTTCCTGGCGGACTTCGCAGGGGAGGTCGAGGGAGGCGATGGGGATGCCGGAGCCGTTGATGAAGGTGATGTTGATGTTTCCTTTGTGGACTTCTTTTTCGCTGGCGGTGATGAGGTATTCGGCGGGACCGTAGGTGCCGCCGAATACCTCATC
>CAXTXB010000481.1:0-1506 GCA_964247965.1 uncultured Dictyobacter sp. | reverse complement strand
GCTTTTTTTTTGGGGGGGGTTTTTTTTTGTTTTGGGGGGTCCTGTTGGGGCCGCCGAAGCGGTGCAGGACGATGGCGGGCTCGTGCCGGCTCACGGACTGGTAGCTGAAATAGGGGCGCAGGTCGAGCGCGAAGGTGATTTCGTATTCCTCCTGTGGATAGGGCCAGGGCGCTTTGAGGTCGGCGAGCTCGATGTCGATGCTGAGTAGATAGGATGCGCCGGCCTGCGCTATGTCTGGATAGCTGACGATTGGCCTCAGGTTGATGCCCTGGATGTTGTGCATATTATGCATATCGTGCATGTCTTGCTTCATGGCTGTTCCTTTGCGCAGTGGAGCGACTCTATACGTTCGGCGACCTCCGCTTGCTCCGTCTGTCCCGTTTGTCTCGTTTGTTCCGTGTGGTTTGTCTCGTTTGTGATTTCTGACTGTTGCTTGTCTGCCCCCGCGAGGTTCAGGGTGGCGAATGGGCTGCCGTAATAGACGTATGTGAATGTATAGATCAAGAGTTCCTCGCTGTCCTGTCTGCGCTGGTCTTCAGATGATAGGTAGGAGGCGCGGTACTCCTGTACGGCCTCTCTGCGCAGTTGGCGCAGGATTTCTACGATGGGCAGGTCTACGCCGTTGTAGGCCAGTTCTAGCAGGCGTTGGGCGATGCGGGAGGCGAGCTCTGATTCTACCTGGGCGATGGTGCCGATGTAGCCGCTGGCGATGCGCTGCAGTAGTGTGACGACGAAGCTGCTGTTGCCCTGTATGTCTTCGCTGAGGATGCGGGCGGACTCGCAGGCGTTGAAGAAGGCGATGGGGCGCTTGTGCTCAATGACGCGTCTGACGAGGTTGAGCTGGTCGGCGTTGAGCTTGCCGGGATGCTGCTGGCTCAGGCTACTGCCAGCGAGGCCGTGGCTGCCGATGTAGATTAAGCCTGCCGGGTTGTTGTTGAGGATGCGCAGACGCTGCTCTAGCTCTTGCAGGGTGGCGTAGGCTTCGGGCATGAGCTTTTTGAGGATGTCCTGTTCGGCTCGGATATTTGCTTCGCCCAGGTGCTTGTCCAGGTAGTAGATGACGGGGCCGCTATGGGTGTGTTTTTGCATGCCGAGCATCATGTCGGGGGCGGCGCGGCGCGGTAGCCAGTGGACGATTCTGGCGAGGTCACCCAGGTGATACTTTCCTTCGTCGTCTTCTTCGGCTATTTCGATCAGTTCCCAGGGAATTTCGGTTGCGCTGCTGTCAATGATGATGATGCACAGGTCGTCTTTATACGCTTCCCTGAGCTGAAGGAGCCAGCTCCTGACTTCCTGAGGCAGGATGTTGAGCGAGAAGCTGCGTATCTTGCCCAGGATGCGACCGGCGTTGATGTTCTGCAATTTCCAGAGCCGGGGAATGCTGGTGATCTGTATGTTGTCGCAAGTTAGCTCGCGCAGTCCACGCATGGCGTTCCAGCCTCTGATCACGAAACCAAGTTCTTGCTCGAATTTGGGATGAGGCTTGATCTGTAGGATGGCGGTGGA
>CAXTXB010000480.1:0-4820 GCA_964247965.1 uncultured Dictyobacter sp. | reverse complement strand
AATTATGAAGCTTAGCTTCCTGACTGCAAATATTACTGATCTCGAAAAGGCTGCCCAGCTTGGCTTCGACGGGATCGAGCTGAATGCGCGGGCCTTTGGAAATCCGGCTGAGGGAGAGTTGGAACGTGAGGCCATCGCTGCTGCCAAACAGCTCGCCCAGAAACATCAGGTTGGGATCTACTCTCTCGCGTACTACGACCTGGCATGGGGCAGCTTTGCCTCGCCTGAGGCCATCACGAAGGCATATGAGCGTGTCTTTGGGGCGGCAGAAGAGCTGGGTATCAACATCGTGGCCAGCATGGGCGGATTTGATGCCAGCCGCGATTGGGAGGGCAATATTCAGCTCTTCGCTGATCGCTTCGGACCAATCAGCAAGCTAGCGGAGCAGCGTGGCATGCTGATCGCGCTTGAAAACTGGATGTCTGTGCAGGGCCGGGTGCCATTCAGGCCGCTGAATATAGGCGGATCACCCGATACCTGGGATGCCCTGTTCAAGGCGGTGCCTTCGAAGGCGCTGGGCCTTGAGTTCGATCCCTCGCATCTCTACTGGCAAGGGATCGACCATATTCGCGCCTTGCACGAGTTCAAAGACCGCGTCTACCACGTGCACGCTAAGGACACCGAGATGCTGCCCGAGCGGCGCTACCGGGGCGGCATCAATGGCACCTACTTCCGCTTCCGTATACCCGGCTATGGCGAAATCAACTGGCCTCAGTTCATCTCGGCGCTCGATGAGATGGGCTATACAGGAGATATCGCCATCGAGCATGAAGATCCCGTCTACCTGGACGACCGCTTCGATGAAGGGCTGGACCGTGGCTGGCAGGTGCTTCATCCGTTGATCCATCCCCAGGAGCGCAACTGGCAAACGGTTAACGCTACCAGGTAGAAACGAGAGGCTATTATGATTCGTTCCAAACTTTTGAAAGATGATGAAAATCGCATTTTACATGTTCTTTCAAAAGCTCGGGATGACTCATAATAGGGCCGATTGTCTTTCAGGTGAACGAGAAGGAGAGCTTGATTAATGGCAGCAAAGGCAAGAATTGGCTTTATTGGGGTTGGCATGATGGGGCAAATAGCTCACCTGGCTAACTATACGCGTTTGCGCGACGCAGGCGAATGCGAGGTTGCAGGTGTGACCGATCTTAAACCATCGCTCGCGCAAGCGGTAGGGAAGCACTATAACGTTCCAGTCTACCAAAGTAATGAGGCGCTGCTGGATGATCCATCCGTCGATGCGGTGGTCTGCATTCAGCAGTGGCCGAATAATTATCGCCTGGTGAAGCAGATACTGCAAGCTGGCAAATCAGTGCTAACGGAGAAGCCGATGGTCGGGCGGCTGGACGAGGCTGAGGAGTTAGCAGCGCTGGCAAAAGAGAAGGGTGTACTCTACGCGGTGGGATTTATGAAGCGCTACGATACTGGCGTTGGGCTGGCTAAAAAGCTACTCACCGAGTTTCGCGGCAACGAGGAACTGGGTCAGCTGATAAGCGTTGATGCGCTCTGTGATGGCGGTGACTGGATACAAAATGCGGGAAGCCCTATCAGGGTCGATGATCCAACGCGACTTCCTCCGCTGCAGCCAACGTATCCCGCTGGCTGTGAAACTCCTGCGCAGCGCTCAGCCTACGACTACCTCGTGAATATATTCGCGCACAACATCAATCTGTGCCACTATCTGCTGGACAGTGAGATGCAGGTGTACGCGGCGCAATTTCGCGGCCACTCCGCCATGCAGGCACTGCTGCGCACCAGAGATGTGCTGATAACGGTGCGCGGTGCAAACAGCCCTTCGCAAGAGTGGCGCGAGTATACAACCTTCACCTTTAGTAAGGGCCAGGTTGTTATCAAGACGCCCGTTCCCCTGAATCGGCAGCAGTCGGCAAGCGTTCTGGTGACGAGCGAAGGGAAACATGGCTTCACAACCACCGCATACCACGCTCCGGTGGACTGGGCCTTCTATCGCGAGGCCCGGGGCTTTGTGCATGCATTGGCAGGCGAGGAGCCTCTGCTTGCACCAGCGGAGACATGTCTGTGGGACGTACGCGTCATGCAGAACATCATTCAAGTTGCGGAGGTTATTTAGTATATGCAGCGCTCACAGCTTTCCATTAACTCTGTTTCGACAACGCATAACGGGCTTGAAGAGGCGCTGGCCGCATACGCCAGTGCTGGCTTCCGACAGGTAGAGTTTGTCATGCCGCTGGTCAAAGATTATATCGCACACAACCACACTCTTGCTGATGTGCGTGCTCTGCTAGCGCGTTATCAATTGCGCTCAATAGGCGGCTTTGAGACTCATGTTGTCTGCTTTGGCGCGCCCGACGCGCAGCAGGCTAATTTTGATCTGCTTGTCAATAACGCCCGGCTCATCCACGAGCTGGGCGGCGGCACAATGGTCGTGGGAACCGATGGCCCGGCACAGATCTCGCTGGCGAGCCTGGACCAAATTGCGCAATCACTGCACGAGCTTGCCGGGAGGATCGAGGGCCTGCAGGTAAATATAGCCCTGGAGTTCAACTGGTCTCCAGTCGTGAAGAGCCTACAAAGCGCGGTGCTCGTAGTAAACGAGGTGCAGCACCCGCAGGTAGGGATTCTCTTTGACCCGGCGCATTATCACACTACCGTGACCAAATTCGAGCATCTCACGGCGGAAACCGTACCTCTAATCAAACATGTCCACCTGGACGATATGCGGAACAAGCCGGGTGAACTGAGCAACTGCAACAGTGACCGCGTCTTGCCCGGCCAGGGCATGCTTGATTTGTGGGCTCTAATTGCCCGGCTGGAAGAATTTGGCTACAATGGCTTCTATTCCATAGAGATGTTCAACGAAGAACTCTGGAAGCTGCCCGCGCTTGAGTCAGCCCTCCTATGCTACAATAGCCTGCTTCCGCTGTGCCAGGAGTGAGGAATACTGACTTATCCCGAATTGGATACTGTTGATAAACTTTTTTTGTGAGCTTATTTTTCGCATGCGAAAAATAAGCTAAAAAAAAAATTTTATCAACAGTATCCAATTCGGGATAAGTCAGTATTAATGGTTAAGAAGTTGCAAATAAAGAGCGAGATATTCTCTTCACATATAGCGTCTATATAATAGTAGATGAATTGCTCTGATGATGTGCATTCTTAACTTTCCCTGGCCCATATTCCTAGACTCGAAAGGAAGAACATGTATGGCGAACGCAGCACTACTGGGACCATTTGGACGCATAGTACTTGGATCAACGCCTCTAAATGTAGGTTATACTATCGATAATATGCTGGTTATAAACGATGCACCACTACCATCACTTTTTGCTATTATAAATACGAGTGAACAAAGCTACACAATTACGGCGGTAAGAGATAGTGTCTCGGTTAATGGACAACTGCTCAGACCAGGCCTTCCCTTTCAGTTCCATCCTGGTGATACCGTCAATGTTGATCAGACGACTTTTCGCTATGAAGAAGAGGGGACGGGGAGCCACACTCCAATACCCGCTATAACTCCTCACGAGAATCCTTATGGGGACACCGCATACGATGAGAAAACTAGTGCATCTGCATTTCATTCCAGTCCAACAGTTCAGGTCACTCCGACGCCACATATAACTCAGGAGGAAGATACACTTGCTCAAGGGAGACCGTTCGTTCCGGCTCCTCCCTCCACTCCTATTCCTTCTGCAAATTCTACAGTTTCTACAGGTTCATCTCCACAGTGGTCCCAACAACCAATGGCAAATAACAACTTCTATCAGACATCTTCGCCTTCCACACCGCCTCCCTTTATCCCTGCGCAGGGCCAGTTCTCGCAAACACCATCTTCCTCAGGACAATCGTTCGTCTCGCCACCGCCGGTACAGCGGCCGCCGCAAGCTTTACGAACCCTTAGAATGCTGCTCCTTGGCCTGGTGGCGCTACTCCTACTACTAGCGATTGGGAGTGGCATCGCCCTCTATCAGCTAACTCGTCCGCAGCCAATTATCGCAGTCAGCAGTCAATACTCGGTAGGAACGACTCCCGCTGGCTCGGTGGGCACAAGCTTCCATATGCTCGGTTACAAGTTCTCCGGCAACTCACCCATTACCCTCCTGCTGGATAACAACCCTGTGACTCAGGAAGCAGCCATTCACAGCGATGCCGATGGTAATTTCCAGGCCGACGTGCCCGTTGCATCTAATTGGTCAATAGGCACACATAAGCTAACAGCCAGAGATGGTGGAAACTACCTCACCAAAAATGTTGGTACGTTGGCCGTTGTGTCGCAAGGGCAGGCTCACACACCAGGTCCTGGTGGCGCTCCGCCAGATGATGCAAGCTTCACAATTAAAGTCACCATTAAAACGACAGGAAGTCCATCAAACACGTACACTGACCTTTTGACAGTGTCGAGTCAGCCTGGTCACGATGGTGGTACCGTGTGCAATCCTAACTTGGATACAAATCAGACAACATCAGACAGTGGAAACGGGCAAAATGGCACTACCTACAAATCGACTGTTGTATATAGTTGTAGCGGCACCTATAAGGCAGGAAAGCTCAGTTATACCGAAACGATCACCAATTACAAATCGGTTTATTCTGATGGGGTGACTTGCCAGACTCCAGGTTCTTACCCATTTGAGAAATTAGATGGAGCATTCAGTAATGGAACTGCTATAAATGGAACATATAACACCCTCACCTATCCAATTAAATGTAGCTCAAGTGATAACCGTTTTACAAATACAGGTAACTCAACCATAGAGACTGGTACATGGACGGCAACGATCGTCTGAGAAGATTATGGGTCATCTCGAACTTTTGAGAAATGATGAATATCATGATTTACC
>CAXTXB010000479.1:0-4830 GCA_964247965.1 uncultured Dictyobacter sp. | reverse complement strand
TCTCACCTAGCCATCGTGATATCGAACCAAACGATATCAGCAGGGCGGTAGAGGTTGCGCGTGCCATTGCCATACCGGCCAATCGTGAGATGATCCATGTCATCCCACGCAGTTATGTTGTCGATGGACAGGAGGGCATCAAGAATCCCATTGGCATGTCGGGTTTCCGCCTGGAGGTGGAGGCACACATCATCACGGGTTCGGTCTCCTCTATGCACAACTTGATTAAGTGTGTGCAGAAGGCCCATGTAGATATTGAAGACCTTGTGCTGGAGCCCCTGGCTTCTGGCTATGCTGTCCTGGAGGACGGTGAGACGGACCTGGGTGTCGCGCTGGTCGATATTGGTGGTGGCACCACTGATATCGCAGTCTACACCGATGGAGCCATCTGGCATAGCATCGTACTGCCGGTCGGTGGAAATCTGATCACGAGCGATATCGCGATCGGTTTGCGCCTGCCCGTCGGCGTGGCAGAAGAGCTCAAGATCATGTATGGGCACTGTGATCCCTCAGCCATTGATGATGATGATATGATTGATCTGGCACAGTTTATGCCAGACTGTGATGATCTGGTTCCACGCAAATTACTGGCTGAAATTATCCAGGCGCGCGTGGATGAGATTTTCACTATGGTGCATGAGGAACTCAAAAAGTCTGGCTATGACGGCCTGCTACCAGCGGGTATCGTGATTACCGGAGGGACTGCAGAGCTACCAGGAATTTTAGAGATGGCCGGCCAGATTCTCGACCTTCCTGCTCGCATTGGCTCTCCGCTCGGTCTGCATGGCCTGGCTGACTCAATTAATAGACCCGCGTACGCAACCGCAGTGGGCCTGCTGTTGTGGGCCTTAGATCACAATTCTCATCTCTCTGAGGAAGAAGAGTTTGAGGAGGATTTCGGAGATACTAACATCGTCGCTCGCTTTGGTCGCTGGTTGCGCGCTTTTATTCCTTAATTCCTTAATTACGGTTGCTCATTTACTAGGAAGATACTACTGAGAAGACAACCGGGCTAGTGACTGTTGTTCGTTGTAATGATAAATATTGCTTTTTCAATGTTGCACTTTCTATAAATGAGAAACTCCAAAAGGAGGCCACGAAAATGTTACCTATGGGAAATCATCAACTTGAAGGCTTCGCCCAGATCCGCGTGATCGGCGTTGGGGGCGGTGGCAGCAATGCGGTCAACCGCATGATACAGGCTAGCATGACGGGCATCGAATTCATTGCTATCAATACGGATGCTCAGGCCTTGCTGTTAACAGATGCACCACATCGCATCCGTATCGGCGATAAGCTCACTCGTGGCCTCGGTGCGGGTGGCAACCCTAGCGTGGGTGCAAAGGCGGCTGAGGAGAATGCTGAGGAGATCTATGAGGCTTTAAAGGGTTCAGATATGGTGTTTATCACCGCCGGTATGGGTGGTGGCACCGGAACCGGGGCCAGCCCGGTCGTGGCGCAGATTGCGCGCGAGGTGGGTGCCCTGCCTGTGGGTGTGGTGACCCGCCCCTTCTCTTTCGAAGGGAAGAAGCGCCTGCTTTCGGCTGAGGAGGGCATCAACAACCTGAAGCAGCATGTAGATACGCTGATCACTGTGCCTAATGATCGCCTCTTACAGGTTGCTGATAAGCGCACTCCTCTCTCTGAAGCTTTCAGGCTCGCCGACGATGTGCTGCGTCAAGGCATTCAGGGTATCAGCGATTTGATCACTGTACCCGGCCTGATTAACCTGGACTTCGCTGATGTGAAGACAATCATGTCCGCCGCCGGCTCTGCGCTAATGGCGATCGGTGAGGCGAGCGGAGAGAATCGCGCCATGGATGCCGCCCAGATTGCTATCGCGAGTCCATTGCTGGATATCGATATCAGTGGGGCGCGCGGCGTGCTGTTTAACATCACTGGCGGTGTGGATATGACGCTGTTTGAGGTGAATGAGGCGGCAGATATTATTAGCCAGGCGGCCCATCCAGAGGCGAACATTATCTTTGGCGCGGTGCAAGATCCTGCCTACGAGGGGAAGGTGAAGATCACGGTTATCGCTACTGGTTTCGATAATGGAGCTCCTCTGCGCCCGGTGGTGTCGCAGCAGCATTCTTATACGTCATCTCCGCGCCCGGATTATGATCGCAGCAGGCTGTATACTGTGTCTTCACCCGCGCAGGCCCCTGCCAATCACGGGAGTGCAGCGCGTATGGGGCAGGCGCAGAATTATAATCAATCGTCTGCTCCCGCATCTTCAAACGTCGCGAATCATCCTACTGGGCCTTTGCCTGTGCAACGCAAGCCTGTGCAGTCCGCACAGCCTGCTCCGTCGTTGCCACCGCTCTCGCCTGAAACTGATCGCCAGCGAGGGATGACACCGCCGCCGGCTTCTCTCCCTGTGATGAGCGACGAGTACGATGACAATGACGTGAGCTACGATCTAGAGAATGATCTCGCTGATGTGGATGATACGCATCGCAGCGTCCCTATGCCTGAACCAGAAGCCCAGGCGCTGAATCGACCACCCAATCAGCAGAAGCATGTGCGACGCCTGGATCGCGGTGCGGCATCCGATCTATCGCGCGGCAATCGCAATACTCCTTCGGGCGATGTGATCGATATTCCTGCGTTCTTACGCAAGCGATAACAACCTGTTAAAAAAAGCGAACCGTTTCTAAAACGGTTCGCTTTTTTAGTATTTGATGCTCGGCTCAAAAAGGTCCACTGTCTTGCTATACGCCGATCTTGTTCGCCGTTTTCCCAAGGTTGCCGGGGATATCTTTGTTTAGTCCGATATGATTGACCACGACGCGAACCCCTGGAATACCGATGACCTCGCGCTCCAGGGCATACTTCATGCCGCTCTCAGGCACATCGCCATACAGATGCAGGATATAGTTTTCAACCAGCACTGAAAGGTTTGTTGCTCCATTGAGCTTGCCCTGCTCTTTCATTCTATCGATAACTGTGTAGGCTCCACTTAGAATAGTATCTTCAGCGATGACGAAGTTTTTTACATCAGCGACGCCTGGCACTGCCCGCACTGCATCTTCAAGCTCTTCACGTTGGGCTTCAAGCTCGATTTTACCGTAAAGGGCCAGGACGACGCCGTGGTCCTCACTCTCAAGCTCAACCTTGATTGGATGAACACTGTACGCTGTACTGCTGACGGTGACGACGCGCTCGGCAGCTTCTCGTGCCTGATCCAGTACTTCCCTGGCTGGCAGTGAAACGTGTCGTGCGTGTGCGGCCTCTTCGTCTGCATGTAACCCCATCGGGTTTTCCAGTGCCCAGCCCAGTATGCCGACAAGTATAAATGGGGCGGCGGCAACTGAGAGCCAGGGTCCATCAGGGATAAACAACAATCCTATTACCGTCACAAGTATAGCTGTGCCTAAAAAAATTGGCCACCAGCTTGGACCCGGCATGTGGATATGATGTTCTTCCTCTTCTGCCGTCTGACCTGCTTGTAGGGACGTATCCAGCTCGTCTACCGCGAGGTTCGCCCTTTGAAGAGAAGTTTCCATATGCGTTTGCTCTCCTCAGAGAATGGTATACAATTAATGAGGACCCACATTCGTAATTAAATAGCCGTCCTGTATATTTAAGCATACCAAATATATGAGGTTCATGCAAGCTGTTTTGACCAGTGAGCCAATAGTCCTCTCTCCTGGCACCCGCGTGGAAGAGGATTTAATACTCAAGTCGTAGCAGCTCTGTTTCTACCTCACGTTTCACGATAATTTCGGCTTCCGGCCGTGTCAGGCTCCGGTCGCACTGTGTGATCATGTATTGTGTTACTCGCTGCTGAAAGTTTGCTATATACGGTGTTTGAATGCTTCGTGGCGGCATGATGCCCAACTCTATCATATCTAAGGCGTAAAAGTCTTCTGGCGCGAAGGCAAGGGCAAGCAGGTTAATGTAGCCCTGAATAAGGTCCTCCTGGACCTGCGTGAAAAAGCCCTGCTGCGTACTGCCCAGCGTCAAAACTCCTGCCGTTTGGTCAGCGAGCAAAATAGGAAATGCCGCTGTACTCTCCTCAAGACCCATAATCTGATGAGGAAAGAGCCGTCTATAGTCTGTCATGGTCTGGGTAACAATAGGATACTTTCTCATCAATGCATGTCCCGACTGTGACTCTGAACCCAGAAATTGAATCTGGCTTTGGAGGTCGTTGCCGTGATAATGGCTGGCCTTTCCCATAACCCTGCATAGACTGCGCACCTTCTTGCCCGGCTCCGGTTTGACGCACAGGGAGAGAAGAATTCCGAGGTCTTCTGGCTGTGGATCTAACTGATCCAGCATTTGTTGAATGATGAGCGTGGAGATTAAGTCCTGGCGCAGAAGAGGAAGACTTGTTGTATAAGTAGCAAGCACTCTCGTATAAAATCTGGACGGAATCTCCAGCTTTTCTTCTTGCATCATAGACGCATTGAAAAACTGAGGAAACTCTTTTGCGATAAGCTCCCCGAGCTGCTGGCGATACTGTGGAAGTACATCTAACAGTGGACGCAAGTTGTCCGAGCGCGGATTTGATCTATGCTTGATCCAGCGTGTTAGCGTAACAGGATTAATATCTGCTTCCCTGCTGATACGCTGCTTTTCACGTGGATCACTAATGATGACACCCAGGAACTCACGCCATGTCTTTGCATCTTCCATGTCAAATCCTAACTCTCTTTACGGCATGTTAGTGTTATTGGCTCTTTACTCCCGAAGCAGAGTTTGAAGATCCTTTGTCATCTGGTCAGGAGTAAAATCACTACTGAGGAAGACGCGCTCCCTTCCCTGTTTATCAATAACGTAAAGTGCCATGGTGTGGTTAACCTGCTGCTGCTGCTGTTGGGC
>CAXTXB010000478.1:4009-4842 GCA_964247965.1 uncultured Dictyobacter sp. | reverse complement strand
TAAAAGAACAGGCAAAACATGATCTTACTGATTTAGAACATTTCAGAATAACCCAGCACAGTTATTTCGCGATAGCGACACCTTGTCTTATGTGCTGATTACTTTGGACTTCTCGCAGCATGAAGTCTGCCAGGTCTGCGCGTGGGGTTGTGCTGCCGTTTGGCAATCCATAGCCCTCTCCGATGCGATACTTCCCAACCTCTGGTGTATTGATCAGGCGTGATGGGCGCACGATTGTCCAGTCGAGGGAGCTGGCCATCACTATCTGCTCCATCCGGCGCATATCTGCATAAACTGTCTTACCAATGGTCGTTTTAATAATTCTGCCAAACACGAAGCCTTCATTAGCATCATAGCCAGGATGTGTTCCTGCCGATGTAACTGCCACTAAACGGTGAATATGCAGCTTCTCCATTGCATCCACGACGTGCTGTATACCCTCTGAATAGAGCGTCACAGGCTTAAATGTATAGCTACTACCGAAAACAGCGATAACCGCATCTTGTCCGGCAATAGCCTTCTCAACAGATGTGGCATCCAATACGTCTCCTCTTACTACGCGCAGCCGCTCATTACGCAGCGTGATCGCCTCTGGCCGACGCGCAACAGCGGTAGTGATATAGTTATATTCTGTGCTCATGCCTTGTTGTAATAGTAACTGTCCCGTCGGACCCGTTGCACCAAAGATAACAATGTTCATATCTTTATTTTCCTTCTAACTGATCTGTTTAAGATGGAGTATTTGCTCAAACCTACTTCAGGCCGACCCACTCCGCATAGTGACAAATCCTCTGGTTGTTGTCTTCTCCTTGCTAGCTTGCTGCGCGGTGGGG
>CAXTXB010000478.1:1878-3999 GCA_964247965.1 uncultured Dictyobacter sp. | reverse complement strand
CCCCCCCCCCCCCCCCCCCCCCCCAAGAAAGCTAGCAAGGAGATTGGTCCAATATACCAGACTACGTACTGATTTATTGCTTCCTCGATTGTGTTAGCTGCCAGGGGCATCCATTTCAGGCTTCTTCCAAACGATGGAGTAGCGCCAGAAGAGATGCTTTCGCACATGTGCACCTGGCAAGATGGTGGCGCAGATAGCGCGCACTTGCGACACTTTCAAGTAGACATCTCGTTTGCCGTGCTCATTCCATGCCTCTCGTTTCTCACGTTATGGTCGTACTCTGCCATTCTTGATGATGCTCAAAAGTATATTTATTGGTATCGCTACCAGGCTTCTCAGGCTATCTGCCGGTTCCTCTTGCTGGAACAGATCGAGTACGACTAGCGTTCCATTTACCTTGAGTGCTCTCTTTATCTTCATAAGTACCTCTTCTAACGGTAAATGGTGAAGTGTGGCGATGGATGCGATGTAATCAAATCTCTCGTCAGCAAGTTCTTCCTTTATAATGTCGGTACATTGGAAGTCAATATTTTTATACTGTGCCGACTGCTCTCTAGCTAGCCGGATCATTTGTGGCGCAAGATCCAGCGCGAGTACGTGGTTCGTACGTTGAGCCAGGTGACGTGCAAACTTGCCTGTCCCGCATCCGATCTCAAGCGCATTCTCACAGGATGCGGGTAAATACTTTAGAAGAAATGGATGATAGTGGCTATTATGATTCCATTTGTCTTCTGATAGCAGGGCGATGCGGTCAAAATCTGACTGAATAGTTTGAGTATCTGGTATATTTTTCATCGATGCTCCCTTTATTTCTATCTTTCACTGTTATAGTATAATACTGGCTTCCAGCATGCATAAAAGTCGATTGGGAAAGACAGTATCTTTGCATTCGCTGTATTTAGAGGAAGCTATGATAGAACTACAAGAGGAAAATATATAGGAGCTATTGGGTATGTTACAAAAGCCAAAGCACTTTTCCAGTGAGTATGCGGAACAATTTAAGGATCAGAGTGTCGTGGAGGCATATCGTTTTCGTCCATCTTACCCGCCTGAGGTCTTTGAGGTTCTTGCCGGTCTGGTTCAGGGTGAGCCACGACGCGTTCTTGATGTGGGCTGTGGCACCGGCGCTATTGCACGCTATCTTGTTGATCATGTCGATAGTCTTGATGCAGTTGATTTTTCGCAACATATGATCGAGACGGGCAAGCAGTTTCCCAACGGAGATGATCCTCGTTTGCGCTGGCTCTGTGGACGTGTAGAGGATGTTTCTCTTGATCCTCCCTACTCTCTTATAACGGCTGGCGAGAGCTTGCATTGGATGGACTGGAATATTGTCCTCCCCCGTTTTCACCAGTTGCTAGCGCCTGGTGCATATCTTGCCGTCATAGAATCCAGGACACAGCCCGATCCCTGGACTTTGCTCAATGAGATTATTCTGCGCTACCGGACTAATAAAGATAAGTGGCAGGCATATGATATGCTGGAGGAGTTGGAGCACCATGGTTTGTTTCAAAAAGTTGGCGAGAAGATAACTGCTCCAGTTCCATTTCCACAATCCGTGGACGACTATATTGAATCTTATCATTCGCGTAACGGCTTCTCCAGGGAGCGTATGGATGCGGTCCAGGCTGCTGCTTTTGACCAGGAGGCTAGAGAAACCTTGCTTCGCACCTATAGTGATAGTGATGGCATAATGCCTCTACGGGTTGCTACAAGTGTTGTGTGGGGCCTTCCGCGAGGCTAGCGTCGGTTTCCTATCTTGTAGTCTAACAGGAGAAATGAAGCTGCAAGATGCCCATTCTCAGATGCTAAGGTTGGATCGTAGAGACAAAAACGAAAGTGTGATGTTTATAATGTTTGCTCTTAGAGGATACACGCGATGCAACAACCTGTGAGATCAATATGGCGAAACGGGGACTTTCTTCTGTTATGGGTAGGACAAATTGTATCCTCAATTGGAACGGAGATCTCACAGTTTACGTTTCCACTGCTCGTTCTGGCTTTGACTGGCTCTCCTGCTCTTGCTGGATTGATTGCTGCTCTTCGTTCACTGCCATATATCATCTTTAGTTTACCTGCAGGAGCTTTGATCGATCGTTGGGATCGCAAGCGTGTTATGAT
>CAXTXB010000478.1:0-1868 GCA_964247965.1 uncultured Dictyobacter sp. | reverse complement strand
TTACACTTGCATATGCATTTGTCGCTCTTACTATCATCCATCTCGCTTTTGTCTCATTCATCGAGGGAACATTCTACGTTTTCTTTAATATTGCAGAAGCTGCATGCCTGCCACGCGTAGTCTCAAAAGAACAACTGCCTGCTGCTACCGCTCAGTACTTTACAATCTTTAGTTTCGCATCCCTACTTGGTTCTCCTATCGGTGGAGTGCTCTATAGCATCGGCCGCGTCTTTCCCTTTGTGGCTGATGTAATTTCTTATCTGTTCTCTCTGTTCTCGTTGCTCTTCATCAAGACGCCATTTCAAGCTGAGCGGGTCGTATCATCACGTGCCCTGTGGGTCGATATCAAGGAAGGCCTCCTCTGGCTATGGAGACAACCGCTGCTCCGTATTGTTGCTGTTTTGACGTTCGGCTTCAATTTAGGTACCGCTGGTATTACTCTACTTATTATCGTACTGGCTCAGCATCTGTACCTCTCTCCCTTCACCATCGGCATTATCTTCACTTGTGGTGGATTGGGAAGCTTTGCCGGCGCATTTGTGACATCACCTATCCAAACGCGGCTGAGTTTTGGGCACGTGATCATCGGCTCTTTTGGAATCTTCGTTGTGCTATGGCTGCTCTACACTATTGCCGTAAACTTGATACTTCTCGCTGCGATCACAACTCTCTTCTTCGCTGGTGTAACCATCTATAACAACGTGCAATTTAGTTATCGAAGCGCGCTGATTCCTGATGTGATGCAGGGACGTGCAAATAGTGTATTTCGCCTCATCGCTTTTAGTGGTCCTCCACTAGGAGTGGCAATTACTGGCATACTGCTTCAAGAGGTAGGTGCTCTTCCAACTCTGCTTATTTTTTCAGCGTGCTTTGTTGTTCTTACGTTCGGTGCAATTGGAAATTCTCATATACGCTGCACAAACAAGCACACTCTCTAAGTGGTTCGGTGAGCGATGATAAGCTTGTAACTTATTATCCTCTTTCCACTCCGCAAGGTCTGGATTGTAGGATCAGGTTTCTTCTGATGACCAGGTGGAGAGCAATTACTTTATGTTCCGCCGCTACTTTCAGGGTTGTTTCTACGTACTCTTTTTTAAGGGGATGGAGAGATAACGATAGTTTTTTGTATCGCGTCACGTCGTATTGAGGGGAGCAGACATGCAGGAGATCAATGAGCAGCATCCACATGGTGGAGATTGGTTGCGCGAGATCGTGTTTGGGATGAATGATGGTCTGGTGACGACGCTGGTCTTTATTATGGCGGTGAGTGGGGCGGCTTCTACCAACCTGGTGATGATTGTGCTGGGTGAGGTGCTGGCCGGAGGAGTGTCGATGGCGCTTGGCGGTTATCTCTCGGCGCGCACAGAGCAGGAGGTGCTCGATAAGCGGATCGCGACGGAGCGCTATGAGATTGAGCATGAGCCGGAGGAGGAGCGGGCGGAACTGCGTGCGATCTATCGCCAGAAAGGTTTTCGTGGCCCGCTGCTCGATCGTGTGATCAATCATCTCACCTCCAACGAAGATCTTTGGCACCAGGCAATGGTGCGCGATGAGCTGGGCGTGGTTGCCGACGAGCGTATTAATCCCTGGCTGCAGGGTGCTCAGGTCGGCCTCTCGTTTGTCGTGGGTGGTCTAATTCCAGCCGTGCCAGTCTTGCTCGCCCTACCGCAGATGCGCTGGTGGGCCTATTGTCTTACTGCAATAACTGCCCTGCTGCTCGGTTCATTGAAAGCTCGCTATACACGCAAAGGGCCTGTGCGCGCAGGCCTTGAGTTTCTCATTGTGGTTACACTCGGCACCCTCGTTGGCGTCGGCATTGGATTACTTCTCCACACAAGCTAATTCTCCATTTCCCCTCACTTATATAC
>CAXTXB010000477.1:0-4856 GCA_964247965.1 uncultured Dictyobacter sp. | reverse complement strand
CCCGTAGCTCAGTGGATAGAGCGACAGATTGCGGATCTGTAGGCCGGAGGTTCGACCCCTCTCGGGTACGCCAGAAGAAAGTCAGGCTAGAATAATTGCTACGCCTGGCTTTCTCTTTAATATGTGGACTTCTTTCCTTCCTTTCTTTGCTGTCTTTCCTTTGCCCTTCTAAAAATGTTTCTCTTCCCGATTTTTATCTCTTAGATATGGATCACCAAAAACGTCTAAAGCATTTAAGGAGAGCAATGATGGGGAGATACGACAAGTATAGTTCCGATGTGAGGTTAGCAATCTCTTATGCTCGTGAGGAAGCACAGCGATTGAGGCATCGACTGATCAGCTCGGAACATCTTCTCCTGGGAATACTCAAACTGCAAGATACCCGTATTGAAGGCTTATTTGCATCCCTGCACGTTAGTACAGCCAGTGTTTCTCAAGCTCTAGATTTTGTCGTTGGAAAGGGTAACAGGGCGATTCTAAGTGAACCTTTACTTAATATGGCGGCACGTGCTACCCTGGCACGAGCCGAAGAGTTCGTCGCTACCCAGCATTTAGGGCTGGTAGGACTTGAGCATTTATTTCTGGCCCTTCTTGAAGAGCAAAATAGTGTAACTCTCGGTGTGCTAGAGAGCTTTGGAATCTGTCTCAGTAGCGCTCGTGAGCAGTTATCCACGTTGATGAATGGCGGCTATGAGCGTTTGATCTTATCCGCGGAGTACTACACTCGCTATGAAGCAACTCCACAGCTTAACCAGGTAAGTCACGATCTAACGCTTGCCGCTCTGAACGATCTGGTTGATCCTTTAATTGGCCGTGAAGCCGAACTGGAACGTACGATGCAGATCTTGCTGCGCCGTACAAAGAATAATCCCGCACTTATAGGTCCCGCAGGTGTAGGGAAGACCGCTATCGCCGAGGGCCTCGCTTTACGTGTCATTCGTGGTCAGGTACCTGAAAATTTGTTGCATCGTCGCATTGTCGCGCTTGATGTTGGGATGCTCTCAATTGGTACAAAATTTCGTGGTGATCTTGAAGAGCGACTAAAACTTATATTTCGAGAGATATGTAACGATCCTCGTATTATTGTCTTTATTGATGAGCTGCATACACTTATGCAAACAGGAGTGGCAGAAGGATCACTTGATGTCGTCAACCTTTTTAAGCCTATGTTAGCCCGTGGCGAATTCCAATGTATTGGTGCAACTACGCTCAAAGAATATAGTAAAACTATCGAGTCTGATGCCGCTCTTGAGCGCCGTTTTCAGACTGTACTTGTCTCTGAGACGACAGCAGAGCAGACGCTGCAAATCCTGGAAGGGTTGCGCACGCGTTATGAGCTATTTCACAAGCTTACTATTAGCGATGACGCGCTACAAGCTGCTATAAAGATGTCAACTCGTTATATTCAAGACAGACATCTCCCCGATAAGGCGCTTGATTTGTTAGACGAGGCTGCGGCACGTGTGCACGTACGAAAATCTATCTACCCTGACTCTATACAACAATTGCGCGATAATATGATTGTGGTGCAACAAGAGAAGGACGATGCCATCGGCTTACACGAATTTCCGCGGGGAGCCGACTTATTCATCCGTGAGCGATCGATGCGGCGCGAATTGCGGCTGGCTGAACAGGCATGGCGTTCTGATCATCGGCAGCAGAAGTCTGTTGTTGATAAAGAGGATATTGCAGAAGTTGTTGCCATGTGGACTGGTATTCCAGTTATACAAATAGCTGGTGAGGAACGTTTGCGGCTTCTCCGCCTTGAGCATGAGCTGTGCCGGCGCGTTATTGGTCAGCGAGAAGCTGTACAGGCTGTGGCAAGGGCTGTACGACGCTCCCGCACTGGTTTGTGCGATGGGCATCGCCCTTTCGGATCGTTTATCTTTGTGGGTCCGACCGGTGTTGGAAAAACAGAGCTAGCGCGGGCTCTAGCTGCAACTCTACTTGATGATGAGGATGCCGTTCTCAAGCTCGATATGTCGGAGTTTATGGAAAGTCATCAAGTATCACGCCTGGTGGGTGCACCTCCTGGATATGTCGGATATGATCAGGCTGGTCAGTTGACTGACGCAGTGCGTAGACGGCCATATTGCGTTGTGCTCTTTGACGAAATCGAGAAGGCTCACCCTAAAGTCTTTGATCTCTTGCTACAAATTCTAGAAGACGGCTGCCTCACGGATGCTCATGGGCAGGTGGTTGATTTTAAACATACATTTATCATCCTGACATCGAATATAGGAACCTCTCACAAGATATCTGGCTCGATGACCTTTGCCATCCGTCGCGATGAGCAGAGATGCTCTCGTGAAGCATATGAGCAGATGCGTGAGCGAATCTTGTTAGATCTAAAAGGTGTATTCCGACCTGAATTGCTCAATCGTATCGATGAGGTAGTTGTTTTTCATCCTCTTGGAGTGGAGCAGTTGCAAACAATTGTTGATCTTATGATTGCACAGACACGGCTTCGTATGTCCACGCTTGGCTTTGAGCTTGAGGTAACAAAATCCGCGCTTACCTATCTGATCACCTATGGATATAATACCGATTATGGAGCGCGCCCCCTGCGGCGTGCTATACAAAGTCAGCTTGACGATCTCTTAGCAGAGGAGATTTTGCGTGGACGTTTTGCCCCAGGTGATAAAGTTATTGTTGATCTACAGGGCGATAGGCTCGTTGTAAATGTGCAGGTAGAGGTTAGGCGCGTCATCTACGTGGAAGCCAAAGGCTCTGGACTCAATGTCGCATGATAGCATTCTAACGGCTAGTACCTCTTGACCCTCACGCAAGTAATCTTTATACTATTTTAGTATCCTCAGAGCGGATCATTAGCATGTTTCTGCTTACTGTATAAGAACTAATCTTGCGGTATAAGGATTAATCGCCGGGCGCAGACCATGCAACATAGAAATGCACTTAGTGTAAAGGTTTTGTGGAATCATGTTGTTCATAGTACTGTATCTTTCGATGAATTAATGGGAGGGAGGCGGGTCTTTGAAGGTTATTATTCGTTGGCAGTCTCTAGCTTTATGGGGCCTGGCGCTTCTCGGTCTTGGATTACGCCTGTATAACGTAAATTGGGACCAGGGGAATAACTTTCATCCCGATGAGCGCGAAATTCTTTTTCATGTGACTGCATTTAGATGGCCAGTGAGTTGGGCGCAATTTCTCGATCCTGTGCAGTCTCCACTTAACCCACACTTCTTCGCTTATGGCTCTTTTCCTCTCTACTTGTTGGCTCTAGTCGCACATATATTGGGATATAACCTTGCGGACCCCGCTAATTTTGTAAAGATTACCCTCGTTGGTCGCGTAATTTCTGCACTTTTTGATAGTGGAACAATCTTACTCGCTGGCTGGCTGGCCTTATTGCTTGTGAAAGAAAGCAATTTGTCTTCTGCATGGAATGTGGCCTTATTCGCGGCCGCACTAGTCGTATTTACACCATTACAATTGCAGCTTTCCCATTTTTATGCAGTAGACACAATGCTCGTTTTCTTTGTCACCCTCACGCTGCTTGCCTGCGTTGCGCTGGTGCAGACCGAGAAATTTCTACGCTGGACCCTTGTTGCTGGCCTGGCCTATGGATTGGCACTCGCAACAAAGTTTAGTGCCGCGCCGCTGGCAGTTCCCCTCTGTATTGCTCTATATCTGCACTGGTATCGACGGCGCAATATGTTTTCATCGTGTCGTGCGCTCCTGCTTGCTGCGGCCGTAACCTGCCTGATTTTTTTTGCAGTCCAGCCTTATGCACTTTTAGATATGCCAAATTTCATTCAGCAAGTTACTGAGCAGAGCACGATAGCGCGTGGAACGTTTGATGTACCTTTTATCCGACAGTTTGCAGGAACCATTCCTTACGTTTATCAAGTGCAGAATATAGTTATTTGGGGTATGGGTCTGCTAGCGGGTATAAGTGCGGTGCTTGGAGTCTTCTGGTTCCTCTGGCAGAGTAGACGGGTAGAATATCGTTTATGGTTGATCGTGCTCTCATGGATCATTATCTATACCGCGATTACTGGAGGCTTCTATGTCAAGTTCATGCGCTATATGCTTCCCATCTATCCTGCGCTCTCGGTGGTAGCGGCAGCGGCTTTATTTATGTTAGGGGAAAAGCTAAGAACGCTTGAGCAACATTCTTTTGCTCGCTTTAAACACCTTGCTTCTCTCCTGCGTGTGGGTATACTTGGGCTTGTACTTGTGGGAACAATATTTCAGGGGTTAGCATTACTAAATGTGTATAGTGCTCCTAATACGCGTATCCAGGCATCACGCTGGATGTATGCTCATCTTGCACCCGGAAGCGTTATAACATACGAGCAATGGGATGATCCTTTGCCGGTTGCCGTTGATGGACACGATCCCTCTATTTTCCGACAAGCGATGTATACTGACGCGAGTGGACAGCCAGTAACGGGTCTGGATCTTTATGGCGATGATACACAGCAAAAAGCGCAGCAACTTGCCAGGCTGCTTCCAACGCTTAGTGCGATCACAATGGCGACAGACCGACTCGATAAATCTATTCCGCGCCTTCCGGCCCGCTATCCCCTGACCATCCATTACTATCAACTACTCTATAGTGGCCAGTTAGGGTTTCACCTCGCTGCACAATTTGATAATCGTCCGCATCTCTTTGGTGTCACACTTGATGACAGCAATGCTGACGAGAGCTATTCAGTATTTGATCACCCCACTGCACGTATTTTTGTACGCACTACTCCATATCCGTATACAACAGAACAACTTTTGTATAAGCTCCTGGACGGAGTGCATCTGCCCGCCACTAACGTATGAATGACTCATCCCGAACTTTTGAAAAATGATGAACATCGTGCTTTCCCTGCCCTTTTTCC
>CAXTXB010000476.1:2296-4866 GCA_964247965.1 uncultured Dictyobacter sp. | reverse complement strand
CCCTTTACTGCCTCCGGCAGTAAAGGGAGTACGCAAAACATGAATTTTAAGAATTCGAAAAGCTTGGAATGATCCATAATAAATGAACGAGCAGCGAAGCTGCGACAAGTTATTTTTTAGAAGCTTTACAAAGTGAAGCTTGCTTTTGTATACTTTATCTTGTGTTCGGTGGAGTTGATTCTTCCTCCTCATCGTCAAGAATCAACTACGCGCAGTGCTTTAGAACTATTACTATAGCAATAGGAGTGTGACACATGCCAAAGGCAATCTGGAATGGTGAAACATTAGCCGAGAGTGACAAATGTATCGTCGTTGAAGGCAACCAATACTTTCCACCTGACGCCGTGAATCGTCAGTACTTCAAAGAGAGTAGCGCGCATACCACCTGCCCCTGGAAGGGTGAGGCCAGCTACTACACTGTTGAAGTCAATGGGAAAGACAACAAGGATGCCGCCTGGTACTACCCGGCTCCAAAGGACGCTGCGAAAGAAATAAAAGACTACGTAGCTTTCTGGCGTGGCGTGCAGGTCGAAGCTTAGTCTCTAAGAGGCCGTACCCATTTTTAACAGTCAATGTCGGTTGTCTTACCTTTTCCTATTATGGAAAACCATAAGACAACGGATGAAGGAATAAATCTGCAAGGCGCGGTTGTTCCTGGTATTGATTATATAGTATGGACGATACAGATTTAATTGCTTGTTTGCCGTCTTGCGATCAGCGAGACGGCTGAGCAGGCAATTAAATTTTTGTTCGTTTCCTGTATATAGGATGGATGGGATGATGGTTTGTGGATATCGCGTGAGAATGCAGCGGAGTTTTTCTGCGCCCGCTTGTGAGCACGGTATGATGTAGAACTGCCATCGCCCTGTTTTGCAGCAGACAAAGGGACTCATCTATGACTATGACCAAAAGAGCAAAAATCCTCGTTACTACTGCGTTGATGTTGGGTATGTGCCTGGCCGCGCTTGACACGACTATTGTCGGAACGGCGATGCCGAGCATCGTTGGCAAATTGGGCGGCATTACCCTCTATTCCTGGGTGTTTTCAGTCTATCTTCTTACGTCAACGACGACAGTTCCTATCTATGGCAAGCTTGCTGACCTCTATGGGCGCAAGCCGCTCTTCCTCTTTGGTTCGATCCTCTTTCTGATTGGTTCGATTGCTTCTGGTGCGTCACAGACGATGCTGCAGTTAATTATCTTTCGCGCTATCCAGGGTCTGGGTGCGGGCGCTGTCCTGCCGATTGTACTGACTATCATTGGTGATATTTTTTCTCTAGAAGAGCGCGCTAGAGTACAGGGACTCTTCAGCGGCGTCTGGGGAATATCGAGTATTATAGGACCTGCTCTGGGAGGCTTAATCGTCGACCATTTCTCCTGGCGCTGGGTCTTCTTTATCAATGTGCCCTTTGGTGTGGTATCAGCCATCTTGCTCGCCCTCTTCCTGAAAGAACAGGTTGAGCGCACGAAGCACCATCTGGATTACCTTGGAACTCTCACTCTCACTGGCGGCATCGTCGCGCTTCTCTTTGCCTTCCTGCAAGGAGGCACAAACTGGGCCTGGACTTCAGTGCCAAGCATCACCCTGTTTGTCGCTTTTGCCGTCCTGATTACCCTGTTTATCTATCAAGAGCGCCGAGCTGCCGAGCCAATTCTGCCGCTGAGCCTCTTCTCAAATCGTATTATTGTGATCTCTAGTATTGGCGGCGTAGTCCTGGGCACCATTATGTTCGGCATCACTTCTTATGTGCCTCTGTTTATGCAGGGTGTGAAGGGCGGTAGCGCCACCGATGCCGGTATCATCCTGGGTCCGCTACTGCTGGCGTGGCCCATCACTGCAACTATAAGCGGCAAGATCGTCATTCGCTACGGCTACCGTCTCACCGCGCTTGGGGGAATGATCATCACGCTATTGGGCATGATCATGGTGGTGTTATTCAGCACTCAAACGCCCCTGGCAGTCATTATTGTTGCAATGCTTCTGATTGGTGCTGGTCTCGGCTTCGCTAGCTCAGTGTTTATCTTATCGGTGCAGAATGCAGTTCCCTGGAACCTACGCGGCGTTGCCACAGCCTCGACCCAGTTCTTCCGCACAATTGGCGGTACCATAGGTGTAGCGATCATGGGTTCCATTCTCAACACGCAGATGGCCTTGCTCTTCACCCCCATCTTCGCCCGCTTCTCTGCCGATGCCCAGCGCCTGCCACATGGCGTTGCTCCCGCAAACGTCTTGCTCAATGCCGACCTGCGGCGCACCCTGCCAGCAGACTTTTTAGGTCAGCTACAAAGCGCGCTGGCGCAGAGCCTGTGCTGGGTCTACCTGCTCGTGCTCGTGCTGGCCATAATTGGAGTGGTTGCCATGTTCTGGCTCCCCGGTGGCCGTGCCGCCCAATACATCTATCATGCAGACGAGCCAGCTGATGCTGACTCACCTACTAAAGAACCTGTTGAAATGGGCTCAATCTCCACGATGGGTTAGTTCATTGAATGGCGTGTCGCAGCTTCGCTGCTCTCTTATGAATAATGACGCATCCCAAATTTTTCAAGAAAAGGATCATCATGTTTTACAG
>CAXTXB010000476.1:1909-2286 GCA_964247965.1 uncultured Dictyobacter sp. | reverse complement strand
TTTTATTTAAAAATTTGGTATTCGTAATTATTCATGGGTATTCCATTTTCTACATTTCTCCCCACTTTTGTGCAACGCGCAAAAGTGGTTAGAAATGTAGAAAATGGAATCCCCATGAATAATGGTAAAAAGAGTTAATCTATTTTGATAGTGTCATCCTGTTCGCTACCAGGCTGCTGAAGCGGCTTGACTATCTCTGGCGCTTTTCCTACTTCTGGATGCAGCCACGATTTTACGCGCAGATAAAGAGCCATGATGCCACCGAACCAGAGGCCGCCGTAGACATATCCTGCCATAACATCGCTGGGCCAGTGGGCACCAAGGTAGACGCGCGAGGGGCCGATGACGCTGATCAAGAATGTGAAGGTGCTGATCAG
>CAXTXB010000476.1:0-1899 GCA_964247965.1 uncultured Dictyobacter sp. | reverse complement strand
GCGGCCCGAGCGCCAGTTTGTGGCGAGCAAATAGATCAGTAGACCATAAAAGTTGAGATACCACATCACATGCCCACTTGGAAAGCTGGGCTCGTTGATGACTTTTACTACGGTGACCAGTTCTTGGTCTGGTCGCGGCCGCTTGATGACCCGCTTGACAATTTGATTGAGTAGCGTCGATGAGGATGTGAGTAGAATGAAAAAAGCTTCCAGACGGAAGCGTAATGCCCAGAAGATACCTGAGGCTATGAGGGTTTCAGGAACGGCGTACTTGGCAAAGCCGATCTCCGAAACAGTATAAAAAAAGCGGCGTAGCCAGGGATGATGGTATCCTTGCAGCCGCGCCGTGATTGACATATCTCCTGGAAAGAATTGTGTGCGCTGCGCTATCCAGGAGAGAATACCTGCACCCGATAAGAGCCATAAGTAGAAGGCCATAAACATCGTGCCTCGCGAGACTGCGCGGCGACCTGAGACGGCTGAATCCGCTGCAACCCGCTGAGCCTCGTTTACCACGGGTTGCATATCCCCTAAATTGAACTGTGGTAGTGGTGCCTGGCCGCTAATAACCGGGTTGTCCACATCAGTGGGCTTACGCATATTATTTGACATTCAGTGCGCCTTTCTCTTGACTCTCTTCATTTAATTCTTGCATTGTCGCTTGTTGATAGCGTTTCGTTTGCTTTTTTTCGTCCGTGCTCATATTTGGCCCGGTAGCAATCTTCTCTGGTACTTGTACACGCAATACAGCTGGTCGTACGGTGATCGATGCCGGGGTATGGCCCTTTTGTACGCCGTCGGCGTGAATCTCTACTGGATGTGCTGCCTCAACATAAAGCGCCTTGATCTTTCGCTGGCTTACCTGTAGTCCAAGCGCACGCTTGCCACGGCTGATTGATAGTGCATGCCGTAGATATTCGATTTTGCTGAAGTTTCTGTAGATGAGAACGTCCAGAAAGCCATCATCCATCACGGCATTAGGCGCGAAACGAAAATGCGCACCGTAATAGGGTGAATTGCAGACGCTGATCTGGATTGCCCGAAAACGTCGTCGGCGCTTCCCGTCAAAGGTCACTCTGAATTCTGTTGCTTGAAAGGCAAAGAGCGTCCTGAGACCATCGATGATCCCTTTGATCGTTGAGATGAAACCGACGTGCTTGATTTCCTCTGCAGCTGGGAAAAGTGCAGCCTCCAATCCGATTCCTGATACTTCTAAAAAGATGTGGCCATTTATCTCACCAACGTCGATCAGGCTAGTTTCTCCCCGGGCTATGATTTCACACGCCTTCTCTATGTCTCTCGGTATCTCAAGACTATGTGCTACGTTGTTCATTGTTCCCATCGGAATGATACCAAGCTTGCTCTTGCTTCCGATTAAGCCCCCTGCAACTGCGTGAAGCGTGCCGTCTCCACCTGCGGCAATGACTATGTCAGCACCTTCTCCTGCAAACTTTCTCGCCAGCCCCGTCCCCGGATCTTCTTCTGAGGTTTCGTAGATTTCTGGCTCGATGTCGTTCGCGCGCAATGACGCTACGATGTGTTCTCGGATGTCTTCGATCGTGCCCTCATGAACTGCCATGGGTGATGAACCTGAGCTTGGATTGAGAATGAGTATAGTACGCATCAAATGCGACTCCTTAAAAGAAAACCCTTAAATCACTATTCGCGCATAAATGATGTAAACGTGAATGCTAGCATGCTATATACCCAGTTGCTTATTTGTAGAGGCAATCAGGTTGCTAAGTGCTACGATCAATCCTTCAAACCTGGCCATATAGCCTCACTATACTACACGCGTAAATGGACGAGCTAGCTTCATGATGTACTCCATTATATGAGTCACGGCGACCTTTTGAAAATGACGAGCATCGTGGTTTCCCTGCTCTTTTTCTTGCTGGA
>CAXTXB010000475.1:0-4870 GCA_964247965.1 uncultured Dictyobacter sp. | reverse complement strand
CAATAGAACTTTTTGTCTATTGTATAGACAACGAGCTCTACTTTGGCGTAATATAAGCTTGTGGTTATACAAGATTAGTTGCATTGTTTTTCTGAGCGCTCATTAAAGTGCAGAAAAGGTAGAAGTTCTACAAGCTCTTAGACCATCGTCGGAGATGGATCGATGAGATAGTGTGACGAGTCTCATTTTTTATGGTATGTTCGCGTCCCTGGTTTTTTGGACCTTTGTAAAAAAGAAAAACGTGTGCATTTACAAAATCGTCTTTTTTATGTTATAATGTTATCTGTTGCCGCTCTCTTTCTTTTTAAAATTTGCAATTGAAATAGTATACAAATGTTTTAAATAGCTCTTTTAAGGGCGGTACTGTTGTGAGGAGGAGTTATGAACATAGGTGTTCTGGATGACAACCCTACAATTCTTTCCTTTCTTGAAACGACATTAGAAATGGACGGGCACACTGTTTATAGTCATACGAATGGTGAATCACTGTTGCAAGCGATATTGAATCAGCCTGGAACCTCCCTCCCCTATGATCTCGTCGTGCTGGATCTTCTCCTACAAGGGAAGCTATCTGGCGCGGATGTATTTCTAACGTTAAGAAAGCAGTTTGCTGCATGGGAATTGCCAATCATTATTATTACAGCGGTAAGTGAGCCTACACTAGAGCAATTTCGTCTTATACTTCCTGATGATGTGCCTTTGTTACGCAAACCTTTCGCTCCACGCGAACTACGTCAACTTATTGATGCCATAGCAGGTAACAATCATTAGGAATTGTAGTCGATTAGTGCAGACTCTCTATAGAGAAACCTGAGGGATGAACTTTAAAGATGTAATGACTCATCCCGGACTTTGATCCCGACGAGATCAAAGTCCGGGATGAGTCATTATGTTTTAGAATATTTGTTCTTTGGGAAGGGTTAGATTATTACTGTATGCACCTGAAAGTACTGATAGCTTTCTTTGCTAAGTTCTTTCATTTATGCTTGCACTGGTATCATATCTTGCATCGGTATTATAGCAAGAAGTTGCTAAGAAATTCTGAAGGACATACACTATGCATGTAGAAGTCTGGCAAATTGTAGTACTAGGCTTGCTGCAAGGGGTTACTGAGCTCTTCCCGATCAGCAGCCTTGGGCACACTGTCATCTTTCCAGCGCTCTTAGGAATGGGAAACGTTGAGATGGACGACAACTTCCTTGCCCTCATTACGGCGCTACACCTTGGTACTTGTATCGCGTTGCTTATTTATTTTCGACATGAATGGCTGATCATGGCACGTACTGTGGTGGGAGTGTTAAGAGAGGGCGAGGTGAAGCGAGACTCAGAGGGGTGGATTTCCTGGCTTATTATTGTAGGATGTGTTCCTGCTGGCATGCTGGGTATCTTCTTTGAAAAGGACTTAAAGGAGTTGTTTGCCTCTCCGATTCTTGCCGCAGTGTTTCTACTCTTGAATGGGGGAGTGCTTTTTGGTGGAGAGCAGTTGCGACGGCGGGCCGAAAGAACCATGTTTTTGATGACCCCCCAGGAGCGAGAAGCTCATTTTCGGCCATTGAAAGCTCTGTCATGGAAAGAGGCACTGATCATTGGGTTAGTGCAGGCAATAGCACTACTACCAGGCTTCTCGCGCTCCGGTATAACTCTTGTTGCCGGGCTAGGTCTCAACATGAATCACGAAGACGCTGCTCGCTACTCATTTTTGTTAAGTACACCTCTTATTCTGGGTGCTGCCCTGGTAGAAGCCCCTTCGCTCTTCCAGGAAGATCCTGCCACGCTGGAGTTAATCTTCCTTGGTACAATTATGGCAGGTGTTGCAGCCTATTTCAGCACGGGATGGTTAATGCGATATTTCAAGACTGGACGGCTCGACCCCTTCGCCTATTATTGCTGGGGCGCTGGAACCGTGGCCCTTGCTTTATTTCTAGTGCTGCACATTGGCTTCTAGTCTCATTACATAGATTGACTATTTCATCAACCCAGCATTATAATTTACATGAATGGCTGCATATATCAGAAACCTGATCACTTCGGTGCTTTTTCTCTCTACGTAGGAAGAAGCGAGGGAAAATGCATGTTCAATAAGCTTGATCATTGGATGCGGGGACAGTTTAAGGCGTTATCAGATACCTTCTGGTTTATTCCCGCAGTCGTTTCCTTGTTTGGGCCAGCATTTGCCCTCATATTTCTTACCCTTGATACCACGGGAATAAGCCAGGCCCTTAAAGGACCGCTTCTCTTTCATGGCGGCGTCTCAGCGGCAAGCTCACTACTCTCAACGATTGCGGGCTCCCTTATTACTGTTGCGGGGTTGGCCTTCTCAGTCACTATTGTTGCGCTCCAGTTAGTCTCAAGTCAATACACACCACGTGCCCTACGAGGCTTCTTAAAGGACCGTGTTACACAATTTGTAGCAGGAGGATTTTTTGCTATTTTCTCCTATGCATTGATCGTGCTATCTATGGTGCTTGAACCAACTCCATCCAACCGGGGTTTTATCCCCACACTCAGCGTTACTATTGCAATTGTTTTTGGTTTTTTAGGCCTGGCTCTCTTATTACTCTTCATTCATCACACCGGGCGTATCATCCAGGTTTCCGATATTGCAGCTCGAACAGCAGAACAAACGCTGCAGGCAATCGATCAGCAGTATAGAAATGAAATAAGTGAGATACCGGTGCTGGAAGTGGCATCTCAAATACAATCTACATATACATCTGAGAAGCCCGCTGCTATAGTTGCTGCGCGGTCTGGTTATATACAAAGAATAGAACTGGCCCATCTCCTCACAGACATCATGTGTCCCCGACTGCATTTGCGTTTCATTGTCTGCCCGGGTGATTTTGTAACTGAAGGATCATTAATTGCAGAGGTGTGGCCAGCTGAGGCTGCGAATGAAAAAGTGAGAAGCGCAATGCACCTTCATGTTCATGTTGAACGTGAACGAGATATCACCTATGATGCAAAGTTTGGAGCACGCCAATTAACAGACATCGCATTGCGCGCGCTTTCACCGGCTGTCAACGATCCAACCACCGGCGTGTTATGCATTAAATATCTACGATCTGTGTTTGAGCATCTGGCGCGTCAACCTGTACAAGCGATCGCATATCATTTTGCAGACGGAACGAGCACCGTACTTCTACGTCGCCCAGCCTTTCAAGAATATGTAAGAATGTATATAGAGATAGGCCTCTATGCGGGAGGAAATATTCGTATCTATAATACATTGTTACGTGCGCTTACTAGTATTGCTCAGATCACTGCTAGCTTTGACACAGGAGAGCGGGCAGACGTCCTCCGTACAGTGAGTATGAAGCTGGGAGCTCATGCACGGGAACAAATCTCTGATGAGCAGGACCTTGCACGCATTCGGGAGCAGATGGATCAAATAGAGAAAATTCTTGGATTTAAATCTAGTCCTTCATAACTTCTTTGTAAACGACTTAAAGGTACTTTTTCCAATGCGGTAACAGGACACGCAGTCCAATTCCTTGACCAAGTAGGGTTACCAGCACCACACCATACACCATGACTTCTAGCAGTTTACGCCCGGGTAGTGCTATTGGTAAGCTAAGTACGAGCGCAATTGAGAGCGCGCCACGTAGTCCTGAAAGCAGGATAATAGGACGCCAATGGGTGGGAAGAGGAAGTGGGCGTGCAAAAAAAGAGGAAGAGACTCCATCCGAGTGGCGCGAATTGATTCTGTGTGCAATGGCATCGTGCAGTGGTAGCAGCGTATAGACCATCAGAGCTCGACCGGTGATAACTCCTACTAGAGCTAGCCCAACGCTCGTTAGTATTTGAAGCAAGTGACTTTCTCCAATCTGGATGCCTAATAAGAGAAAGATCAGGGAGTTGGCCAGATAACTAAGAAAATCCCAGACCTCTTGTGCTGCTTGCCTTGCTCGATCCGAGAGACCTGTGCGTTGACCATAGCTTCCCATCACGAGCCCTGCTCCCACCACAGCGAGCAAGCCCGATGTCTGTAGCGTAACAGCTAGAAGATAAACTCCATAAGCTACGCAGACGGTAGCAGTTGTTTCGACCAAATGATCATCGACCTCGCGCAGCAGACGAGCTACGATCAATCCTATGCCGGCCCCAATGGTAAGTCCACCAAGCATTAGCCAGAGGACTTCCAAACTGTTCAACCAGAGTGGGGAAGAGTGCTCTCCCGAATTCAGGCGAAGAGAGGCAAGCAGAAAGCCAAGCACGAGTTCAAAGACAGCAGCGCCCACGCCATCGTTGAAGAGGCTTTCCCCCTCAATGATCGTACGGAGACGATCTGGTAGACCAAGCTGGCGTAGGAGCGCTATGACTGCCACGGGATCGGTTGGCGAAATGATTGCTCCAAGTAAGAGAGCAAGCAACCAGGAAAGCCCAACACTCCAGTGAAGGAGGGCGGCAATAACTAGGAGAGAGAGGAGTAATCCGGGAACGGCAAGTAGAAATACGGGCAGCCAATTGGCACGAAGTTGCTTTGTATCGACATTCCATGCACCTTCGAAGAGTAAAATTGGTAGAAATAAGAAGAGTACCACGTTTGGGTCCAGGCGTAGCTCTGGAAGCAATGGTGAGAAGCCGATGATGAGGCCAACCACAACCAGAACCAGGGTATAAGGAAGGCGTAGTGGTCGCGAGATGAGCGCGACCATGAGTGTGATTACCAGCAGAAGTATCAGCAGCTGGGCATCGTGCAGCGTTTGATTGCTAGTTGAGGCGGTTGCTGAAACAAAAAATAGAAGAGATTGATACATAAATGTTCCTTATATACTCTAGATCCGTTCTATTATTTTAAAAGGTTTCTTCATAGTTTAATTATCGTCTACAAAAAAGGAAAGTGCAAATCAGAGGGCTTCTATGCTTTCTG
>CAXTXB010000474.1:0-4878 GCA_964247965.1 uncultured Dictyobacter sp. | reverse complement strand
GCATAGAAGCAGGCCATATCGTATGCGGCGTTGGGGAAGTACGGATAAGTGTGCACCGCATATTCGAGGTCTTCATGTGCGCCCCTTATATCGTCAAGCTTGTATTTAACAAGACCTCTGAGAGCACGCGCCGCCGGGTGATCCGGAATGATCGTCAATATGTATTCAATATCTACGAGTGCTCCATCGTAGTTCCCAAGTCTATACTTCGTGACTGCCCGATTACCTCTAGCATCAGGGTTGCCGGGCTGTCGTGTGACTACATACTCAACATCTCGCAACGCGCCTTGATAATCTCCAATCCTGTAGCGTATGGCCGCTCGATTACCGAAAAAATCGGGATCGTTAGGACGTAGGGTTAATGCGAACTCAATACTTTGCATCGCATCGGTATAATTTCCCGTGTTTGCATAGATGGCGCTACGTATAAGATAGATCAAGGCTTGATCGGTGAGTGAAGCAAGCCCTGACAGTGATTTATCATAATCTGCCTTAGCGGCTACATAGTTTCCTAGAGATTGCTGTGCGTTGCCATGTACTGCAAGGAGTATAGGATCGTTGGGACGTAAAGCGAGCGCAGCATCAAAGTCTGTTAAGGCAGATGCATACTCTCCCGTGCCTTGTTTCAAATTGCCCAGGCTTAATAGAATATCCGGGTTATCTGGATGCAATTCTAGACCATGTTTGTAGTCGGCCATAGTGCCTTGCAGGTCTCCCTGGCTATATTTAATACTTCCAAGGATAGAGAAAATAACAGAATTGTTTAGACCTGCTGACAAAGCTCTATTGCAGTCCTCCAGCGCACCCTGTAGATCGCCCAGAGCAAACTTTGCCTGCCCTCGAATCATTAGTATGTGGGGCTCATCGGGACGTATGAGCAGCGACTGAGTGTAGTCATCGATGGCCGCCGCGTAATCGCTCATGTTATGCTTTGTCAAACCGCGATTAAAGAGAGTGTCTGGATCATCGGGTAGCAGTTCTAAGGAACGATTGTAATCCTGAATAGCGCCTTGATGATCACCTAACTTCGACCTGGCGGCACCGCGACCAGTAAGAGCTGCAGCATGATCAGGTTGCAGTGTCAGGCATCGAGTACAATCATCAAGCGACTTTTGATAATCACCCTGTTGGTCATAGTAGTACTTGGCACGTTTGTAGTATGCATCAGCCAGTTCGTCCTGGAGAGGTGTCCAGACTTTGTCAATCTTACGCCCCTTTTCAAGGAGGTCTATTTGCTGGTTGACCAGCTTCAGGTCATCGGCGTCTGTAACGCTCCATACGACAACTCTGCGTGTCTGTAGATAATAGAACACGGCTCTCGCATGTGGTTCAAGCAGACGAGAGAGTGACTCAAAAGGAGCATAGTCTTCCTCATCTTCCTTGAAGTAGCGACGAAGCTTACGCCAGATACCGTTTTTGGGTGCGAGCTCTAGGGCCACGGAAACAAGCTCATTCGCATAGAAACGATTTTCGTAGCGTGCTTCGATCCAACGATTAACAAACAGGCGTAGAGCCGCCTCGTCTCGGCCTAGCCAGAGCAATACATTAAGATTATCGAGAACAGCTTCACGCCACTCGTCGTGTTCGTAGAGTTCCTCATAATAGTTGAGAGAAATTTGAGATGTTTCCGAAAGCTTTTGTGTATATGAAAGTATGCGATCCTCAATGAAAGGGAGCGCACGTTGAAGACTCTGGCTAAGCACTGCCCAATCAGGAACATGGCGACCATCGGAGAGAATGTATTCGCGCACAAAGTCATGTACAAGCTCATGCATTTGGCGCTTGCTGCCAGTGAAAATAAAAGAGTAGCGTCTAGCCAGTGTGTTGATCAGGTCCTCTCCCTTTTCTAAAGGTATGCCCCATACGGTACAAGCTAGCTCATAATCTTCTGGACGCAATAGCAACGCTAGAGCTTTAATATTCTGCCGGTCGTGACGCTTACGTTCACTATCCTCTTGATTATCGCTTCTATCACCAATAGCATAGCTCAAAAAACGATTGGTAACAGTACGTACAACCTCTGCCCGATCTAGTGGCCGCTTAAACTCCATAGCGTAGTATGGCTCAATATTTCCATATTCTTTCAATTGATTGCCCAGTGCTTCTAACGCCACTGGAATGCCTCGGCTAATCTCATATATTTCCGAAACAAGCTCATCATCTGGATCGTCCGTTAATTTGAGCAGTACCTTGAGATATTGCTTGATGTCATCTTGATTCAATCTCTCATCATTGAGATCGATAAAGCGTATCGTGCGGATTCTATCTCTGTTGAAGGTTTTAGAATAACCCTCTTTTAACTTATTCCGGCCTGCAATGATCATTAGCATCTGACTGTTAGGTCTACGCAGGACGGTAGAACGCAACCATTCATCGTGTACATCAGCGCGTTCGTATGTATCAATTGAGAGTAAGAGTGGTTGGTCTTCCGCAAGCTCAAACAAATCTTTAGCAAGCGCATCGCCAAGGTTGTATTTGTTTAAGAAGAGTGATGCATCTTCAGGACCAAGCTCATCGATCAAAAGTTCATCGAAGGATTGAGGTAGACGATTTTTTCTTTCGCTGAAGGCGAGCAAAGAAGAAAGCTGACTTCTTGTCGACTCCTCTTGAAGTGAGAGGTGGGGAGGAGCGTAAGAGCTCGTCAGTTGCGCACGTTGATTTTGAGTATGTCGAAGCACGCTTACATGCGTATTCTTTAAAGAATTAATTTCTTTATCGCTACTGTGGCGCAGTACCTCCCAGTCTTCCCACTGATCCCAAAGCTGTTGATGCTTTGATGCGAGGCTATTGCGGCGGTTATATATCTCCTGGTAGTGATGGCCGAAGCTCGGGAGCTTCTCCCTCACGCCTTGTATGATAGCTTGTGCGAGTGCTTCTGGAGTTGAGAGAAGCTGATGATGCAAATCTATCGCGATTTTCCGTTCTCGTGAGAAGCCCTCTTCTTCAGCAATAGCAAGAAACTGGTGCAATAGAGCTGACTTTCCCATGCCTCCTTCGCCATAAGGCAAAAAGATGTGAGGATAGTATTTACTATTGTCGGGGGGCGACTCATGGCCCAGGACATAACGAACGCTATTGCGAAAGTCCTGCATCTCTGTAACACGTCCAACAAACCAACCCTGTAATGAGGAAGAATCATCTATATCGTCAAATAAATAGGGCATACAATTCCTTCTCTATCTGCTCTTTAAAGAAATGCTACTATCAATCTTCCCAGGGATATATTATTTAAAGTGGAAAGACATTTTGTTGGTGCAGATCATGTATATCGTGGATGATAGCATAGCCATTGTGGTCGAAGAGAGGGCGGCCAACCAGTGCTTCGACCTGTTTGTACTCCTCCATGCCTGTCTGAAAGGCCTCCTCAAACGTGGAGTTTCCGGTCATCGTGGTCTCTAAGAATTCGTATATGTCAGTTTTGGGATGAATTTTCCATCCTACAAAGGCGTGGCCCGGAATGAGTAGAACGACCGGATAGATATTGGCACGCTCAAGGAGACTTGCATAGAGGACTGCACCGTCAATACAATTGGCCTGATGATGAGCCAGGCTATCCTCGGGCAGATTGATGCGCTGCTGCACGTTATTCTTTTCGTTACCAAAGCTAATAGTGGAATTGACGTATGTAATTTTTCCAATATATTTGACTGCTTGAAAAATTGCTTTTACCTGCTCGCGTATCGTCAGCGCCTCCTCCTCAAGAGTTTGAGCGTCCGGGTTGTCGTTGTAATTGCTGTATCCTGCAAGAGTGTGTGTGGGATGATAGCGATGAACTGCTTCACCTAAGAGATCAACAATAGCACGTGCATTGGGCGTCACCCAGGCGGCGAGCTGATAGGACAGATCATAGACCCTCTCATCATCCAGAATAATCGCCCAGATCAGGACATCGCGAGCCTGTAGAAAAACATCGTGATCCTGACTATAAAGCAGCGTTTCTTTTCCATCTTGTAACAGCTTCGATTGAGTATGCAGCACACACTTGCGCTCACTATAAACGCTCTTAATTTCGTCGAGGATAAGTGTGGGGAGCTGACCGATAATCCGGCTCTCACCTGGCTTTAGAGAAACAGTATCATTGCGGAAATAGGAGAATTGTTCTATCTGTGAAGAGACGATCACCGACATATTTGTGTTGCTGCGATTGTTTATAGTGTATTTAAGAATAGGGAGATTGTCGTGTGAGTAGAGGTGTAGTATGCCAGTAGGAAGCAACGTCTGGATAAGTTCAGTAATAACAATCGGCTCAGCCGCCGTATCAGTCACCAGCTCCTTTTGCTGCTCCAGATCCTGAATGGCCTGTAAAATCTTTGCAATTTCAGCCTTAAACTGCTCCTGCTGATTGAGTAGATAGATTGGTGGTATCGAGCCGAACTGTGCGGCCTGTGTTTCAACGTAACGAAGGTTTTGGGTAGAGATGCGCAAAAGGGAACGTTGATGTGCAAGCTCCGCATCGATCTCCTCTGGTGTGAGAGACATAAGTGTATCCCTTTCTTGTTTATAAGTGTATGCGGAACTGTAGCCGAGCAAAACACTTATACTTTTGATGTAGGCGCAAAGTCAATCCAGGTTATAATGGAGCAGCCGGGGATATCTACATAAACCATGTAGGAATAGAAAGCTCTTGATAAGTATTCGAATTAATGTTCGAGGTGGAAATGCAGAAAACACGATGTTCCTCATTTTTCAAAATTTGGGTACGATGAGTCAGTGCTGTTATCGAACCAGGCGTGGATAGAGCCACGCACCGATGGCAACGAGCACCTGGCCTATCCCCATGACACGATCGAGGGTCTTGAGCAGGCAGGCGATGATCAATGAAAAGGTAGAGAAGCAGGCTCCGCCATCGCGACCAGTAGGATCACGCCCAGGATGGCG
>CAXTXB010000473.1:1519-4891 GCA_964247965.1 uncultured Dictyobacter sp. | reverse complement strand
GCTTTTTCCAAACTATGAGCGAAGCTCATAGTTTGGAAAAAGCAATGGTATGGAAAATTGTGAAAATTATAATACATGACAAACAGCAGCGAAGCCACGCCGAGCTATCTGATGAGATGGTATTATATTAAGAAGAGGTCAAGTGAAAGTGCGTTAGAATGCAATGGAGCGGGAGGTCTGTGATACCTCAGGTCGTTGTGAAAAGGGAGCGCTGGCCTGGTGTTTATAATGCCAGGGGAGTTCCACTCGTCTACTCTGGTCAGTCGGTAGTGCCAGATCAGCCTGTGTTGCGCCTGCTGCGAGAGGAAAATATTGGGCGTGTGAATAGAGGAAAAGAAGATGGGTCATCCACTTCAGCTACTGCCCATATTACTTCTACTACCTCTGATTTTCAATCTGAACAGACTGCCGATTGGTCTGGCCCAGGTGAAAGTGTCCCTGCGGGCCTACATGGTCATGTCGTAGGCTTTACTGATCGTGGTGGTGTTGTGATTGAGAGCCGGGTTGCGCGCATCCAGGGTATCATCGGCGCAGGTGCGCAGGTGGTAGGAGTCCTGACAATGTGGCGATCTACTCTGTCAGGTGACACTGTTCAGGTTATTCCCCCTGGTGCTATCCTGATCGTTCCTGAACCGCTTACCCTCACTCTTCTGCACCAGGCTATAAGCTCAGGGGTTGTGGGTATTGTAACAAGTAGTATTGCACTGCGCGACCTTGAGGGGTTTCTTCGTATAGATGTACTACAATTACTTACCTGCAACACTATCGAGCTTGCTCAGATGCATTTGCCACCCCTTACCCTGCTATGCACAGAGGGCGTGGGCTCCTTTTCTATGTCATCCTATACAGTGAATCTCTTGCAGCAGTACGAAGGGTCTATTGGGCTGCTGTCGGGCCTCACTTCTGTACGTCATGGCTATACCCCTGAGTTGATTATCTCTTTACCAGAAATGCAGGACAATGAAGGGGAGCTACCTGATTCCACCCTGCTTCTTGGCGCGCAGGTACATGTATATGCCGGCGAATATCAAGGTGTCACTGGTATCATTGACTATTTCTTTGTCCATGAACGAATGTTTCGTACTGGTATATATTCGCGTGCTGTACGTCTACGGCTGGAAGATGAGTCTTTTTGTATAGTCCCGCTTTCTTTGGTAGAAAGAATCAGGTAGAGATATTATCCACATTTCGCATGAGTTATCCACATGTTCGACGCGAATATGTGGATAACACCGTAATATTTTCTCCGCGAGAAGAGATTCGTGTATTATGGTAAGATAAGCGAACGCCCTTGCATATCCTTCGGTTGCGGAATACCCATCACTTGCAATACAGTGGGCGATACATCTGCGAGCATGCCATCACTACGTAAGTGAGCCTGCACAAACTTTGGAGCCACGAGGTAGAGTGGCACCGGATATGTAGTATGCGATGTAAATGGCTTGCCGCTATCATATTCGATCAATTGTTCCGCGTTGCCGTGATCGGCTGTAATCAGTAATGCTCCGCCCACGGCAAGTGTTGCCTCCACAACGCGCCCAACGCCTGTATCTACTGTCTCTACCGCTTTAATAGTGGCTTCCAGCACGCCTGTGTGGCCTACCATATCTGCGTTAGCATAGTTCATGATGACAAAATCGTACTTGCCGCTGCGGATCTGTTCTACTGCCGTATCGGTGATGCCGGCTGCGCTCATCTCTGGTTGGAGATCATAGGTCGCTACCTTTGGGGAAGGCACAAGAATGCGGTCTTCTCCCTTGAATGGTACCTCGCGCCGCCCGTTAATAAAGAAAGTGACGTGCGCATATTTCTCAGTCTCGGCCGTGTGAAATTGAGTCAGTCCCTGGTCAGAGATGACGCGTGCCAGTGGCATCTCGACCTCGTCTGCCCGGTATGCAACCTCTGCGTCTAGCCCCTCTTCATACTGCGTCATCATGATATAGATCAGGTCTGCGAGCTGCGGGCCACGCTCAAACTTACCTTCAGCCTGCGGAGGCAGCTCTTGTAGTACAAACGCTTTAGTGAGCTGACGCGCGCGATCGGGGCGGAAGTTGTAGTGGATGATGGCATCTCCAGCCTGAACGGTGGCTACTGGGCGATTCTCTTCGGTGATGACAGTGGGCAAAATAAATTCATCGGTTATCTTTTTGTCGTAGGCTTGCTGAATCGCAGCCAGAGCAGAGCTGGCCCGCTGACCCTCGCCGCGCGTCATGGCGAAATAGGTCATGCCCGTGCGCTCCCAGCGGTTGTCCCGGTCCATCGCGTAATAGCGTCCAGTTACCGTCGCTACTTTTGCTGGATGCGCCCCCCCAATCTCTCTGGCGCGCATCTCTAACTTCTGCATAAAAGCGATGCCTCCCGTCGGTGAGGCATCGCGTCCATCGGTAAAGGCGTGAATATAGACGCGCTCAATATCATGCCTGGCTGCCAGACGGAGTAGCGCCTCAAGATGGCTCTCATGCGCGTGCACTCCGCCATCGCCGAGTAAGCCACAAATGTGTAGTTGCGATTGATTCTTTTTTACATGCTCAACAGCCTTTAAAAAAGCCGGATTGTTGAAGAAGCTGCCATCTTTGATCGACTCGCTGACTCGTGTGTAGTCCTGCAGTACGCGCTTGCCCGCGCCGATGTTCTGGTGACCGACTTCAGAATTGCCCATCTGCCCATCAGGCAGCCCCACAGCCTCTCCTGAAGTTTTTACCGATGTGGAGGGCCATTCGCGTCCAATTCGGTCGATATTCGGGGTATGTGCGAGTGCAATCGCATTCCCATCTTTGCGGGGATTTATGCCCCAGCCATCCATAATAATTAACACAAAAGGGCGTGGTCGTCCCGAAGATGTTGTACTCATACGCTATTTCAACTCCATTATGCTAGCAATAAAATAAATATGTCGCGCCATCATTGTAGCATGCACAATCTAGCGCGCATAGACAGCTAAAGAAAGCCCGGTTGGTTGTAACTAGTCGCGTGTCTGCTTCGTGTTCTTGAGTAGAATAAACAAAACAAGATAAAGTGGAAACTTTGTTCCTGCGTGTGCAGGTGAATGAGAAACAGGAGAGAATTTCATGTCCCATCTAAGTACGTACATTATTATACTAGTTGCTATCTTCGTAGTTGTCGGGATTATTATGGCTGTGAGTGCAGCGCGCATGCGCAATCGTGGACAGAAAGTACCAACCAGTACTGCACCAATTCCTGATCGCGAACAGAGCAATAGACACACGCGGATAGATAATGATCCAGGCAAATCTGCCTACAACGGTTCCTCTCCTCGCAATGAAAGGGAGCGCAACCGTTCTTAAGATCGTATAGCAATGGGTCATCCCAAGCTTGATACCGTTGGCGAACTTTTTTTGTGAGCTCCTTTTT
>CAXTXB010000473.1:0-1509 GCA_964247965.1 uncultured Dictyobacter sp. | reverse complement strand
ATCGCCATTCACAACAAAAAAAAAACAAAAAAAACAAACCCCCCCCCCCCAACGTTATAAAGCTTGGGATGACCCATTGTTGTTGTAGATTCGTTGCTGTAGCTACATAATATGGTCAACTAATTTGCTAAGAAGAACGTATATATCACGAGGCATAGTGGTAAGACGAACACGTCGTGTTACACTGCTTTGTCTAAGGTCAATCTGAAAGTCATAATATGCCAGGAAGGACAGTTATGAATAGAACAAACGAGCAGGTTCTTCATAGGAGACTAAGCAAGGGGTTGGCGGCTATAGTTGTTGCGCTGTGCCTGCTACTTGTTACCTCAGCAGGCGCGTTCGCCGCCGCAGTCAACGTCTATGACCGGGGAAATATCCTGAATGCCTCTCAAGTGCGCAATGAGGCTTCGTCATTATCAAAGCCCATCGACATTTATACCATACCCAACTTTACCGGTTCAAACCAGGCATTTGTTAGTAATGCTAAGCAAAGTATTAATAGTCCTGATAAAATCGTTATGGCAATTGAGCCACATTATATGACGATTGTTGGCGGTACAAACGTTGGTTTATCTAATAGCCAGTACACTGACGCCACCAATGCTTTTATCAGTAGCTATAACCAGAATAAGAACTATACAAGTGCAACTATTGCTGCCATTGATTCCCTGCGCAGCAACCTGAGCAGTGGGGGTGGTCTTGTGCCAAGTGTCGGCGGTGGCAGCGGGATTTTTGGCACTGTCTGCTGTGTTGGCTTGATCGCGCTGTTGGCCATTGCAGCCTTTGCTTTCATGCGCCGCCGCCGTGGTGGTAGCGCCGCTGGCTTTGGTGGCTTCGGTGGTTTTAGACGGAATCCAAATCTTCCCCTTTCTAATCAGCCTTATAATGCTCCATATAATCAGGGAGGATACCCTCAAGGCGGATATCCCCCAAATTATCAGGGAGGATATCCTCCTAACTATCAAGGAGGGTACCCGCCTCAACAGGGTGGCATCGGCCCGCTAGGAGCCGGAGGTCTGGGTGCTGCTGCTGGTGGCTTGATTGGTTATGAACTAGGCAAAAATGCCGGGGAGCGCGAGGGCGATCGTGGCAATAATGGCGACTTTGGTGGTGGCGCTGGTGGGGGCTTTGGTGGAAATGATGGTGGTAACTTCGGTGGCGGAGACTACGGTGGCGGTGCGGGTGGAAGCTTTGGAGGAGGAGATGGCGGAGGCTTTGGAGGAGACTCAGGAGGAGGAGGTTTTGGAGGAGGAGATGGCGGTAGCTTTGGAGGCGGAGATGGTGGCAGCTTCGGAGGGGGAGATTCAGGAGGTGGTTTTGGTGGCGATAGCGGTGGTGGTTTCGGAGGAGACTCAGGTGGTGGCAGCGGCGGCAGCTTCTAAGTCACTGGAATCGTAGTAATAGCGGCTGGAAAGTACATTCAGCCGCTATTCTGCCCTCGTCGCTAACGATACTATAGAATGGGTCATCCCCAACAGTTTAAAATTATTAAACTAGGTGTTTTTACTG
>CAXTXB010000472.1:0-4892 GCA_964247965.1 uncultured Dictyobacter sp. | reverse complement strand
GGTGGTATCGCATACGATACCACCAGCAGCGTTTTTGTTATCTTCTTTCTTGCCGTCATTGGCACTTTGTGTATCAGGCTAGTTTTGCATAGCTATCTGTATCAACTCAACCTCTTCTTAGAATCGGCACCTTTGTACGTTTTATGCTATTTAGCAGCCACAGTTTTGTCCTGAAGAGGTTCATTGTGTGCATTTACGGCTTCAACGGTATTCATAGAATTGGCGAGTGCGCGCTCCAGGATCTCGTTAATGTCGGATATCTGCCTTGCCATCCATACATTCAGATCACTGCGCTCCACAGCTTGACGCGCTAGCATCGCCTTCGTATGCCGTTCTTCGGGGGAGAGGGTGAGAGCTTTGTACAAAGCCTCGGCGGTTTCCGCCACATCGGTGGGGGAGGTTGGTATCGATCCTTTCGCTAATTGCTGGAATGCACCTGCAGTGCGTGACAAGACGAGCACCCCATCAGTCTGATTGACGACAGGCCCCTCTTTTGCCACCAGATTCATGCCATCAATGATCGGATTTACCAGTAGCACATCATAGTACTGCATTGCAGCAAGCGCTCTTATGCGGTCATTGCCAAAGAAAGCTCGAATGGGAGTCCAGTCATCAGTCCCATATTTATTATTGATTTCCTCTATAAGCGCACGAACATCGCTGTCAAAGCGACGATACGTGGGCAAGGTTTGTCGCGATGGCACCAGGAAGGCGAGAAATGTCACCTTACCACGCAACTCAGGATGTTGATCGAGGACGCTGTCATAGGCCTGGAAGCCACGGATCAGGTTTTTCGTCGGTTCAACACGATCCACGCGTACGATAGTATGTTCAGCGAGTAGCGGCCTGATCTGTTCGGCAGCACGTCTTCCAGCCGCGCTATTTACAGTGCGTCGCTCTTCGGAAACAGAGATCGAGATCGGGTAAGCCCGCGTCTGCGTACGGTGGCCCTGCCACCAGACAGCTCCCTCTTCAAAATCCACAACAGCACCATCTAGCAAAGTGCGAGCTCCCTCTAGAAAGTTGCGCGCATCGCGTTCGGTCTGAAAGCCAATGATATCGTTGCCGACCAGGCCGTTATAGATCGCTTGAGCAATATTGCTCGGTAAGAAATGCCAGCAACGCACATCCGGCCAGGGAATGTGGATGAACTGCTGCATAATGATCGTTGGGTGACGTTTGCGGATCATCGCAGGGGCCAGGTAGAGATGATAGTCCTGTAGCATCACCACCGGCACCGTCGCCTCACGCTCAATCTCGATGTTTATGGCATCGGCAATCGCCTGATTAGCAACCTTATAGCCGTTCTCCCACGCATCCTGCAATTGAGCAGCTGAGGCAGATTCATGCGTCGGATCATACATATAATGCTGGAGGAACCAGAGCAACTCGTTGCTAATCTTCTCGTAATACTTTCGATACGCCTCCTTAGAAATCGAAACGTAACGGAGTTGCATCTTCTGATGAGGCAGAGGCGATTGAAGCAGGCCGCCGTTTTCCGCCCGAGCCCTCTTCACTGCCAGGCGATCGCCTTCTGTCATCGTCATCGCAACCCAAGAAACCTCCATGCGGTTTCCGGCATCAATAAGTGCCGTCACCATACCGCCAGCACCTCGTCGAGCCTTCAGGGTTTTATCCTGGCTCAATTGAAACTCAACCGGACCCCGGTTGGATGCAATGATAAGACGACGAGCATGCGTTAACTGCGGAGGAGGGACCTTTGTCGTCTTCCGCGTTGGCATGGGTATATCCTTTCTAACAGGTGTTTACTGTTCTTGTCTTCGGTGCCGTGGGACAGATCAATCATCACAGGAGTATTTTCCACTTCTGTAAAGATAGAGGCGTTCCCCCTATAATGACGTCTGAGTCGGTCGAACCTACAACAACCCTCTTTGTGCACGGAGCTATGCAAGTCCCCAGGAGTATGTTACCATACAAAGAAGGCGAATGCCTAGCCGTTTGGCTTAGCACAATCTATTACTTATCCTTAACTATAACTTTTGATGCTTCTATGCACTACATACGTCGCATATAAACAGCACATACTGGGCCGACTCACTTCGTCCGCGTAGCAACAATCCCTTGCGGTCACGCCGCGATCGAGCGGATCGGAGCGGTAGCTGGCCTCTGACGCGGAAGGAGCACGACAACCACAAGGGATTGTCGCTACGCGGAGTTCATTGAGTTGTGTCCGAGCGGTACTATAGTACCGCATATCTCAAGACTTGCCTCTTCACTCGTTTTTGTTAGTGTCAAGTGTGACAGACCGCAGAATTCTATGCCAGTTCGTTTGGATAAGTCTATGACAACCTGTATTTTTCCTCCCTATTATAGTGAAGAGGGGGAGATTTTCTGCCAGGGCTTCACGAGTGCTCTCTGAAGAGCCCGGTGAACGTAAACAACCCATAACTACTAGCATAGGAAGAAACTTTGCGGATACCTGGAACACATGCTAGAATTGCCCTGCTAGAAGCAGAAAAATAACGCAAATTATCAGACCTATGGCTGAACTTGAGAGGAGCGCGAATTGGAAGAGACGACTGGTAGGAAATGGCTCTGGCGCATTCTGGACTTCATTAATCCACTGCGCGATCCCAGCCTGACTGTGGCCGCCGTACTAACATTTATTGAAGAGGCGGGGCAGCATAACTCCTGGTTCTGGATCATTGTTATTGCGCTCGTCAACTGGCTGGCAGTCCGTGGTATCGTCTGGCTGATGGTCAATTTCACTTTTGCCTCGGTTTTCATCGCTCGCCGTGTCTGGTGGTCTATCAAGCATCCACGTCTCGCCTGGCGTATCCTGGATGCGGTTGGGCACGAGGAGATCGTTATCGGCGGCAACATGAGCATGGGCGAAAGCATTATGCTGCAGGATGGCACGACGATCATGAGCCCGATGCTGGGTGCCAGTGGCATCCATATCATTGGTGAGCTGCCTGCGGGCACGGAGCTACCAGTACTGGGGATGCCAAATGGGCAAATGACGAGCAATATGCAAGCATTCAACCCTGGCGCGGGCAGCTTCTTCCCTGGCGCAAGCGACTTCTCTCCAAACGGCTTCGCAGGTCAGCCCGGTATGAACTATCAGTCGGCGGGTAATAACACATATAATGGTGATTTTGTTAGCTCACAGAGTACTGATGGCCTCCCCCGCTCATTTCCACAGCGACCCTCACATGAAGAAGAGGAGCTCCGCCAGCAAGTCGCAGCCTTTGCACGCTTGATGGAAGATTGGATTCAATTTACGGAAGAGAAGTGGCGGACCGTGAGCGATAGCCAGTTGGGCTGGAAGCCACTGCGCGGTCGCTGGGGTAACTGGGACGATATTTTTAACGATGTCTACGCAGCAAAAACCTCTGATCCTATGGCAGAGGCGGCTCAGTCATCGGGTGAAGCGACAGCTCGGCGCTTCGATAATTCTAAGGATAAAGGTTCAGCCGCATCAGCCGTTGCATGCTTCATGCGTGATATGATGACACTACGTCGCGGTCTGGATATGCTTCAGCAGTTGTCCGATTCCACCACGACACAAAATACTGATAATCAGTCGGCGGTGCGTCCAACGCTCAATCCGAATCGCTTCGGCGGTGGCAATAGCGGCTCATTGTTAAATGGCAATACCGGACCTACACCGCATAGCACATTGATTCGTCGGCCAGCACAGATTTTTGTAGACGCCGACGCTAAAAAATAGGACAGAGTATGTATTCGTATTCCCCTCGCCCCGTCCACGTGCGCCCAGAAATGGACCGAATGGCAGAATATAGACCCGGTGAGTCTCAGGAAGCGTTCAGTGCACGTACAGGTATTCCTATAGAGCAGCTTATTAAGCTGAATAGCAATGAAAGTCCATATGGACCTGCACCTCAGGTCCTGGCTGCCCTGGGCGACTGGGCCAATTATAACAACTACCCCGATACCGATTCACGCGCACTTAAAAACGCTCTTTCAGAGTATACGGGTGTGGGAAGCCGCCATATTGTGTTAAGCCATGGCAGCAACGAGTTGATCAATCTGCTCTGGCATATCTTTCTTTCGGTTGGTGATAATGTGATCTGTTGCCCCCCTACCTTCTCTCTCTATACTTCTATCACGACCTTTTGTGGTGCATATGTGCTTGAGGTGCCACGGGCGGAGGAGTATGAGGTGAATGTTGAGGCCGTCATTAAGGCTCTTACACCTGAAACAAAGTTTATTGTGCTCTGCTCCCCCAATAATCCAACTGGCAATCCGGTTCCAGAGCAGGATATCCTGACACTGCTAGATACCGGTCGCATCGTGATGGTGGACGAGGCCTATGTTGAGTTTTCGAGCAATCCAAGGGGGCTGGCACACCTGGTTCCACATTATCGTAACCTCGTTGTCATGCGCACATTTAGCAAATGGGCAGGCCTGGCCGGCCTACGCATCGGCTATGGTATCTTTCCAGAATGGATTGTGGCCTACCTGCGCCGCGCCCAACAGCCCTTCGAGGTAAACGTCGCGGGACATATTGCGGCCATCGAGACGCTGAAGCACCTGGACTATACCCTGGATAAAGTGCAAAGGATGGTGGCGGAGCGCGAACGGCTCTTCGATCTCCTCGCCCGGCAGCCCTTCCTGGCTCCACTTCCCTCGCAAGGCAACTTCATTCTGACACAGGTCGACGAGGAAGAGATGAGGATGGAGCATCTTCGCGGGACGATAGAATCATATGGCGTTATGCTGCGCTATTTCAACCACCCCTACCTGAGCAATTTCGTTCGCCTGACGGTTGGACGCCCCGAGCATACAGATGTAATCGAGCGCGCGCTGGCTACACTCAATTCGAGTATGTGATTCATGCTCAGACGATGACTCATGCGAATTTTAATACTAGTAGGAAACTTTTTTGGTGAGCTTATCCTTTGCGC
>CAXTXB010000471.1:0-4905 GCA_964247965.1 uncultured Dictyobacter sp. | reverse complement strand
CCCTTGCGGCTGTCGTGATGGGTAGATTGAAGGTTAGCTACCACTCCAGACCGCTTGATCGCGGTCGACCGCAAGGGTTTGTCGCTACGCTGATGGATGCTATCTCATCCATAGATACTAATTGGCTCAATTTCTTTGGAGCAAACACGATTTTTGTGCTATGATAAAATTGTTGGTGAAGTTATACTCATGGTTTGAGCAAAAAGCGCAGGCAGAGAACTCAGGCGCAATACACAACTCTACATCCTCTCGTATATCTTACGCCTTATATCCATCCATATAAACAAAAAAGCTTCATCAAAGACAAGATCTACTTTCGTCAGACGATTAAGAGCTTCCATACTGAGTTCATAGAAAGATCTTCTTAAAGAGTAATCAGAAAAACTGCGTAGTAGCTGTCGGACAAAGCCTGTCCAACAGAAGAGCAGGTCAGGAAACGAAGGAGTTTGTTTCATGCCTCTTCATCCCAGCAAGCATGTTGGTGATGCCTGGTACTATGTGAAAGAAGACATAGTGCACTGTTTTTACCTCATGACGCCCACAAACGAAAATTCTCTGTCCCCAGACGGCATAGGCCACGCAATTAGCGCCGATCTCGCCCAGTGGGACACTCTGGACTCGGCGCTGATTCACGACGCGGCCGAGAAATGGGGCGAGCCACACACCGCACATCTAGCAATCGGGTCAGTATTGCAGCACGAGGACCGCTACTGGCTGGCGTATACGAGCAATACGAGTATAACGCGTAAAAATGAAGCGGCCGTCTGCCTCGCGGTCTCCGACGATCTTCTGAACTGGGAAAAAGTGACCTATAATCCCATAACGCGCGTCGATCCCCTCTACTATGAGCGCTGGAGCGTTGAAAGTGAGCAAAGCGTCCACTGGTGTACTCCCTTCCTCTTTTCCTATGATGAATGGGTCTATCACTATGTCTGCGCCAACCGCAGAAGCGGTCCCAGTGACCAGCGCGGCACACTGGGGCTTGCGCGCACAAACGACATGATCAACTGGGAGGTCCTGCCGCCCCCAATACTCGAACCCATCCTGCAAAACATGGACGTACCGCAGCTCTACCATCAGAACGGGCGTTTCTACCTCGTCTTCTTCGCCCACATCCACAACTTCGCCCGCGACTTCGCCGCTCGGCATGGGCCGGAGCTAACATCAACCATGTACTCCATGGTCAGCCCCACCCCCTTCGGCCCCTTCCGCATGATCGGCTCCGGGCGAATTGTCCCGGCCGGCTCGTCATTACAAATCGCGGCCGCGCAGATCGTGCACTGGCGCGGTCGGCATCACCTGCTGTGCAGCATGCGCGATAGAGGGCAAGGTGAGGAACTACAGCCCATTCAGGTCCAGTTCACTACGTCAGGTGTCAAAGTGTACGTTTGATTTCCATGATGTTCATCCTTCTAGCTCTACAATTTGTCGCGCCGCTCTTTAAGATTCTTTCTAATGATTGTACATTTTACATTTCTTCACACTTTTGCACGAAGTGCAAAAGTGTGAAGAAATGTAAAATGTACAATCATTAAAGGATAGAAGTGTACACCTTCAGCGTGTAGATGAGCGAGCAAAGAAAAAACTCAGGTGCGCTAGGAATCCAATCATCAAATCAAGCTAGCTCCGCGTAGCAGCAATCCCTTGCGGTTGTCGTTCTCGCTACACAGACCTCTCAAGCAGGCCGAGAACGACAACCGCAAGGGATTGTCGCTACGCGGAGCTGCTAGTCGCTAGAATGAGCGAATGGTCAGTAAGAGAATCAAGGATATCACGCCGGCTCCTATGCAGTAGTAGGCGAAGGGGTTGAGGCGGCCGGTTTGAAAGTACTTCAGCAGGAAGCGGGTGCTCAGGAAGGCAGCGATGCCGGAGACGATCATGCCAGTAAGGATCAGGGTGAGCACGGAGGCGGATTGGCCGAAGAGCTGCGGAACTTCGAGTAGGGCGGCGGCACCGATGAGCGGCGTGCCAAGCAGGAATGAGTAGCGGGCAGCATCTTCATGGTTGAGGCGGATACCCAGGCCTGCGACCATACTGACGCCCGAACGGGAGATGCCGGGAATGAGGGCCAGGGACTGCGCGAGACCGACCACGAGAGCTTCCTTCCAGGTCAGCGAGGCGAGAGGACGATATGCACCAGGCTTCTGCAGCTCAAAAGAGCTTTTGGAGGCCTCGCGGCGGCGCATAAACTCGCCCAGGAATAGGATAATGCCATTCACGATCAAGAACGAGGCAGCGATGATCGGAGAAGCGAAGAGCTGCTTGAGCGGTGTCTCTAGAAAGACGCCCAGGATGCCGGCGGGGATACAGCCGATGATGATCAGCCAGCTCACCCACGATTCCGTACCTTTCTGCACTCCACCCTTCTGAATACTCGTTACAAGCGTCATGATAACGTTGAGCCAGTCGCGCCAGAAGTAGATGACGAGGGCGATACTGGTGCCCAGGTGCAGGGCGACGATAAGGGGCAGAAAGTGTTTGTCGCGCACCAGGTCACCCCAGCCAAAGAGGGCAGGGAGGATCACTGTATGGCCCAGACTACTAATGGGGAAGAGTTCTGTTACCCCCTGCAGCAGCGCTAAAAATAGTATTTGCCAGATGTTAAGATTCATGTTAATTTCTCCCTACGCCCACAGGCCGCTTATTATTCTTCATTATTTATCTTGCCTTTCGACTTTTATCAGTTGCTTGTCTCTGATGGTAATTCCCAGTAATGCTTCCTATAAATAAATGGGTAGAGCAATTGTTACTTATGATCTATAGATAGTAGTATATTATTTTCCACTTTAGCAAGTATAGATGAGACGGAGATGAGAATGCAATGTTCCACGATGAATGGGGTCTTTTAGCCGCAGGTTTAGAGTGAGCCGATTATGCTTCCCTGCGAAAAAAGTTGAGCTACTGCACTCTTAAGTTGATGTGTATTGGACAGAATAAATATGGTCTCTAATGCAAAGTCGGCTTTGCATTAGAGACCATATTTATTCTGCCCGTTGTACCATCACCGCTCCCGCCCCTTTTAAAATCTCATCTTCTCTTCCTAACTAGCAATTTTCAAAAGCTCATCTTTTGTTATGTTTATGCATATTTGCGGCAATTTGTTCACAATGACGAAAGTTGGTGAGACCTACGTTGTTTCTAATGGCAGTATCCTTAATGGCAGCATCTTAAGGGCAGATCGTTACAGTCGTTCTGTCCTCACCACATCCAGTCGTTAAGACTATACATGAGAACACCGAAAATCTCTAGTGGTTTTGCAACAGGAGAGTATTTGTATGTCGTTTACAGCCCCAATGTGGAGGAGACGGGGTCTCCTTCTTGTCATCATGCTTTTATTGATTGGTAGTCTATTTGTAGTTATGCAGTCGCATGTCTTGGCGTACCAGGGAGGAGTGCCTAAAGCTGCAACTGGTACTTTGCGCGTGCTCTTTGATAACGCGCACGCAGAGACTGCCGGCAACGCTGATTGGGTTATTAGCAAGAGCCAGCCTGATCCGCTGGGCGAGAATCCGAATCCGCAGGTCGAGAGCGACTGGACCGGAGGAATCAGCGCGTGGGGTGTGGCCTTGCAGCGCACCGGCCGCTATAGCCTTAAGACCAACACCAGCCCGCTCACCTATGGTGACAATACCAACGCGCTTGATCTCAGCCAATTCAACGAGCTCGTGCTGCCCGAATCAAATTCGCTATTTAGCAGCAGCGAGAAGACCGCTATTCTTACTTTTGTACACAATGGCGGTGGGCTCTTCATGATCGCAGATCACTCCGGCAGCGATCGCAACAATGATGGGTATGATTCCCTGCATGTCTTCAACGACTTGATGAACAATGGAGGAGTGGGCAACGATCCCTTTGGCATTCAGTTTGATGACAAAACAATAGCCAAGGACTATCCGGGGGTCGACACACCCAATCCCGACCCGATCCTGCAGGGTCCGTTTGGTACGGGCACGACCAGCCTCATTGACAAAGGTACAACTGAGACAATCAACCAGACGGACAATCCTAATGTCGTCGGCGTCATCTACACGACCGGATCATCCAACACAGGGAGCACTAACGTCTTTTTCGCACGCAGCACCTATGGCAGCGGACGCATCATCGCGACAGGTGATAGCTCATCTATCGACGACGGCACATGCGAAGGAAGTAAAAAGTGTTATGGCGGCTGGAATGATCCAAAAGCCCAGAACAACATACTTTATCCCAATGGAACCGAGTGGCTTGCCAGCGGAGGCACAAGCAGTACAACGCCGACAGCAACCCTGACTGCCACTACCACTGACCCAGGCACACCCACCACGACCCTGACTGCCACTACCACTGATCCAGGCACACCTGCCGCGACCCTGACTGCTACTACTACCGATACAAGCACAGCAACACCACCGGCTAGCTCGACAGAGCCAGTTGTAACACCTACAGTAGATGCAGGAACGCCTCCGGCCGGAACGACGCAGCCGGGGGGCAATTACTAGCAGGTACGCGTAAGATACTAACGAATAGCTGCGAAAGACGTGCTTATAGGTTAACGCTCAGAGCACGCTTCTCGCGGCGAGATGGAATTTTTCCGCGACAGTGGACGATGAAGGCGGGCGTAGCCTCAGACTCTTCTACAAGATAAATTTCGCTACATTGGAGATCGACAACCAGGCGCGCCATCTTGTGTAATGTAGTTGGATTTGTCTGCTCCAGGTACTCAATGATCTCGTCCGCCGACCAGCCCTGCGTGCTATCTATTGAGATGGCCAGAAGTTCCTGATTCACATCAACAACATGTTCAGGATATCTACTTTCGAGGGCAAGCAAGCATATCTTTAGCCTGTCTTCCAGTTGCATAGCCTTTTTCCTTTCTCCAACTGATGTACTTAGTACGGAAATAGTTATAAATACTCCGTATTATAG
>CAXTXB010000470.1:0-4921 GCA_964247965.1 uncultured Dictyobacter sp. | reverse complement strand
CCCTGTCCTTTTCCCGCCCGCCCACAAAATCGTTGTGGTGAAAAAAACATGATGGTCCTCATTTTTCAAAAATTTGGGATGAGTTATTTCTTTGACCAGGTGATATTACGGCTTGAAAGCGCGGTGCGTACGTGTTGTTTGCTCTCAGAAGAGATGACAGGATAGTACAGACGCAGTCTCCTCTGCCCGTGTGAAATGAAGTTCTTCGGCTACAATCATGAAGTAATATAAAAGACGCAGATCGATTAGCTTATCCATGGGCCGATTATACAAAATCTATATACATTGCAAGATTATGTATTGGACATATCAAGATAGATTGAGTATACTGCTGAGTAAGTATCTCAAATGAAATGCGTGTATCGATGAAAAGGTGGACAACGACAGCCAACCCTATTGTACTATTTCACACGATGTTTCATACGCCGTCTTTTAGCTGTTAGGCGTCAATATAACACAACTATTCATGTTTCATTGGAGACATTCATGAAGGAGCTTCACTAGCAGGGATGAAAAAGGGGAGAATGCGAGGGGAGAGTGCGAAGGATAGATCGAACATCGACTTTGTACTATAAGCTGGAGGGGCTTTTTCAGAAGAGTCAGTAGTTTCTTCATACGGACGCTGTTAATGACAATACTTTTAGCACCTCTACGTTCTTGCAAAGGAGCAACCCTATGGACTTGATCAGTGGTCTGCATCATCTAACGGCGTGCGTTGGCGCAGCCCAGGAGGATGTTGACTTTTACACGAAGATCATCGGACTACGGCTCGTCAAGCAGACTGTGTTGCTTGACGGAGAAAAACCAGTTTACCACCTCTATTATGCTAACGAGACAGGCACCCCCGGCACCGTCATGACTACCTTCCCCTATAAGCAACTTGGTCTTTATGGGCGTAAAGGCACCGGTCAGGTGAAAGTTACCTCCTACGCTGTCCCTACATCCTCGCTCAATTTCTGGCTAAAACGCTTTGATGCTTTCAACGTACAGCATAGTTCCATTCAAGAGCGCTTCGGTCAACCGCTCATTCACTTCTCGCACCCAGGTGGACTTGAATTCGAGTTGATTGGTGATGATGGCGATCAGCGACCTTCCTGGACGACGGTGGAAGTTTCCTCGGATGTAGCTGTTCGTGGCTTGCATAGTGTTACATTGAGCCTACGCGAGACTGCAGAATCAGAGCGCTTTATGGAAGTGCTCGGTTTCAGAAAGACTGCCGAGGCAGGGGAGTATAAACGGTTTGAAATAGGAAAGGGTGGTTCTGGAGCGACGATGGACTTTCTTCATGAACCCGATGTGCCAGCAGGAAGCTGGACGTTTGGAGCTGGCACTGTTCATCACATTGCGCTCGCCGTTCAGAATGATGAAGAGCAGAAACAGGTCAAGGACTACCTGGAAGGCTTTGGCTATACCGATGTTTCTGAACAAAAGAATCGCAACTATTTCCACTCGATCTACTTCCGTATGCCAGGAGGCGTCCTCTTTGAAGTCGCGACCTCCGATATCGGCTTCTATGTTGATGAGACGCCAGATAAGTTAGGCCAGCGTATTCAATTCCCGCCCTGGTTTGAAGACCGCCGCGATGAATATCTCGCGCAGTTGGAACCTATCAAGGTTTCTCAATAATCATCAGTAGGTTGTCTATGGGTCATCGCGAACTTTTGAGAAATGATGACCCATAGACAATCTATGCCTTTACACTAGCAGAAACGAGAATGTTGTATGCACCATCATGAGGGGCAACCAGTAATAATGCGTGGTCGACCGCTTAAAGAGAGTCACGCAGCAGCCATTATGATGCATGGCAGAGGACGCACAACCGACGATATCCTCGAACTGGCCGACCGCATAGGGAACAGCGCCTTTACCTACCTTGCTCCTACTGCCAGGGATAATACATGGTATCCGTATAGCTTTATGGAAGCCACAGAAAAAAATGAGCCATTTCTGACATCTGCACTTGCTATTTATGACACTCTTATTGCTCAATTACTGGAGAAGGGCTTCTCCAAAGAGCATATTGTTTTGCTCGGCTTCTCACAGGGGGCTTGCCTGACAGCAGAATACGCCGTTCGTCACGCAGACCGTTTAGGAGGAATCGTGCTTTTTACTGGCGGGCTGATCGGACCACCGGGAACCTCGTGGAACTATCCGGGCTCATTTCAGGGAACGCCCATTTTTTTAGGGGCAAGCGATGTTGATGGGTTTGTTCCCCTAGAGAGGGTACGAGAAAGTACCGTAGTCTTTGAGCAGATGGGCGCGCAGGTCATTGAGCGCGTTTATCCCAACATGGATCATATCATCAATGACGATGAGATTGCCATTGCTCGGTCTATGATGCAGGCGGTCTCTGATCACTGACCTCGATCTCGGAGGATAGATATGGTGGAAAACGTCTTTCGTTACGAGAGGCTATCACCGTGTACCTGTGATTTCCAGCGTAACTCCGAAATGAAATGAGCACAAGTTGCCTAAAAGTGCTCATTTCGACTCGGAAATATTCCATTGTAACTTCGAAAAAAGTCAGGATTTCCAGTGTAACTCCGAAAAAAATCTGTGGAGGCTTCAGTACAGCCACGTTATCCGGTGAATAGTTCAAAACATCACTGAAAGGTGTGCTTACATGAGCGGGCCTTCACCATTTAATGTAGCTGTACCACTCTTTCTCCTCTTTACTATTAAAATACTTCTTACTCATCAGCTTGATATCCTTGGTGAGGGTCTAGATTTTCCTCATTGTCTGTAGTTAGCCAGTAGTAAAAGCAGAGCTTCAATACTATCCACCAAAAATAGGATACAAGCCCTGGACGGAAGCTATCAGTATCTAAAAGGCCGTGAGAAACTTCATTTCTCAAATTAGTACCAAAACGTTCGATTAAAAGCCCTTCTAAATCGAAGGTTATATCTTCACCAAATAAAGACACTATTGCTTCTCGGTGTTGCTCGAATAGCGCGTTCAAGCTGTGTTCATCCTGTATACCTCTTGGCGACGTTAAACCAGAAACGAAAAGGCCTTGTTGAGCCAGTAGAGTACGCAGGGAATTCTCTACTTGTGGTATCAGGAGATGAGTAGCAACAAGAAAGTCTCCGGCGAAGCCTGCGGCGAGACCTTTAGCATAAATCTCTTCGCGTTTTGATGGCACAAATGGATTATTAGTGAGAAAAGGAAGCAGATCTTGATACTGAATATTGTGCTCTATATTAATCTGTTTTCGTGCTGGTTCTATGATAAGTAGCGTATTTCCACTTTGATGTATCCTTGCTTGGGCAAACATTTTCTCCTTCAAGATGGCTTTCTGTGCATCTGCCTCATTTGAGTGGAGGGTACTTCGATCTGTTGTTTTTCCTGAAGAGTTTACAAGTTGAGAAGAGAGAATGTGCTGTAAAGGGGCTGCTTTTGCCATTTCCGCAACTTGTCGCTGAAGATCTCCGACTTTTGGGGAGGGCACAATGAATGCAAGCTCAAAGATTGCTGGGGATAGGCTTTTCCCTTTCACCTGTGCTTGTGCTTGAGCCTCTGTTTCATCTGCAACGGTGCGGTCAATCTCTATCCAGAAGGGTTTAAGCTCTTTCAAAGCCTGCGACTGACACTCTAGCAGTCGTTTATGAATTTGTTCCACTCGTTCGGAAACCCCTCCTATGCTTCGCAGGGCATGGATTGCTGATTCGAGGTGTGCTGATGCTAGCAAATAACTGGGGCGAGGCCCATTAAGTACATCCTCTGTCTCTTTCACCCAAGTTTCTGCCCAGGCCAGTTTCGCTGTTCGCTCGCTGGTATCGTCACGTTCTATAGCATGCCACTTTGCTTGAATAAGTAAATATGTTCTTACTTCATGCCAGTTGTGCCGCGCTTCAGCACGGGCGATGGCTTGCTGTGTTAACATGAGGTATTTCTTTACGTCGCCAAGCCGATGCTCTTGTAACATTTCCATTAGCTTTGCCAATAAAAAGCCGGAGTTTTCCTGATATCGTTCCAATAGGTCTTCAATGTATGCAATAACTGTTGCAGAAAGTCCTTTTTTCTTTGGGTCTACCGAAGCTGCCAGGCGAAAAGCCCTTTCAACGCGCTGTTGGGTTGGCACCCAATGTTCAGGATGTTCCAGCATTTTTGCAGACGCTAGGTAAGCATTTACAGCCAGCCCAGCAAGACGGAAGTTACGTGTTCTGATCCAAAGAACGTCTGCAATCCTGGCCTGCATTTCTGGATCAGCTATTTCTGGAGCAAACTCTGTTAATACTTGAAGATGCTCAGTGGTGAGGTCATCCACAATGAAACCACGACTACCATCATTCCATACAAACATTGGCCCAAAGGGTGCTTGTTTGTCATTTGAATTGAGTGCGAGGGAGGCAATGCCACCTAAGAGCATAAAAATTTCTTGTGCCTTAACGTTTGCCGTTGACTCGGCTCTTCTTGCCTTTTCAACGAGAAGACCTGCATAGATATGACATTCTTTGTGTTCACATCGCTCAATAGCTTTTGACCAATCACATTCATCGAAATCGCTTTTTGTGAGTGGAAGATTCTGTAAAGGCATACAGTCTCCTTGCCACGTATTTATAACGCAGTGCGATATTGAGTCCTCACCGCATTATTACCCCACCGTTGATATTACCATAGGTTGTTAAATTCTAAAATATCAGAGGTAAGATTATCAATAATGCTGTTCGGCAATCTTTAGAATGCAATGAGCATAGAGGAAGGTGATAATGCTCTATAGCTTCGCTATTGTGCTTAAGTAGTACCCCAGATAAGACAATGCTACTGACTTAATGTCTGGCGAATGGACGTAGGAATAATTTGGCTAGAGCGTTCATATACATATATATATGAACCTGGGCCTGATGAGCGTCCATCCGGCCACGAAATAGTGATGATCAACGAAGGATTTTTGGCAGGCGATATTATTCTATCAAGGAT
>CAXTXB010000469.1:0-4928 GCA_964247965.1 uncultured Dictyobacter sp. | reverse complement strand
GGGAACACACGATGGTCATCATTTTTCAAACGTTTGGGATGACCTATTATTTCACCGGTATAACAAGGGAGATCGCTCTATATTTGCAAGCTAATTTTAGATCAGTTTGCGTTTCTCTAAAAAGAGCCTTGATGCAAAGAATGAGTCTTGTTCGCCTTTTTTTGTGAGATGATATATTCTCATGTTCAAGGTATAATAGTATTGCAGCATCCTGAAAGCGGATCATACAAGAGAAATGGTGAAGAGCAAGCTGATCATCTCCCGATGCCGTACGATAAGGAAGAGTATATAATAGAATTCTAAATATGTTTATTGATTTTGTACCAGAGGCAGCGATGACTGATACTATGTCTACTCATCATTCAGAACCAGAATCTGCGCCCGCCCGTTCGGCTTCTACCAGGAACGGAAGCAGCATTGCATGCAGCATCTGCCAGGCTGTCTATGCTCCTGCACAGGTATATGAATATCTGTTACAGGCACCACGCGTGGCCTTAGAATCTGCATTTATGAGCATGTGTCACTTCTGCTTTCGCTGCCGCCGACCCGCCTGCCCCAGTTGTTGGGATTATGTGCATGGAGTATGCGGGTCTTGTGCCCTTGAAGCCAACCTGCCATTCCGCTTACCAAGTACACCTTTACAGGGAGTACTTTTCCCTCCCGTACGCCAGGCACAGCTCAAACATAAACGAGCAGTCCAGACACGCCTCATCTGTGTACGCCCAGGCAAATTTCAAAATGGAACGTCCATTGACTCAGCAGAAACACTGCTCATCAATACAGTAGCTACAGAAGATATCCCTCATCAGAAGAAGATGTCGGGCGCGACCTTGGATACAAAGCCAAGCGAACAGTCTTCATCCAAAGAAATTCCTCTCCCTGCAACACGGTCAATAGCACAATCAGCGCAAGTCAACATTGACGAAATTGTAACCAGGCCAGAAACATACAAAAATGTTGACATTGACAAAATTACAACAAAGCCGGAGTCGCGCAATAATGCTATCTCCATTGACGAAATTGCAACCAGACCTGAACCATTCAGGACCTTCAGCGAGACCGCAACAAAACCAGAGCCGCGTAATGGCATTACTATTAATAAATTTGTAACCAGAGCAGGACGGCGTAGGAGTATCAGTAGACAGATTGAACGTGCTATTGTGAGCATACTACTCGCACTTCTTCTGTTTGTAGTCGTGCTCATTGTTCTCGCAGAGATATCCCAGGGCGCAAACACAATCACTTTGCAGATAACGCACATCAATATTCGGGTTGAAATAGCCTATATCCTACAACTTATCAGGCAAGTTTTTTCCTGAACTATAAGCTGGATAATTAGACAAATTGGAGTAAAATAGAGATTGCTCATCATGCGACTAACAATAGAATTTACAGTCAAAAATGGACGATAAGCAGCGCACCAAACATCCACTAAGACAAATACAGACTTTTAAAAAGGCACGCTGCAGCTTGTCATCTGGCTGTTGTGGAGATTATCATGGAGTTTGATATCCTGGTGGACGGGTACAACGTTATTAAAAATAACATCATGTTTCAAATGGTAGAATCAAAAAATCTAGCAGAAGCGCGTAATATTCTTATCAAGCAATTAAACAATCGCTATCGCAACACCGCATATCGTGTTATCGTAGTATTTGATGGCAACGACACAAAAGAGCAAACATTTTATGAAGATCATATCTGCATCATCTTTTCCCGCTATGGAGAAACCGCAGATAGGGTCATTGCGCGCCTTGCCGCCGAAGCCCGCCAGAAGGGAACAGGAGTGATGCTCTACAGCGATGATGGAGAGGTACAGTACAACGTCGTTGAACAAGGAGGAAGTGCACACACAACCCATCAGTTGACACAGGCACTCAACGCGGCTCCACGCGATGTTGCAATCCGCTCACAACATCGCCAGGCTATGCGGCGTGTTTACGGCATTGACCCTTCACATAAATATGAAGACGATGACGAACCTCGTTCGAAACAAAAGAGAAAAAAGAAGAAGTCACCACGCCGTTAAAAGCACCAGAGAAGAGAAGGGCGGCCGTCACAGAGAAGAAAATATCCTCAATCCGCCCATGGCAGAAAGTATGGCTGAAGCCTACTAGAGCTTACTGGTGGACCACGGGCGAGGCCGCTTCCACACGTACATGCTGTTTACGCAGTGAAGGAGAAGGCATCGGAACATGACCGAAGCGCGCGCGCAACACATAGGTGAAAGCCTCTATTACAATCTTGCGCGACATTTTTGACTGGCCAACACGGCGGTCCATAAAGACAATAGGAATTTCAACAATTTTGAAGCCCTGACGCAACACGCGGTACGCCATCTCCACCTGGAAGGCATAGCCCTGTGACTGAACAGTATCTAGATCGATACTTTCAAGCACTTCACGTCTATAACACCGATAGCCGGCAGTACAATCATGGACGGGCATATTCAGCATGAAGCGTGCGAAAATATTTCCAGATCCGCTTATACACCGTCGGATGAAAGACCAATTTGGTGTGTCGCCACCATGGATATAGCGAGAACCTATTACTAGATCAGCCTGCTCAACAGCCACTAAAAACTCGGGTAAGTACTTAGGATCGTGGGAGAAATCCGCATCCATCTCGAAGGCCGCATCATAGGCATGCTCAATAGCGTATTTAAAGCCAGCAACATAGGCGGTTCCCAGACCAAGCTTGCCCGCCCGGTGCAATACGTGGACACGTGGATCTGTTTCATGAATTCGGTCGGCGAGTTGACCTGTTCCATCGGGTGAATTATCATCGACAATTAAAACATCAGACTCTGCAACATATGAGAAGAGAGTCTCGAGCAAAGGGGGTAGATTCTCGTATTCATTATACGTAGGGATAATAATTAACGTCCTCATAAATCTTTCTCCTAATAGAGGTATATGCCCTTTCGACCCAAAAAGTAATTGCCATCAACAGCTCTTTATGGAGCTGTGAAGGTATAGAGTTATCGGCCCTTTCCATTATTACGCAAATACATCAGCTATGGGAAAACATATAGCACAGCGATGATTACAAGCGTACATAATAAAACGGTTCCCAGCATATGACGGTCACGTAATAGAACCTCGTCGGGACTCCCACCCTCCATACGCATATACACCAGGTAGAGATAGCGGAACATACCATAGAGGACAAACGGCACAGTTATAATCAAACGACCATGGCCTGTTGTACCTTCTATTGTGTACACACTGTACGCCATCAACGTTCCAGTAACTACAATCGTAATCATCTGATCAAGCATAGGGATACTATACTCTTTCAGGATGCGACGATGATTGCCGGCGTGTTCTTGCAATAATATCAGTTCGTGACGACGCTTACTCAATGCCAGAAAGAGCGAGAGGAAACAGGTCACCAGGTAGAGCCAGGGCGAAATAACAACTGGAATCACTACGGCTCCCGCCAGAATTCGTAAGACGAAGCCGCAGGCAATGCAAAAGACATCCACAAGCACGACATGTTTTAAGCGCGTGCTATAAAACACGTTGAGCACAATATAGCTAGCCACAGTAAGCGCAAATAAGACGTTAGTACCGCCAAAAGAGGCATAAATATCCGGCAGCGATGGTATATAGAAAAGTGCAAATGATAATGCACAACACACCAAAAAGAGCAGCGCCATCAACCCAATAGCCCAGGAGGCAGGCAAGCGGCCAGAAGGCAACGGGCGCTTACGCTTTACAGGATGTTGACGATCCTTTTCCAGATCTAGCAGGTCATTCAGAATATAAATACCACTGGATGCGAAACAGAACGCAATAAACGCCAGGCTTGCTCGTTCCAGCGAAGGTAGACTAAATAGCTGCTGGGCAAATACCAGGCCAATAAATACCGCTGCATTCTTTATCCACTGTTGAGGTCGCATGAGTTCAAAGAGCGCGCGTACACGTATCATTCTCGACATAGGAGGGCGGGATGGGACTTGAGGCTCATCCTCTCCCACCATGCGCGGATCGACTTTATTTGTAATAACTTTCTCCAAGAGACAGCTTTCCCTTCAACGCATACTTTAGAACATGCTAACAGTTGTATACCCGACATCATGAGACGTACCAGAGCAGGACGAGGTAACGAACCTCCCAAAAGTCGATATCAGGTACCAATCCTAATAGATGCGCCGTTTCAAGTCTGCCACTCTGCGGAGAGTAATGCGGTGCTTATCAGTACTGATATACTGCTTATCAGTAAAATAACCAAGAACCTTATTTACACTCTCGCGGGAAGCGCCAACCATAGATGCCAGTTCTTGCTGGGTCAAACGAACTTCAATACGAATGCCCTCGTCAACCTGAGTGCCATGAGTTTCAGATAACTCCAGTAACTTCTTTGCCACGCGGCCATAGACATCCAGGAAAATCAGATCCTCTACCTGCTGATCGGTCTTTCGCAGGCGCTCACAAAGCACCTCCATGACCTGGATAGCGATCTTAGGCGTCTTCATAATCGAATTATGGAAATCGCCGCGTTGCAATGTATAGCACTCAACACGCTCTAAAGCAATCGCATCTGCCGAACGAGGAAGTCCATCCAGGAGGGCTAATTCGCCGAAGTATTCACCTTTCCCAAAGACGACAAGCGAAATCTCCTGGCCATCAGGGCTGATAAGGCAGATTTTGACCTTGCCCTCTTTAATTCTCTGCCTCCATCATGATCTCTCCAATGGTGAATACCCATCACCTTTAGATGTGGGAGGAAACAATTGCCACCCGAAGGCGGAGCTTTTTGAACAGGAACGCTCAAACCTGGAAATATGCATTGGTTCAACCATAATAGCATAACTATGCCCTTGCATGCAATTGTGCGAATTTTTCCACTTGCTACACACTTCTGCCAATTTCTGTTCCTTATATCCCGCCTGGTGTAGCACGTCAGAACAGGGTATGCTATAA
>CAXTXB010000468.1:0-4974 GCA_964247965.1 uncultured Dictyobacter sp. | reverse complement strand
CCTCTTTTCACTCCCCCCCCCCCGCTCCCAGGGCCCCACTTTTCTTTGTGTCTCCCTCTGGCGACTTCTGCTGGCGTTATGCAGCGAGCACAAGGAGAAAAAGACTGCTTCTCTTCCTCTCTCGCCTCACAGCACGAAGGTGGTTTGGAAGTAGGCCCGGATACGGTCCTCATCCAGTGGTTGATCCCGATAAGCAACATACCCATCGGGGCGTATCACATAGGCGCTCGGCTGACTCACTCCAAAGAAGTAGTGCAGCGTATGATAGGGATGCCCGCTGTCGACCAACTTCTGCCCCTGCCATTGAGCCGGTTGTTGGTGATGGGATACAGGCACGATCAAAATGGGCGTCACCAGTGTCCCATATGTGCGTTGGATTTCCTGTGCAAAGTGCTCCAGCCGATGAGAGTCTTCGCCACTGACTCCCGTTGTGAACAAGAGCAAGGCATATTCCGTGGAATTGAGCACCTCATGCAAACTCTGGCTCGGCATCCCTTTCACAAAGGCGAACGGATAATCAGGCACGCGCGTTCCTGGCCTGAGTCCGGCTGGCTGACGATCAAAGCTTGCGAACGCAGGGTGCCAGTGTTCCGAGACAAGAGTGCTGTGTTCATAGGAGACACCCAGTTCAAAAAACTCCGGGACGACCCGTTTGAGGACGGACTCGCGCATTTCAGGGGAATTCGTCACCATCGAGATCAGACTATTGCGCATCCAGCGACCTGCTGGCTCATGCATACTCAAGGCGCGTGTCACGGTTTGTGTGCTTGCCAGAACGGTAGCGGCCACTGGTTCTCGCTCCGCCGAATAGCTCTCTAAGAGCGACACTGGTGCTTGCTGATGATAGACCTGAGCCAGCTTCCAACCTAAATTGAACGCGTCCTGGACCCCTGTATTCATCCCTTGTGCGCTTGCTGGACTGTGGCAGTGGGCAGCATCTCCCGCGACAAAGGCCCGTTGCACACGGGGATAAGAGACCCGGCGTTGCTGAATCGTAAAGGCAGAGATCCATGAGACATCGCGTATCTGAGCAGTTGTCGAGCCAATCGCGGCCCGGAGCTTGCGGGTTAACTGAGGTAGAATGACACTCGCATCATCGCCCTCAGAGAGATCCGGGCTGGTATCGAGCACGCGCCAATGATTCGCTTCGGGAAAGGGAAACGTCACCAGAGCCCCTTGCTCGGACAGAAGAATATAGAGCGTATCTTGTTGTCCCTCACGCCCAAACTCCCAATCCAGGTACGTATCGGCGATCATCCAGGTCTCGGAGGGACTTCCCTCGAATGGAATGCCCAGTTGCTTGCGGACCGTACTATGTGCGCCATCGCACCCGATCAGCCAGGAAGCACGAATCTGCTGGGAATGACCCTCGGGATCACGCACAACAGCCATGACCTCATGCTCATCTTGCTCCAGGCGTTCCAGACGGGTTGCGTACTCGATCCGACCACCTAATTCGACCAGACGCTGGCGCATAATCTCTTCAGTATAGACCTGTGGAAGCGAATAGGTGCAGGTATAGCGGGTGAAAAGATCTTCCGCGTCCATAATCACGTGGGTCAATTCACGTCCATCGGCATAGGCACGCATATCGTAGAGTTTCTGCGCCCGTTCCTCGATAGGATCAGCAATCCCCAGGCGAGCGAACAGTTCCATGGTACGCGGATGAATTCCAAACGCGCGTGAGGTCTTCGCCGGAGCTTCGGTCTGGTCAATCAGTTGACAGGGAACACCTCGGCGTAGCAGTTCCATGCCAAGCACCATCCCAACTGGTCCCGCACCCACAATAAGAACGCCTGTTTGTTCTGAAGGGAAAGAAGTCATCTGTTTGTCCTTTCTTTGAAGAAGAGAAATCTGTCTCATATTACTCATAAAAATCAGGGAAACGTTTCAAGGATTGCCATTGACGAGGATCGTGACCATAGACCGTGAAAGCGACATCCTCTTGTTGTTCGATGGTACGTAGCTTGCTTGTGCTGGCCCGCACTTGCTGTTCGTTGAGGTCGAATGGTTCGATTGCCCGTGTCGCAGGATCACGATGGGCCTGAGACGGAATCGCATCAATAGCCAGCAGAACGGGTCCGGTCCTGGGAAGAGATACCAGGACCGATTGATGGCCTGGGGTATGTCCCTCACTTTCCAGCAGCGTTACCCCTGGGACGAGCGTGATATCACCATCAACGAGCAAGAAACGCAGGCCCGGTGCGTCCCATTGGTCTCGTGTCCTCTCAAAACGAGGAACCTCTCCCTTGATTGCAGCGGTATATAAGTGCCGCTGAACAACAATCTCTGCTTGTTGAAAGAGTGCTAGGTTCCCAGCATGATCAGGATCAAAGTGGCTACAAATCACCACGCGGATATCCTGTGCAGTGAGGTTCAGTCGGGCTAAGTGAGTAAGAATATCCTCCTCCTCATCCAGAAGATGAGGAAGAGGAGGCTGGTGATGATAGGCACCGATGAGACGACGGTCAAGCCCTGTATCAATCAGGATATGCTCCCCTATATCCGTCTCGAGAAGGTAAGCAGGGACGGGGAGGATGGTTTCCTCCACCTGATTTGGTGGACGCACCCGGCCTACCTGAAGGAGAAACAGTTTCATGATCTCGGTCCTTTCTAAACATATAATTAACGGGTTAACTACCAGGGAAAAGAAGGATCGTTTCCCTGGCAAAGGGAAAGATGACAACAAGCAAAGGATGCTATGGTGTAGTGGCTATGAGATGCCCATCGAGTTTGAGCAAGAGCGTAATCAATTGGTCCTGTTCTTCCCTAGTGAGCGCACTCATGATGTGCCTGATCTGCTGAAAGTGTGGCGGTAATATCTCTTCCAGGAGTGTACACGCGGCAGCGGTTAGGGTGATGAGCCAGGCCCGACGATCAGTGGGATCGAGACGACGTTCGATCAGCCCAGTGTGCTCCAAACCATCGAGTAACTTGGTAATAGCTGCTCGCGTCACTCCAAGTGAGTCAGCAAGCTGGGATGGGGCAAGCATATGCTCTGGGGCATCGAGTAAGCGCATCAGCACAGAAAAACGTCCCTGCGAGAGTTGGTGACGCTCAAAGAATGGGGTGAAAAGTGTCTCAAGATCATGCCCAGTACGCAGAATGAGCAGATATGCCAGGACAGTATTGGCCTCGTCGCCAAGATACTGGTGAGCGCCATTCCAGGTCGCCTGATATTTCAGCAAATCAGGGAGCATTGCGGTTCCTCTCATTTCATTGATGGTTTACGGGTTAATTATATACCGGTTTACGAGCCGTGTCAAGAAAATGGAGGAGTTGACCGGCCTTACTCGACTTGGAAAAGTAGTGAATGAGGGCAACAGAAGATGCACGGTTCTGGTGAAAAGCTCCTTCTCAGAATCGTCCGTTTCATGAGACAGTCTGGTGTGGCTTTTCATGTGGCTGCATACCCCTTCTGCGTGCGTAGAATTTTCTTTGACAAATCTCATAACTCATCTCATAATCAAAATCTCAAAACCTCATACGACTAACGGGAAACCTGAAACAAAAGGAGGAGCTTATGAAGATTGGGTATGTTCGTGTCTCCAAGCAGGAGCAAAACGAGGAATTGCAGATCGACGCCTTCAAAGAAGTTGGTTGCGAGAAATGGTTTGTGGACAAGATGACCCGATCAAAAGCTGAGCGAAAAGGATTGAATGAGGCACTGGCGTATGTACGACCAGGAGATACCTTTGTCGTGTGGAAGTTGGATCGAGCAGGGCACTCATTGAAACACCTGATGGAGTTGCTCAAATATCTCCAAGGACGGAACATAGAATTTATGAATATCACGGAGCAAATCGACACAAAGACGCCAGGGGGAAGCTAATCTTTCATCTGATGGGAGCATTGGTCGAATTTGAGTGCGATCTCATTCGTGAGCGTACTAATGCAGGATTAGCAGCCAAGGTAAGAGGGCGCGTCGGCGGACGACCACGAAAACTCAGAACGAATGGGAAGGTGGCACTGGCTCGGCAGATGTTCACCGATCAGAGCCATTCCCCCCAGAAATTTGTGTGGCACTGGGGATATCTCGCGCCATGTTGTATCGGTACGTTAAAGAGACCGAACCACCAGAATAATTGTACAGATTCCACCCGTTTAATGTTGGGATTTACAAGAAGGGGAGACGGCGAGCATTGATTTCAAGCGACAACTAAACCTCGATACGATGGATCAAAAGGCGGAATTTGTCAGAGATGTGTTGAGCCTTGTCAACACACAAGCAAGTGGAAGAAGATGGCTTATTATTGGATTCGACAATAGAACACATGTATACTTGAGTCCGCCAGACTCAAGTATTACACAGAACTGTATTGAACAAATAATTGCTTAGTATATTCGTCCCTTTGTTGATGTACGTTATGAAGTGTTTGACTATCGAGCAAGGCAAGTCGTTCCCTCTTATTGCTTCCCCTCACTCTGCATATCTATCAGTTGCCTCGTATCCTCTTTCTTTCATGACGCCCTTCTGCATATCATCTCTGTACTTCTACTAGATCTTTGGCGAGAAGTCAATGATAGAATATCAAATTTTATGCGATTTTATTTCCTGTATTGATATTTTATTATTTTTCCGGTATACTAAAACAAAGCTTGGAAGACTTTCACCACCTTCTTAGCTGGCTCTCTTTTAGACTCGTTCCATCGCTTCTTTGATTAGTTTATCTCGGTAAGGTTATATTTATCTCTTGCTACCCTTTGTTTGAACGTCCAAGCTAAGTATCAGTTGATGCACTGATAACTATTGATGCTCTCTCTATTTACAGGGGTAATACATTGAACCATGAGAATATTGACTTTAGCATCGGCCTCTCAGCTAGCTTAAAATTGCTGGAGATGTATCGGAAAAATGGTATCTTACACGCCAAGATAGAACGAGTACCTGGCATACGCGAACCCTGCACAGCGTACATCCATCTTCTAAATGGGAGAGCAACGATTTGTTATTTAGAAGGAAGGAGTGATCAG
>CAXTXB010000467.1:2732-4981 GCA_964247965.1 uncultured Dictyobacter sp. | reverse complement strand
GCGTAAAAATTAAAAATGCAAAAAATGGAAAAACTTTACTAGTATTCAAAAAAGAGCGGCGAAGCCGCGACAAGTCAGAGCGCAGGAAGGTGGAGACTATGGGAATCAAACACTGTCTAAGCCACCAGGCTATTGATTGCAATGCGCCAGGTGGCTTTGGTAGTTATCTATTGTAGTATAGTAGATAGAAGTAAGTTTTCCAGTTGCAAGTAGTTGACTGACGGCCCATGAATGAGGTCGCCGAGCAGCGTTAGCTCAGGATAGTCACAAGCTCTATCTAACTCTACAACGTTGTTGAAAGGATTGGTGTATAAGCATGGCAACAGTTGTACTACTCGGTACGCTTGATACAAAAGGGGCGGATTACGAGTATTTACGCAAGCATGTACAAGCGCTTGGCTGTGAGGTGATTTTGATCGATGCTGGAATTAAAGGCGCACCTTTGACAAACCCTGATATTACGAATGATACGGTAGCAAAGGCGGCGGGCGCGGATGTGGCGCAGCTAGCAGCAGCGGGCGATCGGGGTGCCGCAGTGGAGACAATGGCGCGCGGAGCCACTGCGGTTGTGCTGGATCTGTTTGCGCAAGGACGTTTGCACGGCATCCTGGCTCTGGGTGGCTCGGGTGGCTCATCGCTTGCCACGACGGCGATGCGTGCCCTGCCGGTTGGTGTGCCTAAATTAATGGTATCTACCGTTGCGGCCGGCGATACACGCCCATATGTCGGCGCTGTCGATGTAACGATGATGTATTCAATTGTAGATATTGCAGGAATTAACCGGATATCTGAACGTATTTTGACGAACGCCGCCGCCGCCATCGCTGGTATGGCGCGAGCTTATACCGACTTTCAACCTTCATCCAGTACGAAGCCGTTGATCGGCGCGACCATGTTTGGCGTGACGACTCCCTGTGTGACGGAGGCGCGCCAATATCTGGAGGAGCACGGCTATGAGGTGCTTGTCTTCCATGCCACAGGCACGGGCGGACAATCCATGGAGGCATTGGTGCGCGGCGGTTTCCTGGCAGGCGTGCTCGATATTACCACCACTGAGCTTGCGGATGAGCTTGCGGGCGGCGTCTTTAGTGCGGGCCCTGACCGTCTAGAGGCGGCTAGCAATCTCGGCTTACCTCAGATTGTCTCGCTAGGCGCCCTGGATATGGTCAACTTTGGCCCCATGGATACTGTGCCAGAGAAATATCATAACCGCAATCTCTACAAGCACAATGCTACAATAACGTTGATGCGCACCACACCCGAAGAGTGTGCCGAACTGGGACGCATCATCGCCAAAAAGCTAAGCCAGGCGAAGGGCCTGACCGCGTTGTTCATTCCGCTTCGTGGCGTCTCTATGATCGATATCCAGGGAGGACCATTCTATGATCCCGAGGCCGACCGCGCGTTGATCGATAATCTTAAAGCCGGCTTGCAGGGCAAAGATAATATTGAGATATATGAATTAGATATGGATCTCAACGATCCACGCTTTGCCCGCGCCATGGCCAGCCGCCTGGACCAGTTTGTACGGGCACAAATGCCCGCACAGGCGCATGGCCAGGCGCAAGTTCAAGCGGCTCAGACAACAGTGCAGGAGGATGCTCATGAATAGAACAGAGGCGCTTAATAAGCTGCATCAAACGCTCCAGAATGGAAGTGTGATTATCGGCGCGGGGGCCGGAACTGGTCTGTCTGCAAAGTGCGTCGAGGCTGGAGGTGTGGATCTCATCATTATCTACAACTCCGGGCGTTATCGTATGGCCGGTCGTGGTTCGCTGGCGGGCATGATGCCATATGGTGATGCGAATGCCATAGTGGTGGAGATGGCAAGCGAGGTCTTGCCGATCGTGAAGCAGACGCCGGTGCTGGCGGGTGTCTGCGGTACTGATCCTTTTCGGGTGATGCCGTATTTCCTGAAGCAGATCAAGGAGATGGGGTTCGCCGGTGTACAGAACTTTCCTACTGTCGGCTTGCTTGATGGCATGTTCCGTCAAAATCTGGAGGAGACGGGAATGAGCTATCAGCAGGAGGTCGCTATGATCCATCTAGCGCATGAAATGGATCTGCTGACCGCGCCTTATGTGTTCACGCCGGAGGAGGCGCGAGCGATGGCGCAGGCGGGCGCGGATGTTCTGGTTCCCCATATGGGCTTGACGACGAAAGGTTCCATCGGCGCACAAACTGCCCTGACGCTGGACGATTGCGTGGAGCGGATTCAGGCCATGCGTGACGCGGCCAAAGCTGTCAAT
>CAXTXB010000467.1:1748-2722 GCA_964247965.1 uncultured Dictyobacter sp. | reverse complement strand
TTCTAGCGCGCACTTCCGGCGTTGTCGGCTTCTTCGGTGCATCAAGTATGGAACGGCTGCCAACCGAAGTGGCAATTACTGAAAATACTCGTCGCTTTAAACAGATACATCCTGGACAACCTACCGGTTCTTAATCTTACTAATATCTACCAAGGAGGATACTGGACATGCCAAAACAAATCGATCCACACTCTGTGCCAACCCAGACGTTCGATTGGGGAGCCATCAAATGGTTCGTGACTCCTGACTCCGCGCCTGGCTCTGCCACAACCTTTGGTGAGGTGGTCTTGCTCCCCGGCAAAGGTCATGATCGTCACAACCATCCCAAGTCAGAGGAGATCCTGTACGTGCTCTCCGGCGAGGGGGTGCAGATGCTAAACGACGAGGAGCCATTTCCAATCAAGGCTGGCGATACAATTTATGTACCAATCGCCACCTTTCACTCGACCTTGAATACTGGTTGGACACCTCTACGCCTGCTGGCCGTCTATAATCCGGGGGGTCCGGAAAAAGATCTAGAGGGTCTTCCAGATTATCGCCAGTTGCCGGCCGGAGAACTGCCAAAGATCGTTCGGAGCGCATAGTGATCGCAAGCAAGCTGTGCGGTCTACTCGCCGCGCAGCTTGCTGTACATAATCATGTCGTGCCACGTGCCGTTGCGCCATTGACTCTTACGTAAAACGCCTTCACGGATGAAGCCTGCTTTTTCCAGGGCGTGCTGCTCTGCTACGTTCTCAATGTCGGTTGTGGCCTCTACGCGCATAACCGTGTAGGTTGAGAAGATGTAGTCCGTGAGCAGCCGTTGTGCCTCAGCTCCGTATCCCTTTCCACGATATTCGGCGTCGAGTCCAATCCCGATGTTATATGCCCGGCTCCCCTCATTCGAGCCGTAGCGGACCAGGTGATAGCTGACGGTGCCTACGATCTGATCGCCATGTATAGTGGGGAAACGGACATAGCCCTGGTAGGCCATA
>CAXTXB010000467.1:0-1738 GCA_964247965.1 uncultured Dictyobacter sp. | reverse complement strand
ATGTATAGTCACGACCAGGGTGCTGTTCTGAGGATTGAGCATGCCATCCTGCGCGAATGCTTGCTCGAAATACTCTGTGTCGCGTAATCCGAAGTCGTTATATTCGCCTTTGAAATCGATGTCATTGACGCGCTCAGCTAAGATATCCAGATCGCTGCGCCTCACCGGGCGCAGTTGTAATTTATTACTACCTATCATTCTTACATTTATCCTATAATGTCTTATTACAGCTTTACGGCTCTTTATGATCATGATTACATAGTACTTATCGCATATTTTACATTTCCACGCATCTTCGCGCGAAGACGCGTGGAAATGTAAAATATGCGATAAGTACTATGTAATCATGATCATAAAAATTGCTACTAATTTACGTGTATGGGGATACTTTGAAGTATTCTAAGCTCGGTGCTTTCCAGGTAAGGAGTTGGGTTCCAGGTCAGATCCTTCCTTGCTGGACTTGCATAATAGGCTGCATCGGCCGCCGCGTATCCTTCTGGACCATCATAGCTCAAGAGCCAGATAAACTCGCTGTTCTGCTCATGCTCAAAGGCATAGAGAATTTTGAAGCCAAGCTGCTCGCGAATGGGGACGATATGTTTGTGCCAACCTTCCACAAACTCCGTCATCGTGCCAGGCTTAATGCGATAGATGCGCAATTGATATTCAGCCATGCTCTATTCCTGCTTTCTGATTCCGCTATTTCTAATACTTCTTGCACTTCTCGTTCAACTAATGTTCTGTATTTGCATACCCTATCATCTTATTTTACCACCCATTACGCTAATAGGCGAACGCTTAGATGTACCTGGGAGCTTCTCTCTCAATACTCCTCGTTCTACCAAAGAAAGCGTTGAGCTAGAGGATAAATGTGACAGATCGTCCTGAGATACGTGGTAAGATACTACAGGGGCTTATCGCCTATCTGGTATCGTACTGAAATGGTTTTCTAACACTACAGGAGTTTTCTGCATGGAACAATCCAGTTCTCCGTCACGTCAACGCTATCTCGCCCTGGAAGGCAGTTATAATATTCGTGACATCGGCGGCTATCCGACTTTAGATGGCCGTACCACCCGCTGGGGAGCTATCGTGCGCGGTGATAGTCTTAGCAATCTTTCAGCGGAGAGCCAGCGTGCTCTGCTGGATTATCCCATTCATACTGTTATTGACCTGCGCCGTTCCTCCGAACTGCAGGCATCCCCGGACGTCTTCGCCCAATCTCCGCATGTCAAATATGTCAATATCTCTCTTCTTGAGGATGAGAGCCAGGTTACGCAGATACAGTCCCTTGAAGCTCTCTATCGTCTGATGCTCGATACCTATCAGGAAGAGATCAAGCTGACTATCGAGACCATAGCGCAAAAAGATACATTCCCCTGCCTTCTCCATTGCACCATTGGCAAGGACCGGACTGGGCTCATCGTTGCCCTCTTGTTAAGCTTGAGCGACGTAGATCCTTCTATCATTGCGGACGACTATGCGCTGAGCGAGGAATATCTTGATCCCCTTTTCCAATCCTACCGCGCTCGCGCCGAACAGAATGGAGCCGATATGCAGCGCCTGGCCTGGATGGTCCGATCCCGTCGCGAAACCATGCTTGCCACCCTTACCTATCTTGAAGAACAGTACGGTGGTGTCCTCAAGTATCTCTCCTCGATCGGTATCACCGATGAACAAATAAAAACTATCCAGGCTCAATTAGTAGAATGATCGAAATCTATCGACTATTTTTCCG
>CAXTXB010000466.1:1909-4989 GCA_964247965.1 uncultured Dictyobacter sp. | reverse complement strand
CTGCCGGAGGCAGAAAGAAGAGCAGGCAACACATGCTGTTCCTCATTTTTCAAAAGTTCGAGATGAGCCATTCTTATCCTTAAAACGCTTGTTACAACTGCCTGCGTCGAGGGAGTAAGAGAATGGCCACCAGGGCGGCGAGACCGCAGCCCAGGATCATCACTGAATAAACAATAGCTTCGCCGTCTTTCACGGGAGCGGCCAGGTTGGAGGTGAGCATGGCTATCCCCCACCAGAGGAAACCAATAAAGACAGCAAACAATAAAAGCGTACTAATATATTTTTTACTCATAGGTAGTCCTTTATGTAATCAAGGTAAAATGAAGAGCTTATGATTGTAATGCTTCATAAACGAGACGATGGATTACCGCGCGGAACTGACCCCAGATGCTCCAATTTGTACTGAATTCGCTGCGCTCGCCCAGGTGATCAAGTTTATCTGCAAGGGCGGGTAGTTCTGCGGGTGCAACTTCGAGGAAGCTATCCACCTGCTCATCCTGGTCAATAGTAGTAAGTGTGCCACCCAGTTCATCAAGCAGGAGGGCGAAGGTATAGAAGAGCGGAGCATCCGACACACTTGTAATGCGATAGGCTGCGATGGCAAGAAATTGTTTCACCTCAACCTGAAGCCCAGTCTCTTCCCGAGTTTCACGCAGGAGGGCGGCCAGAATAGCCTCGCCGTAATTGATACCCCCAGTCAAAAGGCGAAAGGAATCTTTTGGGTAGTACGTCTTCGTCATAGTCAGGAGGCGACCGTTGGGACGACGTACAACCATGCACACCTCGCCGTAGCGGTCCTTCTTGCTGAGAGGATCAAAAAGCTCCGTTGTATGCAGATCCACTGTGCGCACAACAGGTTCCCCGTAGTGCTTTGTTAATTGCTCGATCTCACTCTGAACACTCTGTGGAAGTGAAGGAAACATGAACTCTTAACTCCAATTTTCAATCAAGTGATGCGCAACATGTAGACCATGCTCAAGCGCCAGGTGAACGCGGCCACCTACAAAGGCATCGCCGCAAAAGGCCAGGCTATGCGGAATCGTGAGAGAATTGAGTGCGTCAGCGTCGGCCCTCTCTGTAGGTAATGCATAGCGCCAGGGTTGAACGTCAGTAAAATCTGGCGTCGGAAGCTTCTCTGCCAGCAACGCCGCTGTACGTTCTGCCACATCGTGCGCAACACGCGCGGAAGGATCTTCTCGATGCTCCTCGCTATAGCCAGGGGCCATCTGCACGATCAGCATACCACCTCCTGACGGCACGCGTTCGCTAGCTTTCTCATGTTCCCAGGCCAACCAGGAGATCGCGTGACTTTTATCGGTATTAACAAGGGCATAGTAGGGACGGACCTGCAGACGAGTATGATAACCCAGTGAGACCGACAGCAACTGGCTGTAGTGGGACTTCTGTAGTTGGGATGCTATGCCTTGTTGAAGGTCGTCGCTTAACTGACTGGCCTGGACTAGACCCTGAGCCTGGGCGGCAGGGATAGTAATCAATAAGTGATCGTAGGTGCCTACATCCTGGTTAGCCTTTGTAAAAAGTTGCCAACCGGCAGAAGTTTGTTGGATACGCCCAATACGTGTCTCAAGATGAATTGTAAGATCAGCCGCCATCAATTTGGGAAGAGCTGTGATGCCACTGCGGTAGGTCCACTTAGGCTCTGCGTTTTGTGCAGGGTCACCCTCCTGGACCTGACCCTGGGCATTGAAGATCCAGACTGGTTTGCTAATATCGACCAGGTCAGGAGCGCGGAAACGTTCGGTAATGAGGCTAACGCTATCCGGGTGGCCCTGTCTGATATACTGAGCGCCATGATCATAGATGAAACCAGCGCGTTTACGCGTTGCCACACGCCCACCAACCCCACGGCTCTTCTCAAAGATCGTCACAGCATATCCTGTATCAAGCAAGACATGGGCAGCAGCCAGCCCGCTTATGCCGGCCCCTATAATCGCTATTGAAGACATATATTCACTCTACCGCTCTACCGACTCTTTAGGCTTTTCAAAGGATTTTTCAGATTTCCCGCGTTTTATCTGTTGGCGCGTCCAGTTCTCTTTCCAGAGATTAGAACGGCCCAGCATCTCTTCGGCGCTTTTCATAGAAATCTCAGTCACATTTCCACCCATAATATGTGCAATTTCGCGTGAGCGCTGTTCATTGCGCAGCTCATTTACAATAGTCATGGTGCGGTTGTCGAAGATCTGCTTATTTACATTGTAGTGTGCATCAGCAAACGCTGCAATCTGAGGTAGATGGGTAACACAGATAACCTGGTGATTCTGCGTAAGCTGCCAGAGCTTTTCGCCGACCACCTGGCCGCTGCGGCCACTAATACCAGCATCAATCTCATCGAAAATGAGTGTCGGGGTCGCGTCGGCACCGGCGAGAATAGTCTTCAGAGCGAGCATTAAGCGCGAGGTTTCACCACCGGAAGCAATCTTTGTCAGGGGCTTAAAAGGCTCACCAGGATTAGGCGCAATGAGAAATTGAACGCGATCAACACCAGTCTGATCGCAGGCATAATTTTGTACTGGCTGATCCTGAAGGCTTACTGGAACGCCATGCTCATCAGGAACCTGTAGGATCTCCACCTGGAAGCGAGCACGACGCATATTAAGATCGTTCAATTGCTCTTCCATGGACGTAGCCAGATGTTGAGCAGCTTCCGTTCGTTTTTGTGATAGCTCTTGCGCGAGAGCGCCAATCTCTTGACGGAATAGACCATCCTGACGCTGTAGCTTCGCAATCGTCTCATCGCGATTCACAATTGTATCAAGTTCAGCCTGATCTTCCGTCACACGCTGAAGGATCTCCTCGATAGTCGCACCATATTTGCGTTTCAGCTTCGTAATCAAATCAAGGCGGTCTTCGATATCCGCGAGGCGGCGTGGATCGTCCTCAATATCCGCTTCATAACTACTAATTGAAGTCGCCACATCCTCCAGTTGATAGATCGCCTCAGCCAGCGACTCCTCGTACTCCTCCATATTTTTATCCAGGCGCACCAGTTCGCTTAGACTGCGCTGGGCAACGCGAAGTTGATCGAGGGCGGGCTTAAAGTCGTCACCACTCAAGTC
>CAXTXB010000466.1:0-1899 GCA_964247965.1 uncultured Dictyobacter sp. | reverse complement strand
TTCTCCAGCTCCTCCATCTCGACGCCCAAAACCTCCGCACGACGCTCCTGCTCGCGAATATTCTGCTGAAGAGATTGTAGAGTTTTATGGATGCTGCGCCACTCAGCCACTTTTGCCCCCACTTGCTCGCGCAGCGAGATCGTCTCTGCGTAGCGATCGAGGAAATTAATATGCTGATCTGGACGCAGCAGGCTAATATTCTCGCTCTGACCGTGAATATCGACAAGCCAGCTAGCCACCTGCTGAAGGATATTAAGAGAGATGGCGCGGCCGTTGATGCGCGCCACCGTGCGGCCTGAGGGCATGATATCGCGCGTCAAAATAAGTTGACCATCCTCCAATGTAATATCATACTCATAGAGCATGGTAGCCAGGGCGATCTTCGCATCCGCGCTGCTAGTATCATTGGAACGCATCTCAGGCTCCTCAGCGCGGTCAAAGATATCGATAAGAGAAGAAGGGGGCTCCTCCTCGTCTTCTGTTGAAGTAGTGGGGGGGAGCCAATCGTCACTAACTGGCGGGAGGGCATCCACAGAGAAAACGCCCTCAACTGTTGCCCGGGAGCAACCAGCGCGAACGAACTCAGCGCCAATCTTGCCTCCCAGCAAGGCATTCACCGCATCAATTATAATTGACTTGCCTGCACCTGTTTCGCCTGTAAAGACATTAAAAGAGCGATTCAGATGAAGTTGCAGACGTTCAATGATTGCAAAATCTTTGATTGTTAACTCAATTAGCATGATTTGTTTCAGTCGCAGGCGGGCTATCGTTTCTCAACTTCGCATTAATAATCTGATAAAAGTAAGTAGGAGGTCTACGTCTAAGAAACCGTGTTACATAAGGACTTTTATGGACCGTAACGATCGCGCCATCCTTCACCTCGCGATTAATCTGACCATCAGCCGAGAGAACGCCGTTCTGTGCGTTCGTAAATATTTGCATCTTGATAGTGGCTTCTGGTGGAATAATCAGAGAGCGATCAGAGGCCAGGTGAGCCGCGATAGGAGTCAGGACTGTGCTTTGGACCTGTGGATGAAGCAAAGGTCCTCCGACCGCCATACTATACGCCGTCGAACCAGTTGCAGTTGAGATAATCATCCCATCCGCATAGGTCGTATTGTAGTAGTAGTCATCAATCCAAACTCGCACCTGTACGCCACGCGGCCACATCCCGCGTGCGATCACCACATCGTTCAAAGCCAGGAACTCCTCGCTCTTTCCATCCTGTTCGAGAACCGCGCGTAGCATGATACGCTCATCGACCCAGACAGAAGAATCGCCATCGAGATAATGGCCTAACTTGCTAGATAGTTCATCTGGTTCGATCTCAGTAAGGAAACCAACCCGACCGAAGTTGATACCGACGAGAGGGATGCCGAGGCAGGCGCATAAGCGTGCGGCATGAACAATAGTACCATCGCCGCCCAGCACAAGCACCAGGTCGCAACCCTCAAAAGAAGGATCGCACCCCTGGCCCTCATCACGTAAATCTACGGAACGGACATCATGACCTTGCTCTTGTAGGGTGGATGTAAGTTTGGCCGCAAAACTAGACGTATCTTGCTTGCGTCCCTGATAAAATATCGCTATCGTCTTCACTACTTCTCTCCCGATTTAGCAAGTGAGGGCGAACACGACATTTCCATGTTTAGCCCCTGTAATGGTACGCTATGGTGAGAGCGTTGTCAACTATGTTGGTGGTATAAATGTTCCAGGCAAGTGGAAACTCTTTCCTGGATATGCGAGTTTCTATAGACAATTTTTGGCATCTCGCTCGTACTGCGTACATCTATAAAAGAGCTCGATGAAAATATTTCTAGAGTGGAGTTTCGTCACTTTCTAGAAATCTTGTTAATCATCATAAATCTTTTAACCATCATGCATATTTTACATTTATTG
>CAXTXB010000465.1:0-4993 GCA_964247965.1 uncultured Dictyobacter sp. | reverse complement strand
ATCTATTGTTTTCAATTCTTCCCTCGCAAGGAGCTGCCATGTCTATTTCTAATTCTGATCGCCTGTCGTCCGATATTCAAGAACTTGTGCCCGAATTAGTTGCCCTGCGGCGAGATTTTCACGAGCATCCAGAGCTGGCCTATGAGGAGGTGCGCACCTCGGGTATTGTCGCGCAGCGTCTACGTCATCTTGGACTAGAGGTGCAGACGGGCGTGGGAAAGACAGGAGTGGTTGGCCTGCTGCATGGTGAGGCGGGTGGAGAAGGTCAGGGTGGGAAAACGCTGGCCATTCGAGCTGATATGGATGCCTTGCCCGTTCACGAGATGAATCAGGTCGAGTATCGTTCGCAGGTCGATGGGAAGATGCACGCCTGCGGCCACGATGGTCACACCGCCATCGCATTAGAGGTAGCCGAAATCTTAAGCAAACGGCGTGCGGAGCTCAAGGGAACCGTGAAGTTTATCTTTCAACCCGCGGAAGAGGGTGCAGGCGGTGCCGCCGCGATGATGAAAGAGGGGGTTATGGACGGGGTTGATGGCATCATCGGCCTGCACCTTGCCAGCGACATTCCCGCAGGTCGAGTCGCGGTAACGCGTGGAGCCTCCCAGTCGGGCGCAAATAGCTTCGTCCTGACTATAAAGGGCAAAGGTGGGCACGCGGCCGCCCCCGAGCAGACGGTAGATACCATCATGATCTCGGTCCATATCATAGAAGCATTGTACTCTCTGATGAGTCGCGCAACTTCTGTCTCTGACCCCATAATTATCTCAGTTGGAGCCATCAACGCAGGCTCCGCCCACAACATCATTCCAGACGTCGCGACCATACGCGGCACCTTCCGAACCTACAGCGTGGAGAGGCAGCAGGAGATCTCGCGGCGTATTCAAGAAATAGCAACCGGTATCGCCAGCGCCATGCAAGGCAGCGCCCAGTTAGAGATCAACGAAGGCTGCCCGCCCTGCCTCAACTATGTCGCCATGTCCGAACTGGTGGAACGGGCCGCCAGCGCCGCCGTCGGCGCTGACCACCTTGACAGCTATACCGATAAGAAAATGGGACCCAGCGACGACATGGGGCTCATGCTGCTGGCCGCCCCCGGCTGCTACTTTAACCTGGGTACCAGCAACGAAGCCAAAGAGACAAACTACGCCCACCACCATCCCCGCTTCGACATCGACGAAGATGCCCTGCCGGTGGGAGTCGAAGTTATGGCACGCGCAGCCCTTGAGTACCTGAGCTAGAGAAGAGACACAAAACGAAAATTTGTTAGCGGGCCGCCGCCGTGCCACATTTCGTGCAGAAGGCGGCGTCCGCTTTCAGTTCTGCCTTGCAATTCGCGCATACCTTCTTTGGATTGTTGAGTGCCGTGCCGCAGCGTGAGCAGAAGGCATCGTCGGCCTCATTGAGTGCCTGGCAGCGAGGACATTGTTTTTGTCCGTTGCCCGGCATTGAGCCTGACTGTGATGGTGGAGTATCCGTATGCGAATATCTAGACCCTTGATCAGGGTGCGAACAAAAGGGGGAGTCGCTGGTGACATGAACGTTCGCCCCTTGCCGCCGAGCGGCCTCATCAAGCGCACCCAACAACTGGTATTCGAGGTTCGCCTGGCGGATGATCCCAACACCGGTGGTAAGTAGCAGCGGCCACAAAATGATTGCGCCAAGGAAACCAACTGCCGCCTTATCAATCCATTTTTGCTCACCGATCGTCACGACCACACCGTCGCCGTTCCGCTGTAAAATCACCGTCAAAGCCGCCTGCATACCCAGTGCAGCCTCGAAATCACTGCCCTCTCTCAACTGCACAATGACTTGCCCTTCATGAGTAAAATGCTGTACCTGATAGCCCTGTGCCTGAAAAATTCTCTCTGAATCCTGTACCATACGCTCGACATTAAGATGAGATGATTGATAAAAGCGACTACTCATGTTGAAAAAATGCCTTTCGATTTTATATATGGAGTGTGTATTCTATGAAATATAGACGCCGAATACTATCTATATTCGCCTTTCAACTTTGAAAGCATGATTACTGCGGAAAGTTAGAGAATCAGGTTATTTAAAAAATAATTGTGTTTGTCGCCTGATTAACAATGGAGCGAAGAAAGTGCTCTGTGGTTGCGTCAGCTGGAATATAGTAGACGATGCGAAAACGCGTATCAGGATTGAGGGACTCAACGGCGAGCCGGAACTGTAGCAATCCGGCTTGAGCGTGCCTGATCTGCAAAGGTTTGAGTAAGCGGGCAGCAATGGCAGGTGTAGGAGACTGATCCCGCTTTAGCCAGTAGTCTCTAAAAGGAGGAAGAGTTTGTAGCCAGTGTGCGAGAAGATCTTTACACCATTGCTCGTGCTGGAATGGATGCATCTCATGTTCAAGGGCGTGAATCATTTGGGGATAAAAAGCATCTGGGTTGTGAACGATCGCATTGAGCGCTGAGAATTGGGTGAACCAGACTTCAATCAAGGAAATACTTGTCAGGGCTTCGAGTTCTCCGGGCGTTAGCGAGAGAAACTGAGGGATGAGCTGATTCCAGGCCAGCAGGCGATGAGCGCAATCAAGCAAATAGGCGGGAAGCGCGATTTCTTGCAAGACTGCATTGCTAACTGAACATGCCCAGATTATCTCAGTATCATTAGGCAGGGGCCGATCGACCGTATAGCCAAACAGTTCAAAGACTGCGGAACGCTCTGTATAGGTAGTCTCCAGCGCCGTAAGAATACGTGCAAGAGTTAGTTTTTCGGGTTGAAGCACCTTGCCCGACTCAATCCGTTGGAGATAGCCACTGCCTAAATCAGCCTCCAATTCTATGAACAACTGGGTTTTACCTGCCTGTAGGCGTAAGGCACGTAGTTTGGCACCACCACTTTGGGTTATCTGCCCCATAGCATGTCCCCTTTTTCGGAAAATTCGACTTCAAAGTCAAAGACAGCGAAGTTAATAGGATATATCATAGCACGGAAACCTGAGATGCAGGAAGAAATAGGCTCAAGCGATAGGAGGAAGTTAATGGGCAACATAACTATTCACACAGGCTATATCCCTGGCGCGATTGGCAGGATCGTCGAATTACATGGTACCTACTACGCGGAGCGCTGGAATCTGGGACTGTTTTTTGAGGCTAAAGCTGCGACCGAGATTGCAACATTTCTGCAAGACTTTGATCCGGCAAAGGATGGACTATGGCTTGCGCTACAGAACAGGCATATTGTGGGTTCGGTCGCTATTGTCGGGCGTGAAGCGAAGGAGCAAGGAGCGAGGCTGCGTTGGTTTATCCTGGCTCCTGAAGCACAGGGTCAGGGTATAGGGAACAGATTGATGCGCGAGGCTATGAACTTTTGCGAGCGGCAGCACTTTCAACGCGTGTACCTCACAACGTTCGCTGGTCTGGACGCTGCACGCCACCTGTATGAAAAATGGGGCTTTCACCTCTGTAAAGAAGGCAAAGACGCACACTGGGGAAGTGTCTTGATCGAGCAAATGTTTGAAAAAGTCATGGAGTAGGAGGGAGATGTGGTTAAAAAGAAGGTAGAGGAGAAAATGCCTGTACTTGTGAAAAACAGGCTTTATCACTATAATTATTGATAGATGTCACATTAAATTTGGCATCTCGATTGATCTTCCTTCTTAATCGCCGTGTTACGGTGTAGTTATTTCTCGTCATCGAGAAATTAGCAGAGTGTGTTTAAAATGTCTCTTCAGCCGGGCAAGGAAGCTGGGTGAGTAGATTGAGCAGCGAGAACACATTTGCAAAGAAGAGGTCGTGTTCTATGAGTAAAGCATCTGTCTCCTCTTTTCCCAACCGCTGGGCCATCGCCATTGCCGCTTTTTGTATGCAGTTAGCTCTGGGAGCCATCTATGCCTGGAGCGTCTTTCTCAAACCAGTTATTGGAGCCTACAAAGTCAGTCAGCCGCAGGCCAATCTTACTTTTAGCATCGCCCTGCTCGCAATAGGCATCACAGCTGGCTTTGGAGGCTACCTCAACGGTCGCTTTGGGCCACGTACAATCGCGACCGTGGGTGGTATTATTTATGGTATCGGCGTCATTCTAGCGGGATTTGCCGCCCCTAACCTCTACTTATTGTATTTCACTTACGGAATTATCGGTGGAATAGGCCTGGGACTGGGTTATATTGTCGCGCTTGCCATGCTCATCAAATGGTTTCCAGACCGGCGTGGCTTCATCACCGGCCTATCAGTTGCAGGATTTGGAGGCGGGGCCGCGCTAACCGGCCCAATTGCCGCTAATCTGCTCCTTCCCCAATTGAAGCTGGGCATTACATTTGTCGTCCTGGGCATTGCCTACCTCATCATCGTCGTTGTCTCGGCCCAGTTTTTCCGTACTGCCCCAGAAGGCTATGCACCGGTAGGCTGGATGCCATCAGTACGCCAGCAAGAGCTTCGGGCCAGGCGTGACTACACGCTGCAGGAAGCGCTCTCCTCTCCCCGCTGGTATGTTCTCTGGCTCACCCTGACACTGAACGTCATCGCGGGTGCCGCGCTCATCTCCGTCGCCTCTCCGCTGGCGCAAAAGTTCACCCTCGTCTCGGCGGGAGTTGCATCTGCGCTTGTTGTAACCATCTCAATCTTCAACGGCATTGGGCGGCTCTTCTGGGGCTGGCTCTCCGACTCTCTTGGTCGTCCCAACACATTTCTTGCCCTATTCGTCGTCCAGATACTCGCCTTCGTCTCCATGCCATTCATCAACAACTTCGCCCTCCTCTTCATCCCTGCGTCCATCATCGGCCTCTGCTACGGAGGAGGTTTCGGCACCATGCCAGCGTTCGCCGCCGACTTCTTTGGACCCAGGAACGCCGGAACCATCTACGGCGTCATGCTCACCGCCTGGAGCGCTGGTGGCATCATCGGCCCCCTCTTGATAGCCAGCATGGATTACCGAACCGCCCTCTTCATCATCGCCGGCATCATGGTCGTAAGTTGCGCGCTACCATTGATTGCACGCATATTGATGCGGCAAGGACAGGATGTGGAGG
>CAXTXB010000464.1:4610-4993 GCA_964247965.1 uncultured Dictyobacter sp. | reverse complement strand
AGACGCGCTGAGGCTTGACAGAGCAGTACGGACGCGATACAGGCGGAAGCAGAATGAGTAGTGATAGCTGTCCAATCTGGTCCGTACGTTTCTTTGCGATACATCGCAAAGATAGAATGGAGGAAGACTCTGATGAGAAAAGAGGCAGAAGGACAGAGTGTAAAAAGAGCAGCCACCTTTCTTTTTGCATTCTTTTCCTCTTCATGAATCTTTTCTCCTTTCCCAAATTACTCTTTCTTTTCTTTGCGATTTATCGCAAGGAAACGTACGGACCAGATTGGACAGCGACCATCGCTCATGCTGCTTCCGCCTGTATCGCGTCCGTACCCTCCACTTCCCGCTCAGCTCCCCGCGACATCCACCCGGCGTCCCTGTTCGATGGA
>CAXTXB010000464.1:3499-4600 GCA_964247965.1 uncultured Dictyobacter sp. | reverse complement strand
TGCGATCACGCCGCGATCCAGCGGATCGGAGTGGGAACTGGCCTCTGATGCGGAGCGAGCACTCCGATCCGCTGGATCGCGGCGTGATCGCAAGGGGTGGTTGCTACGCGGCTTCGCCGCTATCGCTGTTGCAACACAGGGTCGCCATGAAGTTTGACAAAGTAGTATGCACTAGATGTGTGGAACCTCCTTTTCTAAGCAACGACAAGCATTGGAACTTAAAGAAAGAAAGGGAAAAGATCTGGAGCAATCTTTCTACACCTGCGTCCTGGATGTTAATGCCAGAATTCGTGTGATCTGTGTAGGGAGAAAGACTGTGGGGTCAAGGAATGCACCTTCAAATAGAGCACTTCCGACCGTAAATCCCCACACGCCCGCCTCGGAAACACTGCGAATCTTTTGCTCATTATCAATACTTCCAGCCGCAATTACTGGTACGTCCACCGCCTGGACAACCGCGCGGGTTAACTCCTCGACGTCTCCATCGTAGCGATATGCTAGCAGGTCCAGTCCATGGACCCCATCGAGCGCAGCCAGTTCTTGAGCACTGGAAACAATCTCTTTTATACTTCCACGAAGCAGGCTGGGATGGCCAACGATCTGGCCTGGAAAAGGATAATAGCGAATAGATGTATCTCTTAAAATTCTGGTGACCTCGGAGGCGTGCGTTCCGCCGAGCAGGTAATCAACACCAAGCTCACGCGCACCAGTAGCGGCCCGCAACTCATCTTCTTTTCGTTCACTCACCACTTCAAGCATAACTCGCTGGCCACCCTCGTGAATTGCATTGACCAGGAGCTTCTGTTGATCAAAGGGAATCCCAATATCCTTAAAGCCAATATAGCGCAATCCCAGCGTGCGTACCGCTTGACAGAGCGTGAGCGCATTCTCCACTGTCTGATCATGGTGGGTCAACATCAAAATAAATTCTGGCATAGCTGTGCTTATTGCCCTTCTCGTGAATACTCGTTCAGGTGCAAATTATGAAAAAGGTCCTGAGTCTGCTTTATTCCTGGCCTGAAGAGTTGTGGATAGTATTAGTCCGATCCATGTCAGGCACCTTCCCACGTAGCGACAATAACATGAGGTTTTGGTGGGAGG
>CAXTXB010000464.1:0-3489 GCA_964247965.1 uncultured Dictyobacter sp. | reverse complement strand
ACGCGGGCGGATGCTTGACGCAGGCCGGTTCAATATTTTCTTCTTGTCGGAAGTATAGAAAGAAATTGGCTTGAATACAAGGGCCATAGTGCGCTAAAATAGGCATACCATTATAGCTACTTGAGCAGAAACTCAAGGTGGAGGTAGATAGTATGTCGAAGCGTCCTTTTAGCCTTCCTTCGCTTATCCTTCCTCTCGATCCGGAAGATGCGCGTCCCCTCTATCGTCAACTTTATGATGGAGTTCGCCTTGCCATCCTGGCGGGTCGTCTGCATGCAGGAGTGCGCTTACCCTCAACGCGTGTTCTGGCGAAGCAGCTGGGCCTCTCACGCAGCACTATACTCAACGCATTTGAACTTTTGTTGACAGAGGGTTATCTGGAAGGAGAGGTGGGAAGAGGCACGTATGTCACGCGCAATCTACCGGACGAATTGCTGCGCGTTTTAGAAAAGACGCAAAGCGATTCTCCTTCCAATGGGTCCCCGCCGGTGTTATCGCAGCGGGGAGAGAGCATACGGTCAACTGTGAATGTGACAGGGTTTGAAATGGGGCTTCCAAAAGCTTTCTGGCCTCCACTGCCAGCACTGGATCTGTTTCCATTTGAGTTGTGGACTCGGCTTGTGTCGCATTGGTATCGCAATCCGCCTCATGAGCTTCTCGTGTATGGCGATCCAATTGGTTACCGTCCGCTACGTGAAGCAATTGCCGATTTTCTCAGCTCAGTTCGTGCCGTGCGCTGTGATGCGGAACAAGTTATTATTACAGCGGGTTCGCAGCAAGGCATCGATGTCACCGCACGTTTGCTCCTCAATCCGGGTGATGCGGTCTGGGTCGAAGAGCCTTGTTATCCTGGAACACGAGGTGTTCTACAGGCGATGGGGGTACAACTGATTCCAGTTCCAGTCGATGCAGAAGGACTGGATGTGTCTGTTGGACGCACGCAGCACTTCGCGGCGCGCATGGCCTGTGTCACACCTTCACATCAGTATCCTCTAGGCGTGACGATGAGTGTCGCTCGTAGGTTAGCCCTGTTGGACTGGGCTAACCAGACGAATGCATGGGTACTGGAAAATGATTATAACAGTTTCTATCGCTATGTGGGTCAGCCACTGCCAGCACTACAAGGGCTTGACGCGGCGCAACGCGTGATCTATCTTGGTACGTTCAGCAATGTTCTCTTCCCATCGCTCCGCCTGGGATACCTGGTTGTTCCTCCTGCCCTCATTGATGTCTTTCGAGCCGCCCGAGTCTTGATGGATCGTCAACCGCCCTCAATCGAGCAAGCTGTGCTGGCCGATTTTATCTCTCAGGGACACTTGAACCGGCATCTGCGGCGCATGCGAACAGTCTATACAGAGCGACAAGCCGTCCTTGTAGAGGCTATCGAGCAGAAGGGTCTACTAAAAGTTCCAGTGCCAGAAGCAGGAATGCATGTGATTGGGTGGACACCAACAGAGAATGCGAGCAGTACAGCGCTGGCAAAAGCCCAGGGAGTCGATCTCTCCCCTCTCTCTACATACTACATGACGCCTTCGATGGCGTCTAATGGCTTCCTCCTTGGATATACCGCCCTGAGCCCTGCAGAAATTCGTCTCGGCGTCCTACAAATGGCAAAAGCGTGGAACAAGTAGGGGTGATATTTAACAAAAGCATGCAGCCAGAGCCCCTCTACTTGTTCTCCTACTGACTTACTTTACCGCCGCCCGCCCGCGTGGCCGCATCGCCTGCTTCCCTATGCGTGCAACCATCCCTCGTGGGAAGAAGCGCGACGAATTGGATATGAGCACATTCTGGAGGCCTGATATCACCGATGGCATCCCCTGCTCCAGCGCGCGCAGGGCTACCCGCACCACCTTCTCCGGTGTCTCCTTTGTTCCTAGCGCCGCGTCCTCTGTTCCTACAACATTGAAGAAGTCGGTGCTTGTCGCGCCCGGACACAGCGCCAGTATGCGCACACCCTTGTCGCGATACTCCGCCCACAGCGCCTCGCTGAACGAGAGCACAAAGGCCTTGCTCGCACCATACACGGCCATGTAGGGAACGGGCTGGAAGGCGGCCGTTGAAGCAACGTTGATAATTGATCCGCTGCCGCGTGCAACCATGGCAGGTAGGAAGCGATGGGTGAGCTCGACGACCGCGGCCACGTTGAGCATGATCTCTTGCTGCTCGCGCCCGGCGTCGATGCTGTCGAAGCTGCCGTGGGTGCCGAAGCCAGCGTTGTTGATCAGGATGTCGATGGGCAGGCCAATCTGCTGGGTGGCGGCAAAGAGCTCCTGCCCCGCCTCGGGACGACTGAGGTCGGCGGCGATGACTTCGGCACGGATGCCGTGCTGGCCGGCCAGCGTCGTCGCTAATTCGCGCAGCTTCCCTTCTGAACGCGCCACCAGAATCAGATTCGCCCCCTGTGCAGCGAGTGCGCGGGCGAAGGCGGCTCCGATGCCCGATGAGGCTCCGGTAATCAAGGCTGTTTTTCCAGTGTATGTGCTCATTATTCTTATTCTCTCCCTTTCTCTTGCTGAGATGCGCAAGCAGACTTCTCTCTGTCAGCTCGCTCTTATTCTTACTCTTTCGCGCTAACAAACTCGCCAACAAACAAACGCTTTCGTCGGAAAAGATCGTTCTCTGTATCTTGACAATGTCCAGATGTAAATATGATATACTAGAATCTGGACGTTGTCAAGATCTAACAAGATCGAATGAGAAAAGGGATGTGAGATGGGTCAAGAGGATCAAAAGAGCCCGTATCATCATGGGGATCTGCGGCGGGCGCTGCTGGATGCGGCGCTGCAGTTGGCGACGGAGCGGGGGATCGGAAGTTTTACGCTACGCGAGGTGGCGCGGCAGGCGGGAGTGAGTCATAACGCGCCGTATCATCATTTCGCGGACAAGGCGACGCTGGTGGAGGCGCTGGCGGTGGAGAACTTTGAGCTGCTGGAGGCGGATCTACGGAAGGCGAATGAGCAAGAGGAGGGGACGGCGCTGGACAAGGTGCTGGCGGGAGGCGTGGCCTATGTGCGCTTTGCCCTGCAGCATCCGGCCGCCTTCCGCTTTATGTTTCGGCCGGAGCTGCATCAGCATGGGCAGATCGATGCAGGAAGCGATGATAGAGTCGCGCAGGCCGGAGAGGCCGCCTACCGCGTCCTGCTCGATGGCATTCGCGCCGCACGCCAGGCGGATCTGATCGAGACGGAGATAGACATAAATCTGCTAGGCATCGCCGCCTGGTCCACCGTCCATGGCCTGGCCATCCTGCTACTGGATAGTTCAGTTCAAAAGATGCTGCCCGATCACCAAGGGGATGAGCAGCTTGCAACGTATGTAATGCAAATAATTGCTAGTGGGCTAATGAAACGATAATGCGGCCCGGTCGTACATCTGCGTTTATAGCAATCGTATATTCAAAATTCGACATACAGCTCTTATGTTAAACTGATTATCGTATAGCATATCACTATAGAAAGATATCCAATTCATATAGCCATGAAGATG
>CAXTXB010000463.1:0-5002 GCA_964247965.1 uncultured Dictyobacter sp. | reverse complement strand
CTCCAACACGCAGTATTTGACGTCAACGGCACCATCGCCGTCGACGGAAATGCCATCCCAGGAGTCGCAGAACGCTTAAAGACAATATCCTCGCAACTCTCGATCCACCTGATAATCTCAGGAACACACGGCAGCATACCCGAGCTTGAGCAAACACTAGGTTTTCCCCTCCACCTCATCCTCAAAGGCGATGAGAAGATGCGCTACGTGCAGCAGCTAGGCCCAGCCAACGTCATCGCTTTTGGCAATGGAGTAAATGACAGCACTATGCTAAGGCTGGCCGCAATTGGCGTGGCGATTTTAACGCCAGAAGGAGTAGCCACAAAAGTGCTGCAGAGCGCCGATATCGTAGTCTACGGACCCACTAATGCACTGGACTTGCTCCTGAAACCAAATAGACTCATTGCCACCCTGCGCGGCTAAATAAGTTAGAGAGAAGAATAGCAAGCCTTCGACAAGCTAGGGAACTTCGCCCTTCCTGCCCAGATATATTGGAGGCTTATTGTATGCATGCAAATTTAATCAGGTGATTGACATTAGAGAGCTTCTATGTTATATTTCCAATCAGGTGATTGATATTGGTGAGATGAATGATGACTGAGGAAAATGAGGGGGAAAGGCAGGACGGTGGAGCACGTGCGGCCCACAGAGACGAGCGGAGGCAAGCGCTTGTTCTTGCCGCTTATCAACTTATCGCGGAGAAAGGATTTGAGCATCTGCGCACCCGGGATGTTGCTGCGGGAGCACATGTCAACATTGCAACCTTGCACTACTATTTCGCGAGCAAAGAGGATCTGATTCGCGAAGTTGTCGATCACCTGTTAGAACAATTCAGCGCGGCTCCAATACCAATGGTAGAACAAGAACTGGATGATACAACACCACTTGGGCAGATCCATGGGATGTTTTTGGAGACTTACCATCGCTTTCAAGCTACGCCAGAGATGTTTATTGTCTTAAGCGAACTGGTGATGCGTTCCTTACGTGATGGCTCTATTCAAATAGCGTTGCACCACCTGGACGAGGGATGGCATGCCTATCTCCAATATCTTGTACGAGATGGAGTGCGACAGGGAGTGTTCCGCTCAGATATCGATGCAGGGAGCATGGCAAGTAGATTGATTATATTGATCAAAGGTTTCTTCTTTCATCAAATCACGAGTCCAGGAAGCGCGGATATACGCCAGGTATTGGACGATGTTGAACGTTTACTTTTGCCCTAAGAAAGATAGGGGTAAAGCAACACAAACTCCTTTCTTCCAAATAGGAATACTCTACAGCACACTTATGAGGACGGCAGTATGACCTGTTAACCTGTTGTCCTGAGAAAGGGAGGTAAAGGCTATGTCTACACAAAAAGGAAATAATGTTGATGCCGAAACTATTGGGCGACAAGAAATAGTTGCACGCTGGGTACAGATGATCAGCCTGGCAGCGAGCTGTTATAACGTAGGAACCATCTGGATGACTCAGTTTGGGTATCGCTTATGGGTCCATATTAAGCCAGGGGAGTTCGCAGAGTATCACAGATCCTGGTGGGAGGGATGGGGAGGTATACAACCCGTTGTTTTCCCGCTCGGGATGCTAGCGACATTAGGATCGCTGGCACAACTACATTGGCGTTCAGCAAGGGTTCCCCGGTGGTTGACCTGGCTTAACGTTATGTTGCAGATACAGTCGTGGCTACTAACGGGTGTATTATGGGCACCTCTACAGGCTCGATTACAGCAGACGCAGCGGGAAGACGGAACTCTTGACAGAGACTATCAATGGCTCCTGAGGTCACACTGGCTACGCGTAGCACTTTTTACAGGATGCGGAATCCTGCAGTTCTGGATGTCAGTCGTAAGTTTTCTGTCGCGAGACTAGCGCAAGATTAAGAAGAAAAAATAGCTATGCCAGAGTCACTAGAGTTTTTAAAGAGCATGAATACGCGTCAATTTCTGGTCAGCATTGTGCGGAATCTCGCGCCGAGCTTGCTGCTTAGCATTGTGGGCACACTCATCATCTATGCGCTCTTGCAGCCACACTTTTCTGCTACGAGCCTCGTTCCACTTCTGGTTGCTTCGCTGTGTCCCGTTCTTGGCAACGTAGTGAGTCTGTTGCGTCAACGCCAGCTAGACGTCTTTGGCATCATGGTCCTGTTAGGAATTATAGTCAGCATTGTTGGTGGGCTACTTGGAGGTGGTCCACAACTACTGCTTGTGCGAGAATCGTTTGTGACCGGGTTTACCGGGCTGGTCTTTCTGTTTTCGCTCTTGATGCCTAAGCCACTTGGGTATTACTTTGCCAGGCAGTTCATGGTAGGCAATGATTCTGAGAAGAGGGCAGGTTTTGATGCGCTCTGGAAATATGCATCTTTTCGACGGAGCATTCAGGGAGGAACAATCTTCTGGGGCCTGCTTCTACTGGGCGAGTTTGTACTAAGACTTACGCTAGTATTTACGTTACCAGTCGTGCTGGTGCTTGCCATTGCGCCAGTTGTGTTTAATATCGTAATAGTGGGAGGCATTGTTGTGAGCGCAATCTGGGGTAAGCATATTGTTCAGCAGGTTGGAGAATTGAGCAGGTAAGAGTCCAGGACAGAGGGATCAGCGATCCAGCCTTCGTTTGCGAAGTTAGGAGGGATACCGTAGTCATAACCATGGAGATGCTCGCGCATCTGGTAGGCCCACGCAGCTTGAATCGCGCAGAGGATAGCATCCAGGCGATCAGCCATAGGCTCCTCGACGAGCTGGATAGCCAGTTCATCAGAGAGCGAAAGCTGCAGATTATAAGCTGAAGTAAGCTCCGGTGAACGGATAGCAGCGATGAGATCACGGCGGGCAAGCTTGAGCGGATCGGTCTGCTTCTTGCGGTCGTCACTTTTATAAGCGCGCTTCCCCAGCCAACGGCGGGCGACGAGCGCGGGATAGACCTCGACCACCACGCGCGGATCAGCCCGGGGATAACAGGGAAGAACGCTTATGCCAGAAGCAAGCAGGCGAGGCGCACCCTCAAAAAACATCTTGCCCACCGGAACACGATAGAGCATCATAGGGCTGCGCGCATCCGCGATTTTATCAGCCAGGCGCAGATGAAACTTCCCACCAGTCGGCCGAGCCGCCATATACTCGGTGAGTGCCGCCACGAAGCCATCCTTGCCAAGCGAAGCCACATGGCTAACATAGCCACGCCAGCCCTCAGGCCAGCCCAGATTCTGTATAAGCTCAGAGGGTAAGCCAAAGGGAAAATCGCAGGCCGCAACCCAGGAGCCAGGCTGCAGGAGAAAAGCTTCAAAAGCCGAAAATTGCGGTAGGGTGGGGCAATCCAGGACAGTTAATACACCGCGAGAGAACGAGCAGCGCGCACAAGTAATCGGCTTCCGGTGTGAGGGAGAGCTAGTGAAATCAATGCCAAAGATAGAGATTGGCATGATTTAGAGCTGAGCCATAACATTCTTACTAATCGTACGCAGGGTAGCAAAAACGCCTCGCCCGGTGGATGCGACAGCCTCGATGCTGGGCACGCGGCGACGATTCAAGTAGCGTTCAAGCACCTGAACCGGCAAGGCATTTTGCATATCGCGCTTATTCCACTGCATCACCAGAGGAAAGGACGCCAGGTCCTTGCCTATGCGCCGCATATTCATATCAAGCTCGGCGATACTCTGCACATTCTCCTCAAACTTATCAGCCTGCGAATCCACCACGAACACAATGCCATCCGCGCCGTTCAGAACCGCAAGCCGGGTACGTTCATATAGAATCTGACCCGGCACAGTATAGAGATGGAAGCGAGTATGAAAGCCATGGACCGTGCCGAGATCCAGAGGAAGGAAATCAAAGAAAAGCGTACGCTCCGTCTCAGTGGCGATAGAAAGCATCTCACCCCGTGCGGTAGGCTGGATGCTTCTATGCACGTACTGAAGATTTGTCGTTTTCCCACAATACCCAATGCCATAATACACGATTTTGCAATGGATCTCATGGGCAGCAATGTTGATGAGAGCCATAAATGATGGTTCCTCTAATCGCGGAAGAGCAGATCGATGGTATCCTCGACGGAAGAGCGAAACTGAACATTGAGCACAGAGGACTTCGTGCGCGACGTATCGCTCCGCACACGCTCTAGAGTACGCCCAAGCTCATCAGAAGCCTTTTTCGAAAGAACCTTGACCAGGCCAATATGCGTCAACTTATCAAAAATGATCACTAGCAGCCACTGTTCCTCAACCATGGATGTATAGATATTCTCCTGCACCCCCTGTTGAAAGATGCTGCGAAAATCCTTCTCATTCAACAGCCGGGCTACTTCACGGGAAGAAGAGAAGACGCCAGCGAGTAGAGCACCCAACGTAGTAGCATTGCGGCGCATCTCCGAGCCTTGCACAGCAACCACCTGGCCACTTTTGTCAATCAACATAGCAGAAGTAGCGTTTGTATCGTTCATCAACTTCAACAACACAGTCGAAATTGCTGCCAGTTCACGATCTGAGATAATAAGATTTGTTAGTTGTTCCATGGACGCGCCGCCCTCCGTGTACACGTCTGGCAAAAGGTAAAATACGGCATTTATCTGTTGCTCTAGGCAGTAAAGTTAGTTACAAGAGAGAATACAAAGGAAGCGGTATTCTACGCTATATCCAGGGCCTCAAGAATCTCATTCCGACTCGCTTTAACCAGGTGGCGGATGCGACCAATATTCGAGGCATTATCCGATAGAGTAACCACGAGAGCGAAATCCCCAAGAGGATCGACGCTCAACAAGCCATGTTCATATTCTAAAAGCAGCCCAACCAGGTTTCCACGAGAAATTTCTTTTCCCAGTGCCTCTGCAGCGCTAAGATTTGCCGTAGTGATAGCGCCGACCGCCTCCATATCCTCTTTCCCATCGCGAGTCATACCTTCGATCATCAGGCCATCGCGACCTACCAGAACAGCCTGACGGACACCAGGAATCGCCAGGAAGCGGTTCAGCATTTGTTTTATATCAACCATATTTTCTCTCAACCGGTCAGGCA
>CAXTXB010000462.1:1029-5030 GCA_964247965.1 uncultured Dictyobacter sp. | reverse complement strand
AGAAATATGCAGAAATGCGAAAAATGTATCCTAATTAAAAATAGATAACAACTGAAAGGGTTCCTGGTATTTATGTCTAAGAAGAACTAGCGCCGGGCAAGTAGGTGGACGACCTTGCCGCTGGACGTTAGCTCGTAGCGGATACGATCCGGATTGATATCATTGAGCTTAGGAAGGTCATCGATCGAGATGAGCATCTCATGCGGATGCATCGTCTGCCATATATAGGTAAGAATCTCTGCCTCCTGCGGCTTCGCATCCTGTGGAATTGGACGATAGACGAACTGAGGCTGCATCCCTGTCTTCTTCTCGCGTATGAAAGCTTCGGCCTTACGAAATGTGCGCAGCGCCGTCTCATCGTACAGGTAGGGATCGTAGTACTCGAATGGGCTCAGCGTCGGAACATCCTTTGGTCGGCCAATATAGAGGAACGCCAATGATTGTCCATCGCTGTGGTGCGCCGCGCTCTGAACGACTGCCTTGTTCGCCTTGTCCTCGTCGGGCATAAGAACGGCGATAATAGTATTCGACATCAATTCTATGCTACTCAACGGCACAATATGTACAGGAGCCTGGCCCTTGCGTTCCTGTGCCCTGTAGTTGAAGTAGGAGATAGTCATGCCAATCACCGTAACGGTGCCCCCAAAGAGCGTGGCTAGCGGCTTCGCAACCAGGTTTGTTGACCAGGCAATAATGACCAGAATTGTCGTGAGAACGCCGAGCCAGAAATCCAGCCGTTGCCAGAGCCTGCCTAAGAACAATAAGAAGCGAGAGCGCCCGGCTGCTTCCTGTGTAGCTCCACGTCTCTCGTTGCTTCCATTCATACTATAATGGCCATTGCGTAAAGCCTCGTCTTCCCTATCCTCCTGCTCACTTCTTGTGTGTGCTTGTGTAGTATCGAGCACTGCTAGATTATCGCCGGGATTAGTCTGGCGTTTGTCGCGTATACGTGCCGCGGCCTTACGATCACGGGCACGAATAATATCAAGGCCTAAGCAGGTGAGCGTAAATGCACCCAGCAGTCCAAACGCGTACATATCGCCCAGGATCGTAATATTACCAAGTACAAGGATCAGGATAACGATGGGGATGCCGGTGGCGAGCATAATAGAGTAGTGCGGAGTCTCGCGTAGTCGATTACGCTTCAACACAAATGCTGGAAAGAAGCCCAGGCGTGCGAGGGCGATAAAGACGTGGTATGCGCCGATGATGGCCGTGTTGCTGGCAAAGATCAGCAGCGCGCTGGCACTGATTGCCACCTCGGTCTGCAGAAATGCACTCCCCCAGTGTCCAGCGAGCAGTGAGATAAGCTGGCTGGAGAGGATGGGATCTGCGGCCTCTCGGGGCTGCAGCAGGGTGGAGAACATCGTCAGAAATGGACTGGTGAGGCCGATGGTAATAATTACGAGCAGCAGAGCAAGGCCCGCGACGCGCTTGCGCGGCGTTTTCATCACAGGCGATAGCTGAGAGATACTCTCTAGACCCGAAAATGCCAGGAAGGAACCTGCGAAACCAATCAGCAGAGATACAGGTGTCAGTGCGTGTCCCGCGAACATTTTAGGGAAGAGTGAGAGAAAGGTGGAAAAGGAGATGTGCGTGAAGACCGTCACCAGAATAGCTAGATCGCTTAGAAAAGCAATAATCGCCCCCACCAGACTGACCTTAGCGCTCTCGCTCACTCCATACCAGTTCAATATGCCCAGCAGAACAAGCACTCCCAACGTAATCAATATAAGCGTTAACTGAATCGATCCAACTCCTGGTAGTCGCGTACTTTCTCCAAGCACTGGAATGACTACACTGAGATACTGCATGCCTGATAGAGAACTGATCGATGAAGTGAGAAAATAGTCCACGAGAATAAACATGCCACCCAGTGCGCCAAACCACTTATTAAATGCAGATGCTGCAACCGTTACCACTCCTCCACCTTGTGGAAAACGGTGTGTAACTTCTGCGTACTTCAATGTGAGTAGCACAAAGACCGACATTGTTAAAAAGACAAAGAAGCCCGCGAGATTGCCGACATTCCCATAGAGGATACCAGGTACATAATAAATTGAGGTACCAATATCGGCAAAGACAACAGCCCAACATAAGAGTGGCCCTAGTAGTGTACCACTATGGCTGTGTTCGTCTCCTTCAGACGTCTTCGGCGTTTCCGTCGTGAGCGTATCCTGCGACATGAAAAACTCTCCTTTTGGCGAGCAACAAAACGCTCCTTGTTTCCTTTTGCAAACTGCGTATCAGCAAAGGTAAACATCTACTATTCAGTCAGACAAGCAGTGCAATTTAAACCGTGAATTATACCTTTTCTGACTATTTGTCAATGCCTACTAAAAAAACACTCCTACCGAAGAGGAGAATACGCATGTGCGCTCTCTTTCTTCGCAGTGTTTTTGAGTTCGATGTGAGTATAGCACAATGCATCCAGTTTTAAATCCCCCTCTGCGACATATTCACAGCCTCGCTGCGAAACCTTGTATATTGTAATATTTATCAGGCAAAGAAGATACGTTCTAACACTTATAGACACGATTTAGACTTCAAAAAGTAAAATCAGAAGCCTATAGAATGTACTTAATACACACGATGTTCAAATTATAGCTCTATGAATTTAAAAGGTCTTTCGCTCTTGAGGATCTTATTAACGGTTTATACAGTTTTAATAGCTCTTCGTTTTGTTTTTGCATATTTTATACTTCTTATAAAATATGCAAAGATAAAACGAAGAGCTATTAAAACTGTATAAACCGTTAATGTATAACTATTAGTAAGAAGACACGCAAGCTGAAGGCATGCGGGTAAGCGAGAAAAGAGAGAGATCCGGTAGGATAGGAATAAAACGCGTCTATCCAGTGTAAATATTGCTTTCGCTTCTAATACAAAGCTCTTTATTACTGCTGGTCCAGATGTTACAATGAAGTTCTGAGAAAGTTTTTGCTTTCCATAATGTTCACTTTCTCAATCTATGACTTGTTGCGGCTTCGCTGCTTTCCATCCTTCTACGTATTTCTACATTCCTGCATTTTTCGGTTTTTTATAAAAAATGCAGGAATGTAGAAATACGTAGAAGGATGGAGAAATGCTTAGTAAGGAGTGGATATATGCAACCTGACTCTACCCCTCCCAACTCGGGGCGGGTTGCTTTTCGCTATGGCTTAATTATAGGTCTTATTCTAGCTGTTGTAGAAGTAATTCTCCTGGTGATAACCTCCTTGTCTTTCGCTGCGAGTACCCCTTCTAGCAGCAGTGTAAGTGGTATATCGAGCAGCTCGATCTTTAGTATTATACTGGGCATTCTAGGCTTTCTGTTAGGGCTGGCTGCCTACTTTGTGGCGGGCATCCTGGCTTCCCGGCAGACGGGGAAGGTTAGTACAGGAGTCTTTTCAGGTATGTGGACGGGTGGATTCTATGGTTTGATCGGTTGTATAGCCTATATAATCCTTTTCTTCACGGTCACGCTGGGTCCAACATTAACTCGCTATGCTCAGACGAATCCTGCGAATCAGGTCAATTCATTTCATTCAATATTGATTGGCTCCGCTTTAGTCGGGAGCCTTATTGGCATCGCCCTGGCTATAGGTTGGGGTGCCGGCCTCGGTGCGCTCGGTGGGCTGATCGGCAGGAATTCATGGCGGGCGCGACACCCTCAGCCGCTCTACCCGGGTCAACCCTATCCTGGTCAGCCTTATGTGCCGATGCCGCAGTATCCTCCTGCCCAGGGTTACCCTGCCCAGCAGCCGTGGCCGTATCCATATCAGGTGCAACCAGGATACGGAACGCCTGATCCTCAACGATCGGAAAGCCCTGGTCGTGCTGATAATGTCGAGCGTACACAAATTGATCGCTCGTATCGTCCACCTGAGCAAGCGAATCAAGCATGGTCCGGAGACGTTCCGCGCCCAGGTGCTTCTCAGGAGCCAGAAAACCCATACTCTAGCTAAGTATAATTCTAGCGCTGAGAAAACGACTCATTGCGGATCTAGATATAGTTGGAA
>CAXTXB010000462.1:0-1019 GCA_964247965.1 uncultured Dictyobacter sp. | reverse complement strand
GCTCACAAAAAAAGTTTTCCAACGATATCTAGATCCGCAATGAGTCGTTTTCGTTTCATGCCGAAAGTCTCTCTCTGCCAGTATGAAATATCATGACCAGGCCCAGATAGTTCAAGCGCATATCTGTTACCAGGCCCATGCTGAGGCTCAAGCGTACATGCCCACGCCCGGGCACCTCGCCTTCTATAAATGTACGTACCACACTACCAGCCTGCTGCAACATACGCAATCCATGTAATCTACCAATCAGGCCTAATTGAGGACGGCTACTAAAGGCATCCTGATAGTGCTGCCCGGTAACTCTAGCCGGATCAATATTCAACAATCTGCCCGCAGCTGTGTTACAGAATGTAATAGCGTTAGTCTCATCTATCGTGATCACGCCATCGTCGATACACGCAAAAATTGTCTCGATAAAGGGTTGTCCTTGGGGAATAAACATACGTTCCTCGCACCTCTACATCTTCTAAACAGGGACTAAGATAACGACATAATAACAATATATATACAGTATACATGTAGCTGTACATGTACTTTCTCTTAGAGACTGGCTGACCCATTGTCAGCCAGTCTCTCTCTCTGTAGCGGCAGACTCCAGCGCTCCAGCTAGAAACGTGATGAGCCAGGCGCGCTCGTCTCGCTTCTCTGCGTGCGCGCCTGGTGGTGAGGTCATAGCTCGCCTACCCTGGTTCGCCATCAATAAATTATTGGCCCGCTCAAAGCGCCACCAGAGCTCGTCGGCCCCAATATGTGGCAGCAGGCGGCGCAACACCTCGTAATACCGGCTGGTTACCTCTGCCCCCTCATCGCCCGCCAGGCGTGTGTTTATGTGTCCCGTATGGCCCGAAGGAATCTCCGCCCGTGCCGCCATCATCCAGGCCTGCACCCACTCGCGCCCACGCGGCGTATCGAAGAGCGCGAAGATGGGGGCCGCGTACGCAATGAGCAGTTCATGTACTGTTGCTGCCCGACCCGGCTCCTCCAGAGCCTCTAGCCTCCGCAATTGCTCGGCATTCACT
>CAXTXB010000461.1:0-5061 GCA_964247965.1 uncultured Dictyobacter sp. | reverse complement strand
CATAACAATATTATTTAGCGCACAGGCAGCGGGTTGAGCTGGTTAGATGGCGGCTTTGGCTGTACAGGATGCTGCCCTCTATCTTGCTGAGGCAATGAAGATGATGGAGAAGCCTTTGTAGGGCGTTTGCGACCGCTCAACTTGCCCGTGATATACAGGAAGAAGGTCAACATAAGGATAGTCTCAACAAGATAGATCAGCAGGCTGGCAGACATTGGATAGTTGCCGAGCATGATCTTACCCTGGTCGAGGTAGGGTCCAATCGGTGCGGGCAGGAGCTGGAAGACGAATGATCCGTTCCAGATCGCATGCTGCAGGATGGCGTAGAGGATGCAGCCCAGACCAATCAGGACGCGGCGATGGGCCAGTGATTTTTTATGGGTCAGAAAGTACCAACCCAGCGCCGTCATGCCCGCTCCAAAGCCGTGCAGCAGACCCGCGCTGCTGCGCTCAATCGCCACATCCACCCAGTTACGATAACCCATACTGATATAGCCTGATGTTTCGATCAGATCGAAGCCAATTCCACAGGCCAGGCCCAGAATAAAAGCCTCCGCCGCGCTATTGATGCGTCCAATAAGTGCAATCACCGCCAGCGGCTTCACACTCTCCTCAACTAATGGCGCGATCACCGAGACAAGCAGAAACATATAGAGCAATACGCGCGCATTATTGGGGATTGGCGCATTTGGATCATCCAGATTAAAACTCGTCACATGAAGGCCGGCCTGCACGATAAAATCAAGGATCAGCTCAAAAATCATCGCAAACAGGATCGCTGACGTGGCACCACTTACAAGGGCAACCGTCAGGCGACGCCAGGTTGTAGGCCACTTCGCTGTACGCGGAAAATGGATACGCCGCACACCCAATGAGAGTATAGTAAGCGCTGGTAGTAGACCGGCCAGGCCGATTAAAGCGATGCTCAAGCCCGTGTTTGTCACCACCTGATTGCTACCCCGGGTCGCCAATCCTACGGCCAGCAGAAGTATGTAAAGGCCCAGGAAGATCCAGAACCACGGCATCTTAAACTCGCGCGAACGCCTTTTCATCAGCGAGCGGATACTATGATAAAGGCTAAAGCCGCCGCCTAACAGGCCCGCGAGTGTCAATGCAGTAAAGAGGACAATTCCACCAAAGAGTTGGCCTGCGACTTTCGCATTAGCGGCAGTACTACCGGGTTCGGCTATCGACACGAAAAGGAGAAGGATTGCACAGAGAAAGCCGGTAGCAAGCACTAATCCGGAACATACTGTTGCAATAATGGACATTACAAACAGGTACATATCACGTCTAGGCTTCGCTGCCTGCCAACCGTATTGATAGTACGGATATTGGTAGTAGTAAGGAGTATAAGCATTATAGGCAGGATAACCATATTGTACCTGGTTGTTTGGAGGCCAGCCATAAGGTGCCTGATAAGCGCCTGGCTGCTGGTATCCCTGCCCATAATATTGTCCGTAACTTTGCCCATAATATTGCTGCTCAGGTTGTGGGTAGACCTGGGGCTGTGCTCTGTATCCGACTGTTTGATTTCCCTGCACAGGTTGCGGATATGGTTGTGCAGGGCGTCCTGGTTGGCTCACCGTCTGTTCGCTGGTGTATTGCCGGGCTTGCCGCTCTGGTAAGTCCGGCGGATAGAAGGTTGGAGCGGCGGGTGGATAGGAGTTGAGATGTCCAGAGACATGTTCACGATATGCCGGCTCTTCGAACTGCTCGCTTGCTTTAACAGGTGGCTGCACTACTGGACGTGGCTGAGTATCCTCGTCGCTTCTCTTGAAAGATCGCTGTCCTGGGTAACGCATTGCTCGTCTATTGGGGTCTGGTGTAGGATTTGGATATTCGGAACCCACAATTTTAAAACCTTTTCTTCATTTTGGTCGATCAACATATATCGGCTATAGCATATACGAGTGTATGAATGCCAGGGTTTCTTCGGTAGAAGACAATCAAAAGCTTATGTGACGATAATGGCTTCAACAGCGTCTGGTCCGAGTAGATCTATCAGCCTGTCGTGTAGTTCCGGGCTATACTGCATCGTATTGTCCCCTGGAGCCAGGCGCGTCTGCCACTCGCCATTCGAGACGACAATTTCGTAGTGATCGCGGCCTGGTCGTTCGCTAAGGTGGCGGTACACATCCTGCACTTTCATAATATCGTTAGAGACAGAAAGTTCATCTGAGCCGCTGAGCTGCAATGTGACCCAGAGTTGATAGTGCTTTCGATTCATCTCTTCCTCCACTGCTTTAAGTGGTGTGACGCTATTACAGAGGATGCAAGGCTCGTCGCGGCGCACCTGAACCTCGCCACGCACAATTACCACCGTCTCCTCCACCCACAACTCGGCGGTCTCCTCATACATTTTGGGGAAGACGGTGACGCTGATCGTGCCGAACATATCCTCAAGCTGAACCACACACATCGTATCGCCCTTTTTCGTTGTGATACGGCGTGCCTCTTTAATCGTGCCGCCAAGCACGACCTTCTGTCTGTCGCTTTCTTCGGTAAGGTCCCCAGTAGTGTGGGTGACTTTATCCTGAAACAGGTCGCCGAGGTAAGACAATGGATGTTTGGAGATATAGACTCCGATCAGCTCTCTCTCCCAGTTTAGCAGTTGTTTGCGCGAAATTTCCTCGGCCTTCTGGCTCAAAGAGAAATCCAGCGAGGTGCTCACCTCGTCATCGCCGAAAAGACTGAGCATGCCGTTCATCTTCGCCATTCGCTCGCTCTTGCCGAACTGCATGGCCCGCTCAACCGAGTCCAGGAGGAGATGGCGTTTATTGGGACCCACCATAGAATCCATTGCGCCTACTTTGATCAGCGTCTCGATTGCGCCCTTGCCCACTGACCTCGGATCAGTTTTTGTACAGAAGTCGGCCAGCGATTTAAAGGGGCCTTCCTCGTTGCGAGCGCGAACGATCTCGTTGATCGGACCATCGCCAATGCCCTTGATCGCTAATAGTCCGAAGCGTACGCCCTTATTCTCAACGGTAAAGCCGCGATCGCTCCTGTTCACGTCTGGCCCCATGATCTCGACGCCCATGCGCTTACACTCGGCGATCGCGTTGGCAATCTTCTTGACATCCGCTGCCTCGGTTGTCATTGTTGCGGCCATAAACTCGGCGGTATAGTTCGCTTTGAGGTAGGCAGTATAGAAAGCCACGACGGCATAACTGGCGGCGTGTGCCTTGTTGAAGCCATAGCCGCCGAAAGGAAGTACCAGGGTAAAGAGTTCTTCGGCTATCTCCTGCTTCATTCCACTGTTCACACAGCCCTTGATGAAATCGCCCTTGTAGCCCTCGACCTCGGTCATCAACTTCTTACTAAGCGCCTTACGGAACTTATTGACCTTGCCCCAGGAGAAGCCTGCCATGTTTACGGCTATAAATAGCACCTGGTCCTGATACACGATGATGCCATAAGACTCTTCAAGCCACTCAGACAAGCGGGGGTCTAGATACGTTATTGCACCCGGCCCCTTCTTGGCCATGAGCGCTTTCGCCTTAATAAAGTCTGGAATACTATCCATCGGGCCTGGACGGTAGAGGGCGATCATGGCCATTACGTCCTCCACCCTGGTCGGTTTAAGCTGCTTAATATACTCGCGCATCTTCGGGCCTTCCAGCTGGAAGATGCCCGTTGTTTCACCGCTCGCTAGCAGCTCAAACGACTTACGCCGCTTTTCGTTCTGCACCTCGTCGCCCTCAACATCGTCCAGGGGAACTTTTTCCAGGATAACTACCTCGTTACGCGTCTGCTCAATGTATCTGAGGGTATTATCCAGGATGGTCAGGTTGGAGAGTCCCAGGAAGTCGAATTTGATCAGGCCCAGCTCTTCAAGGTGGATCTGTTCATACTGGGTGATGCGTCCCTTGCTGGGATCTTTGGGATCGCGCAGTTGAAGCGGCACAAAGTTTTCAAGTGGCTCATTGGCGACGATCACGCCTGCCGCGTGTACACCCGTTGAACGCACTGAACCTTCCAATTTCAAGGCCTGGTCGATGATATCCTGCACCGGCTTACTCTCGTGATAGAGCATATTGAGCTCTTTCACAGAATCGAGTGAGCCCTGCAGCGTCACCTTTGGACCCGTTGGAATCAGACGCGTGATACGGTCGCCAATATCCTGCTGACCCATCACGCGGGCCACATCCTTCACCGCAGCCTTGGCCGCCATTGTATTAAAGGTCACCATCTGCGCCACGCTATCGGTGCCATATTTCTGTGCCACGTATTCGATCACTTCTTCACGACGGTTATCCGGGAAGTCCATGTCGATATCAGGCATGTCGGCGCGCTCAACATTGAAGAAGCGCTCAAAGGGTAACTGATAGCGAATTGGATCGACGTTTGTAATGCCCAGTGAGTAAGCGAGCAGGCTGCCGGCAGCGGACCCTCTGGCCGAGCAGCGGATATCGTGGGAGCGTGCGTAGTTCACGAAGTCCCACTCAATGAGGAAGTAGGGGACGAAGCCCTTATTCGCGATCATGTCGAGTTCGTAGTCGAGCTGCCGAACGGCATGATCAGAGACCTCGCCGAAGCGCTCCTGCAAGCCTTGCAGGCATAATGTCCGTAAATACTCTTTCTCCGAGTTATATTCTGGGGGAACCGTAAAGCTCGGTAATTTCGCTTTGTGAGCAAGAGGATCAACGCTGCACTGCTCGGCGATGCGCACACTATTGCTCAGGGCGTTGGGGATGTCTGGAAAGAGTCGCGTCATCTCATCGGGACCCTTGAGGTAGTATTCGTGGCTATCGAAGCGCATACGTTTTGGCGAATCAAGCTGCTTACCCGTCTGGACGCAGAGCAGAACATCATGTGAGCCAGAGTCGTGTGCCTCCACGTAGTGCAGATCGTTGGTCGCGACCATCTCAATTTGTAGATCTTTATGCATCTGATAGAGCATCTGGTTCAGCCGCCCCTGCGGAGAAGGCTGGCCGTCATCAAATATGCCGTTATGCTCTTGAATCTCAAGGTAGAAGTTCTCTGGCCCGAACACGTCCTGGTACCAGCGCGCAGTCTTATATGCCTCTTCTTGCTTATCGGCCAGCAGCATCTTTG
>CAXTXB010000460.1:0-5066 GCA_964247965.1 uncultured Dictyobacter sp. | reverse complement strand
ATACATTAGAGGCTTCTAGAATGTTATGATAGCCTGTAGCTAGTTGTATTTCTATACATCGAGTCGCTTCCATAGTCTACTTGTAGGGGGTTTGTAGGCTGTGTTATTATTAGAACATAAGTTCTTTTTCTTAGTAGTATGAAGGAGGTCGTTCATGGCGAGTGGAAGCTACGCCAGGAAGTCATTACCACAAGAGCCCATAGAACTGGAAAAGCGTATCCCCGCGCGCGCGACACGAGAATTACCTCCCCTGACGCAGCAGCTAGAGGATGAAGACGAGGATTTTTCGCCAGGCAGATCGCTCACCAGGTTAAATCAGGCACAGGACCGGACTACACGTGTAATACCAACAACGCAATCTATTCCCAATAAAACAACCCTCCCGGCTCGTACGAAGCGTATCGGGACCAACGAATACGCTCCACTCCCGCACTATATTGGGGCGGACGAGTATACGCCTACTCCACTCCCACGCCGCATCGCGACAAACGAGTACGCTCCTACTCCACTCCCACGCCGCATCATCAACGAATATGCTCCAACGCCACAAGCCTCTCCACTTCAACGCCATCAGTTCTGGCTGCGGCCGTGGGTTATCTGTGTTTTTTGCGTTGTGGCTTCTTTACTTGTTCTGATTTCGGCTGGTATGTTCCAGCGCTCAGATGAAGAGCGCTTGCTGAATTATGGCGGCGGCAAGACATATGACATCCAGGTTGGCGGTAAGTTAGCCTCAAGCTGGCAGTCCGACGAGCCCCTGCCTCCGAAAGTGCCAATTAAAGCGCAAAGTGGTCCTTATGTTGTGCTCGGAAAACCGACAGTCAACGCCAATTTTATTAACGAGGTGTTGAGCACCTACCATTCGCCGGCAGCAGGTAAAGGCCAGGCTCTCTACGACCTGGGTGTGAAATATGGGATCGATCCAGCTTTTGCACTGGCTTTTTTTATGCACGAGAGCACGTTTGGGACGAAGGGCGAGGCTACAGGCAGTCTTTCTCTGGGCAACATCCGTTGTATCCCCAATTTTCGCTGTCGCGATAATTTTGCCTGGTTCGATACCTGGGAAGATGGTTTCCAGGAATGGTATAAGCTGATGCGCAATCTCTATGTGGCACAATGGGGCCTGACGACTGTTGATCAGATCATTCCGACTTATGCTCCGGCGGCTGATCATAATGATGAGTCGGCTTATATTAATTCGCTCAAGCACTCTCTTGATACATGGCACGCGGGGCAGATATTGGTGAATTGAGATCTGGAGACTATGTTGTGACTAGCCCTTGTTCGATAGCTTTACTCAGAGCTTCGGTGCGGCCGGAGACATTCAGCTTCTGATAGATATTCGCCAGATGGAAATTGACGGTCCGCTCGCTGACAAAAAGGCGGGCGGCTATTTCTTTGTTGCGCATTCCACGGGCGAGGAGGCGCAATACATCTAGCTCACGCGCGGTAAGTGTATTGTAGTGTCCTTGCCGGCCGAAGCGTGAGAGCAAGCGCCCGGCCAGTTGTGGCTGCACTAATATTTCTCCCTGTGCGACCGCTCGCACAGCCTGGGCAAGTTCATCAGGCGCGATATCTTTTAAGACGTAGCCATCAGCACCGGCACGAAGCGTCTCGTACATGTACTCTTCTCGGTCCTGGGTGGCGAGCAGGAGGACTTTCGCATCCAGATTCAGTTGTTTGATCTGACGCAGCGCTTCAAGGCTTTGTCCATTTGGGAGTTGCGTATCCATAAGCACAACCTGTGGTCCAAGTTCGAGCGTCTCACTTACTGCCTGAACGCCATCTGCCGCCTCGCCAACCACTTGCAGGCCAGCATATGATTCGAGTAGGCGATGGAGTCCGGCCCGTGTTACAGCCTGGCTCTCTACGACCAGGATACGGATAGGCACTTCAGTCGGAGCAGGCACAGGGCCAGCATTCTCTTCGTCCCCTTTTTTGGATGGTGAGAGGCCAATATCATCAAGACGTTCGCTTTCGTTTGATGGAGAGATATAGGGGATGTGGGCCACTACACGCGTTCCTTGCTCTCCGACCAGCGCGATCTCCAGGGAGCCCCCGAGCTGCTCCAGGCGGGCACGGAGGTGATTGATAATTGGCTTTAGCGAAGCATCAGCGAGGGCGGAGAATGGTGCATCAAAGGGTGGGGCGGGTGCATCCACCTCTTGCTGATTACTTTGTGCCTCGCCATCAAGATTATTCACCCCGTCATCTTCCAGGCTCATCTGCACGTCATCCTGATTATAGCTGAGCCCAAAGCGCAGCCGCCGCGCACCCACATGTTTCTCGACTTGATAGAGCGACTCGCGCGCAACCAGGTACAGCAAGTGCCTGGCAACTGGAGAAAGGTTCTGCTCGCGGACTTTGTTTTGCTCATCGATGCCTGAGAATGAGATGCGACTGGTGAGGTTCAAGCGCTCTGCTGTGTCTTCAACCATGCGGAAGAGCGCTTCTGATAGTGGCACGCCTTCCAATTCGGGCATAGGAAACTCTTCCATCGAGGAACGTACAGTAGCTAATGCTTTTGTCGCTAGCTCCTCTAATCCATTTAAGCCAGAGCGTAGAGCATTTGTATCTGCGACTACACTTGATGACACTGGCTGTATCATAGATACCGAAGGCATAAGGGTCTGCAGGGCGTGAACCTCTAGTAATAATGCGCTTAGTGTCCGTAAGAGATCTTCATGGGTGTGCTTGTTCATATAATGGCTCCCACTCTTGATTTTATGACATTCAGGTCTATTCAGTGTCTCCAGATCTTAGTTTAGCCAACTACGACAATCGCAAGCGAACCACCCAACTACGACAATCGCAAGCAAGCCACCCAATTACGACAACTGCGAGGGATTGTCGCTACATGAGCCTGGAAAAGATTGCCCCAACATCAATCTTTACACTATAATAATTATGTTTTCATCACCCAGCGAAAGGGGGGATTATGCAGATTAGCGAGCCAGCGGAATATGTAATCCTGGGGCTCCTCAAATCCAGGCCAATGCACGGCTACGACATGTTTCAATACTTCGAGGGCGGTACTCTTGGACAAATTATACACCTCGAAATGAGCCAGATGTATGCCTTTTTGAAGAAATTGGAGCGCCTGCACTATATTGAAGCTGAGGTTGAGCTTCAGGGCTCACGGCCACCTAGAAAAATTTTTCATCTGACTACTACCGGTCATACCATTTTTATGGACTGGCTTGTTCAAGCAGACGAGAAGCCGCGTGATATACGCATCCTCTTTCTTATCAAATTATATTTTGTGCAACGTTTTCTACCAGCTCAGACTTCAGAGCTCATTAAGCAGCAGATACAGGCCTGTGAACATTTTCTCGTACACTTGCGTACGAAACAACATTCTACGCCTGCCACAGCTGGAGAGGTGGAGGACACAACCTTCTTCGATCAGATTGTAATGAATAGCCGCATTCATCAAACAACCTCTTTGCTGGAATGGCTCTTTGATCTTCAAAGGGAACTAGCAGGAATACATTAATAGAAATGTCGGATTGCTCCTTCTATCATCCCCCTTTTTCCAGGTCATCATTCTTTATAAATTCGCTATTCTCCAGAAGCGGCTGGTAACAGCAGGAGTTTGAAATGCGGATTATAACGTTTATCACAACTGCTACAGGAGACAGGCTGAGAGTAGCGTTTCGTGCGAGGATAATGCTTACCGCACATGGGGCACGCGTAGAGATAACGTATCGGTCGCCGCTTGCGCCTGCTAGACTCCAGCCTGGTACTTTCCTCGTGTAATAGGGCTCGCAGCTCTTCTAAGCTATAGCCTGTTATGGCCGCCTCATCGGTGGCGATAGCATCATAGCCATGGTGCCGGTGGCGTCTTGGCGTCCCGCGCACACGATCCGCCAGATGGATCAATTCATGTGCGATAGTTACTTCTATCGATCTTACCTGCATATCCCGCTCTATAAAGATCAGATGTCGGTGCACTGGACCCCCATGACCGAGCCTCTGCAGACGCAGGGGTGTATTCGCCGCCGGGATATAACAGTAGCAACCAAGTGCCATCGTGTTTAGACGTTTTCCAGTCCAGCGCATATATTCCTGGCGATCCTGTGTAATAGCCAGGAGCGCCAGTTCAGGCTCCGCTATCTCCAGTTTTTGCCAGTAGTGCTTGACCCATTGTCTCAGCACCTCATGATTGCCGTGTATAATTGGCTCCGCTATCACGGGCGGCGGAGCAGGTATCAGTGCTTGTGAGCGAGTTGGTTTCCTCGCGGTCGCCATATGACCACTCTCTTCATCCTAGCAGGTAGTCAGCTGACTACCTTTTACTGTTGAAGCAAATAAAAATATCCATCTCAATGTACACAATCGTTGTGAGCGCACTAACAGTATATCAAGCAGAAAACGTGAATGCAAGTGAATAGAATTACTCTTCTTATGCTTGTATACTTCAGGAAGTTTCTTCCTTCTTTAAACGATATGGCTTGACACCTCCTGGCAAGAGGGGTAAGATAAAAGCTAGATTTTACGCAATGCAAGCTTCCCGCATCTGTAAGGAGGGGTTCTAATGTCATTTCAAGTCTGTATAAAAACAGATAAATCGTTACAGCAGCTTGCAGCAGAGATACGTAACCTCTTTTCGCTACCGCCTTTTAAACTTGATTCGTTTGCTGAAGAACCGTACTGCCAGTTCGAGACTATGGGCATGCTGATTCTTCTCCGACAAGCTGAAGACGACGACCGCGACCCCGAAGTAAAAGACTATTCCTACTGCTTCGATGTGCACATGTCTTTTATTGATCATGACCTTGATACAGATGAATTAGAGTACCAACTTCAGCCCTACTATGCTCAACTTTTGACGTTTCAACTTGATATAGAGACAGCGTGCTACGAAAAGAAGAAGGTGGGTCAGCATTGGCAGATTCGTTACCGTTACTATAACAAAAATCCGAAGTGGGATAATTCTATTCTTTATGGAGAACCTGGTTGGAGCCCTGCAGTGATTACGACGCCTGCAAGTTCATGGCGTTCAATGTATCCAGTGTTTTAGATCTATATAAATACTCTGTCCACATGTCTTATTCATAGTGCTATTC
>CAXTXB010000459.1:3229-5067 GCA_964247965.1 uncultured Dictyobacter sp. | reverse complement strand
TAAAACATTTCTTAAGAATCATAAAGAGCAGCGAAGCTGCGACACGTCAGAGAGTAGGAAGGCGAACGCGACGGGAATCAAACCCTCTTTAAGTGCTTCCTTACTATTGCTTATATTGACTGGCGTATGCTACTATTAACTATCACTAACCGCTATCATCCACATAGTAGAAAGCAATCAACTATGGCTCTACGAGATTTTATTCAGATGATTGTCACAGCCGCCCGGGCGACCGCGCTGGGCCTGGGGCGGCTGTAAGCGAGGTACTGATTCCATCACTAGCAAGTCGGTATTGCAGTTAGCGCTACTCCATTTTAGAGTATCTTTCGTTTCTTCCTGTCATCCACGTTCCCACGCGTTTTCGCCGTCCATGGCACTTCTCGCTCTTGAGTGCCTGCGGCTTCCTTTGCGTGGCTGTCAGCTTTCCTCCCATTGATTCGATCGAGAAGTTGCCCTGGCTCCGTGCGCTCTTCATAATCAACTTTATCTTGATACTCAATGAAAGGAAATGCAGATGCCGTTTTTATCTGACACTCCACCGGACGTTGTACCAGCGCATCTCGCAGATCGACCTACGCCTCTGTGGCGCAACTGGAACTTTTTGATTCTCTTCGGCGGTCAGGGCATATCGACGGTCGGCACACAGATCTCGCAGGTGACCTTCCCTTTGCTGATCCTGGCCTTGACTCATTCTCCGGCACAGGCTGGAATTATGGGCGCGCTCGGCACTATCCCGCTTGTTCTCTTCAGCCTGCCGGCGGGGGCGTTGATCGATCGCTGGAATCGTAAGTATGTCATGATTATTTGCGATTCACTGCGTACGCTGGCTTTGGGCAGCATCGCCCTGGCGCTTCTATTAAACCGCCTGACCTTTCTGCACATCGCCCTGGTCGCCTTTAGCGATGGGACGCTCTCGCTCTTCTTTAGCCTGGCGAATCAGGCTGCGATGCCGCGCATCGTTGCAAAAGGGCAGATTCCTACGGCGCTAAGCATCAACGAGACATTAAATTCTAGCTCTCTTATGCTCGGCCCGGCGCTTGGTCCGATCTTGTATAGCCTGGGGCGTGCACTGCCGTTCCTGGCCGATACAATCTCTACGGCATGCTCGGTCATCTCTCTGCTCTTCATTAGAGTAGAGTTCCAGGAAGAGCGGAGTGCAACGCAGGACAAGCTGTGGAGCGATATACGTGCGGGATTGGTGTGGCTGTGGCGGCATCCCTTGTTGCGCTTCCTGGCCTTGTTGACGTTTGGCCTGATTACGCCCTGCTCTGGCTTTTTGCTGGTGTTGATTTTGCAAGCCCAAAAGTTGCATGCTACCGATGTCCAGCTTGGACTGATTCTGGGAGGCAGCGGCCTGGGTAGTATCCTTGGCTCTTTGATCGCTGGCCCGCTCTACAGGCGCTTCGGCCTTGCGCGTATGGTTATCGCAACGACATGGATCTGGGGGCTAACCTGGCTGCTCTACGCTTTTGCGCCCAATCCACTGGTGCTTGGCATCGTGAATGCTGTAAGCTTTATCGTGGTACCCGTGTATATGGTTATGCAATATAGCTGCCGCCTGTCGCTCATTCCCGATTCTATGCAAGGCCGCGTCAACGCCATTTTTCGCCTGATTTCAACTGGTAGCCAGCCAGTTGGTATAGCGCTGACAGGATTTTTGCTTCAAGCCTTTGGTCCACTTTACACTGTCCTGTTGCTCTTCGCACCACAACTGTTACTGGCAATCGCGGTTGTATGGCAATACAAGTTCTTGCGTCGTATGCAAATGATGCTGTAGAGTAGTGTTAATGACGCATCCCAAATTTTATAATGGTGGGGAAAATTTTTTTTGGTGGTGA
>CAXTXB010000459.1:0-3219 GCA_964247965.1 uncultured Dictyobacter sp. | reverse complement strand
CCCCAACACAAAAAAAATTTTACCCACCAGTATCAAATTTGGGATGCGTCATTAATGGTCCGTACTGGTCCAGTAGTTCAGAAAAGAAGGAGAAAAGTAACATGCTTGATGGGCAAGAAGCGTTTCACCTTGATGTCTCTCAGGTTGTACCTGAAGCTCGATCAATTGTTTACAGGGCTACAACTGTGTACTTGCATCACCTTGGTCAATGGTGCATTGGAGTACTTGTTCACGGCTCAGCCTTGAAGGGTGGCTATATTCCCGGATGCAGTGACATTGATTTTCAAATCTATCTGGAGCCATGGGCATTCAACAAGCAGGGCCAGCTTCCACTGGAAGTGTGTCTCGCTCTTCATCGAGACCTGGCACTGATCGATCCCTCTCCATTTCAATATATTCAAGGACGCGCTCTCCCCCCCGAACCTCGAATGGGGTACGTTGGTCCTATTCCAGGAGCTTATCAAGTAGTGACAGGGTCCCTCCCTATAGCAGAAGCGACGGAAGAAGATCTTCAAGGCTCAGCACGGCATGCTCTAGAGAATCTCGATCCCCCAATGCTTTATTTGTCGAAAGGGCTGCTCGAACATGGTGGCGGCAAACTCGCACGTCAAGTGCGTTGGCTTTGCACTGATGTTTGGCCGATGCTCTACCACGTGCTCACGGTTCAACAAGCGAATGGACTTGAGATGTGGAAACTACCAAAGCATAAAGCGATAGGGCTTTTACCAGATGGAAGCCTTGCGAAGCAAACCATCTCTGCATTTTATCAAGCTCTTCGTAACTATTATCCTGCTGAAGCGTCTGTTGAAGAGGCGCTCAAAGCGATTGAATATGGAGTCGCTTTTCTTCGGTCTGTCAAATTGTGGTGGGAAAACGACGTTGCACATTAATCTGAAAGTGTCTACATATACTGGTACCTGGTAGATACTGGTACCAGTATTGCCTCTTCGATTTGTTATCATACCCTGGATTCTAGATACACTTTCATGCGTTGCAGGATGCGCTCGTTTTCCTTGCGGATCGCTGTAGCCAACACAGGTCGCATCACTATGAGCGCCCCCGCCGTCTGCATCCTTAGCTCTCTTGTAACCAGTGTCTCTGCGCTCCCAGCCACCTCTAACCGATAGCGCACAGAGACAGTCAACCTTCCATTAAACACGCCTCGCTTGAAATCCATGACTTGCCGAAACGCTATGAGCCGTGGTGGCTCCATTTCGGTGACTTCGCCGCGCATGAGCGTTGCTGGCCCTCTATCCTCATATGTCGTCCCTACCCTCACGGGATAATCCGAGATATCTACCACCTCTGTAAACGTCCCCGATGCCGGTAACCATGACTTGTATCCGTTCAGATTCCGAATTTGCTCAAAAACAGTCTCTATCGATCTTTCTACGACTATAAGAAATTTCATTGCTTTGCCTTCTTTCTTGTATACCACCCGCCTTTATGCTTCTAATTGTAGCGTTTTCCTGGCAAACATGCGCGATAGTCCGGGTAACAGTAATACGAAGATGGTGGCAAAGTAGAGCAGGCCTTCTGCGAGGAAGGGGAGCCCTGTTGAGTGGAGATAGAGGATGCCTGCTGCGATCGATCCGAAGAGGCTGCCGGCTGTTCCGGCTGCGTTGTAGTTTGCCTGAACTTTTCCTTTCTTGTCACCGGGCATGACGTCGGCGAGGTAACCATCCAGGGCGGATCGGCTGAGGGCGATTGCGCTGCCTTCCAGGATTGAGATGATGACGATCCAGAGCGGGGTGAGTGGCAGGCTGTAGAGGCAGAATGCGCCACCGCCGCAGAGAAGCCCTAGCAGCATGAGCCAGTAGCGTCCAAAACGATCTGATAGTCGTCCGGCTACTGGTGCGATGAGGACGATCGGCAGGGCAAAGGTTGTGTAGGAGAGTCCGATGACGGGTAGGGACGCTCCACGATCGAGCATATAAAGGCTCCAGATGGATATGGCGACTCCGTTGGCGATGTAAAATATGAATTGTAGGATGTATGCGAGCGTCAATGGACGCGAAAAGAGGCTTGCTAGCTCTTGTCTGCGCGCTCTCTGTCCTATTTGTCCCATTTCAACCCGTTGCTTCTGAAGCTGTTCTGGAGATTGGCTACGCACAGCTGGCAGAAGAAAAAAGGTGACGCCGGCGGCTATGCCAAGGGGGATTCCGGCTATAAGAAACGAGAGGGTGTAGCCTGTCTGGCTGGCGAGAAGGGCTCCGACGGCGGGGCCGATGAGGATGCCAAATGTTTGGGCGGCGCTGATGAGTCCTAGCGCTTCTCCCTGCCGGGTGCGGGGAGCGGTGCTGTTCATGAGCGCTCGTGCCGGGGGGAGGACGGCGGCGGCGGCGATTCCTTCTACGGCTCTTAGTGCGATGAGCGGGAGTGGATTCTGGACGGCGATATAGGTGAGGACAACTCCCATATGGAGAAGAAGGCCGACGGCGAGGATGCTGCGGTAACTGACGCGGTCGGTGAGCCAGCCTATGAATGGAGTGGCGAGAAAGCCCGCCAGCAGAAATGAGAAGGACATGGCTCCGATCTCTACACTTGTGGCTCCTACTTGCCTTCCATACACCGCGCGTAGGGGCATGACGAAGCCCAGGCCTAGAAATGAGAGTCCAACGATAATGATGAGTAAAATAGTGATGGGCGTATAAAGGGCAATCGAGTTTTTCTCTACTTTTTGCATACAGGCTACCTCTTCTCTCAATCTTATTGCACACATACAATAAATTCTGTAGTGAGAAGAAATACACCATTAGCGAAACCAGTTGATCGGACAGGAGAGGTCAAGCGAGGAGACGCCAGAGCAAGAGATGATGCACTGCAGAATGCAGCCGGTATATGTTCTTCTCTTACGATAGTCGTCTAGTTCATTGCTTACCTTTTTTACTCTTTACCTGCTAACACACAGTTGAGGAATGCCTTTACGGGACGAATGATTTGGTAGTTTGAGATGGTATCGTCTCATTACATTCGCTCCTAAGTGTTGCAAAATACGTGTTCTTCATTTAGTATAGGAGCGAAAGGTCCCGCTTGTCAACGTGCTTTTCTACGGTATTGGCAACTTTCAATAAAAAAGGTGTTGTTTGTTATGGATGATGTCTTGTTGGAACTGCAAGAGATACAGTCTTCACTCGTGCCATTGCAAACTTTTCCCTTTCCAGGCTCGCGTTTTTTTTGCATACAAAAGTTAATTGGCTGGGCAGCCTGGGTTTTGTG
>CAXTXB010000458.1:4114-5069 GCA_964247965.1 uncultured Dictyobacter sp. | reverse complement strand
GTGGCAGAGATGTTGCCGTGATGCTGCAGGATGAAGGCGCGCAGGCTCTCGTAGGTTATGTACAGGGGGATGAGCTGTTTGATTTCGTTGTCTTCTGGCTTGCGGCTGAAAACTTCTTGTAGAGGGATGTGTAGAAGGGTGAGGAAGCACATTTCGGCGTGTGGAGTGGCCAGGTCGTAGACGATGCCCAGGCTGTATTGTGCGCGGATATCAGTGCTCTGGATGCCGGTCTCTTCGCGGATTTCGCGGCAAATAGCTGCGAATGGGTCTGGTTGGGTAGAAAGATTAGAAGCTTTGGAAGGATAAGTAGGAAGAGAAGGATAAGTAGGATAAGTAGGATTGGAAGGGTTAGGAGCGCCAGGAGTGTTGAGAGTGCCGGAGGTATCAGGGGTGTTAGTATCAAGCGAGCGTTCGAAGAAGCCGCCAATGACGTGATAGCGACCGACGTAAACATCAACGCCTTGGCGTTTGTCGAGTAGAATGTAGCCGTCGCTGGTCTCAATCACCGAGCAGACGGCGAGGGGGTTGGCCAATTCCGAGCGTGCACGATTGTGGGCGAAGATGGGAGTGCGCGTGGTTACGTATTCTTTGTAGCTGGTATCACCTAAGGTAAGGTGAAGGAAATGATTGGGAGTAGGCTGCACCTGGATATAGCGGAAGAGCGGGGCGTCGAAGAGTAGTTTGTGGTGCAATGTAGCCTGCCGCAGTTGTTCTTGCCAGAATGCATCCATCCATGTTTGTGCCTGGGGTGGACTGGAAATGCGCAGAGTTGGGTTGTAGTGGATGACGAGTTGGTCCGGGCGGCAGAGGCCGTGGACGATGATTTCAAATTCTAACATAAGTGATGCTTGCCTGACATTTTGATCACGTTTATCAATGACTGATCCCGAATATGATACCAGTGGGAAACTTTTTTTGTGAGCTTATTCTTCGCGCACCGCGCGAAGAATAAGCT
>CAXTXB010000458.1:1340-4104 GCA_964247965.1 uncultured Dictyobacter sp. | reverse complement strand
TTTGGATCTTTTTTTTTGGCCGGTTATTGCGCGCGCCCGGCTTAAATAATAGGTTCACAAAAAAAGTTTCCCACTGGTATCATATTCGGGATCAGTCATTTTTTTACTCCCATTCAATAGTGGCGGGTGGCTTGGATGTGATGTCGTAGACCACGCGGTTGATCGCCGGGATCTCATTGACCAGACGATTGGAGATGCGACCGAGCAGATCGGGTGGAATTTTTGCCCAGTCGGCGGTCATAAAGTCGCCAGTGGTCACGGCGCGAACGGCCACTACGTTTGCATAAGTGCGAATATCGCCCATCACGCCAACGCTTTGTAGCGGGGTCAGGACCGCGAAGGCCTGGCCCAGTTCGCGATAGATACCGGCCTTGCGAATCTCCTCAATGACAATCTGGTCGGCGTTACGCAAAGTCTCTAGACGCTGCTCATCTACCGCGCCGATAATACGAATCGCCAGGCCGGGTCCTGGGAAGGGATGACGCCAGACCCACTCTTCAGGCAGGCCAAGGGCCGCGCCAATCTCGCGCACCTCGTCTTTAAAGAGCATGCGCAGCGGTTCTACCAGCTTGAGCAGCATATCGGCGGGCAAGCCACCCACGTTGTGATGCGTCTTAATACGCTGTGCCGTCGAGGCGGTATCATGGCTTGTGCTCTCAATCACATCAGGATAGAGCGTCCCCTGCGTCAGAAACTTAATGGGACCGTTTTGTTCCGCCAGGCGCTCCGCCTCGGCCTCGAAGACGCGAATAAACTCCGTGCCGATGATCTTGCGCTTCTGCTCAGGATCGACAACGCCGGCCAGTCGGTCCAGGAAGCGTGCACGCGCATCCACGACCACCAGCGGAATATGCATATGCTCGCCGAACGTCGCCACCACCTGCTCGCGCTCGCCCGCGCGTAGTAGACCTGTATCGACGAAGACGCAGGTCAACTGAGGACCAACCGCCGCATGCACCAGCAGGGCAGCCACCGCTGAATCCACGCCACCGGAGAGGCCGCACAACACCCGTTCCGCGCCCACCTGCTGCTGAATAAGCGCCACAGTCTCCTCGATCACGCGACCAGCCGTCCAGTTCGGCGTGCAGTCACAGATCCGGAAAAGAAAATTGCGAATAATATCTCTGCCCTGTGGCGTGTGTGTCACCTCGGGATGAAATTGTAGACCAATATAGCCCTGTGGATGCGCAATTGCCGCAACCGGGTTGCTCTCAGTCGTGGCAAGAACGCGGAACCCCGGAGGAAGAACATCAACGCTATCGCCATGACTCATCCAGACTGGAAGACGCAGCATGCTAGTGCCAGAAGCATCCAGCCTTTCCGTCAATGGAGTCGTAATACCCGCAAAGATGCGGTAGCTCGCCTCATCCGCAACCGCCTCAGGCAGGACCTCGATTATCGCAGGGCCATATTCACGCAGTCCCTGCGCCGGCGCCACATGGCCGCCAAGTTGCATCGCGAGAAGCTGCATACCATAGCAGATGCCCAGGACGGGCAAGCCACTAGTCAGAATCGCGGGATCACAGGCGGGCGCATCCGTATCATAGACGCTTGCAGGACCACCCGAGAGGATAAAGCCCTTGATGTTCAGGTGTTCATTTTGCTTAAGCTGAGCCAGAGTCGTGCTAGCTGGTAGCAGCTCGCTATAAACCTGGCATTCGCGAATACGCCGCGTGATTAAGCGGCTGTATTGTGAACCATAATCGAGAACAATCACCGCCTCACGGCGCTCTAACATATGCATGAGTTCCTTACCAGATAGTTGAGTTCGATAGTAATGATAGAGTATATCACACAACAGTAGTGCTCTTATCCTTAAGAAACTTTTTGCATTCCGTAAAGAAGCTTTTTGCATTACATAATTTTTTTGTGTTTTTTTTTGGGGGGGGGGGAAAATGGTAAAATAATTTTTGGTGAAAAAAAAAATTTGTTTTTTTATTCCCTTATTTTTTCAAAATTTTTCGCTACCAAAAAAAAAATTTCAAAAAAAGTATGGAATGCAAAAAGCTTCTTAAGACTCGTAAAGAGCGGCGAAGCCGCGATAAGTCAGAGAGCGAGAAGGTGAAAAGGATGGGTATCAAACAGTCTCTATTAGTGGGGCTGTGAATTGGGGAGAGAAGAGGCTCCATATCTTGCCGCCTCAATGCACGTCACACCCTCAGCTCCAACCTGAGCTCGATGACGTATACCCGAAGGTAAGATCATACAATCGCCAGGCTCCAAATCCACGAAAGCGACCGTACCAGATGAATCGATAGTATCGGGCAGATAAAAGCGAATTGATCCGCGAACACAATACAGAACCTTTTCATAGCTATGAGTGTGGGCAGAGTAAGTATCACCAGGCGCATTTGACCAGGTATAGAAAGGCAAACCTTCGAGTTGAACACGCTTACGTAGATCTTGCTCTTGCGGGGGATAACTCTCTTGCCAGCGAATGATGTGCATCCTGAACTCCTGATTTTGACGCTATGCCTGAATGTCATAGGTATAATAATCGAAATATCGTTTAGAACGATAAAATCCGTTTTATTTAATTTACATCTGTAAACTGAATATTTTGCAGCTATTACTTTCAAAACGTTCTTACAGTATAGCTTGTTTATATGAACAGGGTGTGAAACGAAGGCAAAAAGTATGTTAACAATGCCATATGTGTAGGTCTGTACTGTTAAAAATACGTTTGATCCTCATCCCCCTCGCGGTTTATTAAAAAAAAAAAAAAAAAATAGAGTTGTTAGAATTATTTTTTTTTTGGTGTGTG
>CAXTXB010000458.1:0-1330 GCA_964247965.1 uncultured Dictyobacter sp. | reverse complement strand
GCTTTTCGTCGCAACGCTGATTTACAGCGTTATTAGCGGACGTCGTGCTAACCCACCTGTTTAATGCATCTCTCTTCCCTTCGAAAAGGAGCCTCCGGGCTCCTTTTTTTGACTCAAATTATTTTATTTATTTGTTTTTTATTAATAAATGCGAGGGGGATGAGAGGGGCTATTGAAGTCATCTTATGAAAACAGTACAATAGAGAGCATACTTTTAACATATTCTTAAGAAACGGTTCAGAGACGTCACGTGATCAGAAAAAAAGATGCATCGCGGGCTTATCGGACTGGACGGCACAAAATGCCTTGATGAGGAAGGTATATCTCCCTATGGCTACAACACTAGTGACCGCAGCACTCTTTCAGTTGCAGCAGCTAGACCTTGAACTGGATCGCCTGGTAGCAGAAAAACAAACAATTACAACGGCCCTCCTGGGCAGTGCTGCATTGCGCAAGGCGCGCACAGAGTATGAAGCGGTGCAGCAAAACTTACAGGTGGGCCAACAGGCACAGAAAGAGTCAGAAAAGGCCCTTGAAGACCTGCTACAACGTCTGACTGAACTGGATCATCGCCTCTACAGTGGATCGGTGAATAATGCCAAGGAACTGAAAGCCCTGGAGTTAGAGGCACAGCGTCTGCGGACCCAGCAAAATCAGCAGGAAGAGATTGTGTTCGAGCGCATTGATGCGGCGGATGCATTGTCGAAGGATAAAGAGCAGAAGCAGGCGTTGGTAAGCGCCGCGAACGACGCCTGGGAGCAGGAGCGCTCAGGTTTGCAGCAGCGGCTAGACCTGTTAGAAGGGCGGATGCAGCAATTACAAGATAAGCGGGCAAGCGCAATCCGCACGCTGGATGACAATCTACTAAAACGCTACGAAACCCTGCGGCGTACCAAACAGGGCAAAGCAATCTCTAAGATCGAGCAGAACTCGTGCCAGTGGTGCAGGGTAATTCTAACTCCAAGCGAGATACAGCGTGTACGACTGAACGCAGACATACAAACATGTATGAATTGTGGACGTATTCTATATTATGATCGATCATAACTATGATCGATCCCGACGCATTCTGTATTGCCATCAATCCTAAGTACAACGGAGGAGGAAGTACACGAAATGTTTTTGTGCAGCGTCTTTGTCTAACAGACACGTACACTTGTAGGAAATCAATGTCAGGCTCTATAAAAAAGCGCTTAATTTCCAGCATATTTACCTTCTCACCCTATAGCTTGTCGCGGCTTCGCCGCTCTTTAGAAATACTTTTACATGACTATACATTTTTACATGTTTAATGATTGTACATTTTTAGCATTTCTACACGCTTTTGTGC
>CAXTXB010000457.1:1514-5072 GCA_964247965.1 uncultured Dictyobacter sp. | reverse complement strand
ACAGGCCCCGCCCCCCCGGCCACAAGTCAGAGCGTAGGTAGGTGTGCGCGTTTCGAGAGACACTCTAGCCCTCTCACAGTAGCAAATCTGTGCTAAATATTCAAGCATTTCCGGGTAAATCAACAGATTTACCTACGAATAAAAGCGAGGCACCCAGATAATGGGTGCCTCGAATATATTGCCTACTCTATACGCTAATCAGTCCCGTCTTCATAGCCCATGGGAGGCAGTATATTCGGGATATCCGTGGGAATCTCGCTATTGAGAGGGCTGGCCTCGGCGCGTGGCACACTCAGGTAGCCAGTTCCATTTGAGTGTCCGTTCTTCTTAGCGCCATTGCCGTTATGCCCGTTGCCATTGCTACCAGCCTCCAAGAGAGGAGTGAAATCGCTGAGCACAAACTTCGAGACCCTTCTCGCATCAGCCTGCTCGATGAGCTCTTTAATCTCGTCCGCGACCAGTTCGTCGCGCTCGATCAGTGCCTCTGCAACCGCCATGACGGCCTCGCTATGCTCTAAGAAGAGCTGCTTCACAGCCTTGAGCTGCGATTGAAGCAGGGCCTCGACGCGCTCGGGCAGATCATGCACAAACGAGGGATTCATGCCACCCAGCGCGCTGCTGAACGCCATATAAGAGGTCAGAGTGCCATCCATGCCGTAGACGCCGATGTATGCCGCCGCGAGCTGGGTCGCACTGGCGAAGTCGCCGGCGACGCCGTTCAACTGTGTGTTGAGGAACAGCTCTTCGGCTGCACGTGAGGCGAGCGATACCTGAATACGCGCCAGGATATCTTCCCGATTGTTGGTGATGACCGTCTCTTTAGGGCGCGGATGCGCAAAGGCCGCTGCACCCTCGATGTCGCCGCGCATATGCACCGTGACATAGGCCGGGAAGTAGCGATCCATCAGGTAGTAACTGGCAACTGTGTGGCCTGCCTCGTGATAGGCAAGGCGCCGGTGCTCAATAGGCGTCAATTCAGCCAGCTGACGCAGTCCGTATTCATGCACATCCTGGGCCTCGATCAAGTCTCTGTATGTTACAGAGGTGCGGCCATCGAAGTGGGCTATAATGGCGGCTTCGTTTACCACGTGCTTGATGGCGACTGGCGTGTATTCAACCAGGCGTGCGGAAAGTGCTTGCACGGAGATGCCCGGCTCGTGCTCTACTTTTTTGAGATAGTATTCAATGACCTCTGGACGATACTTATCAGTTGGTGGAGCAACGTGGATCTGGCGATCGAAACGTCCTGGTCGCAGAAGCGCCTGGTCCAGAGATTCAGGAATATTTGTTGCGCCCACCGTCAATACTGGCTCGCTCTGGGCGCGGCCATGGTAGAGGCCGAGTACGCGCAGGATCTTTTTAAACCAGCCGGTCTCAATGTTAGGTGGGTCCATCTCCATAAGAAGCTGGTTGAGGCCACCCGTGCCGCCGCCCATCAGGCCACCCATCATCCCGCCGCCCATACCCATCGCTCCCCTGCCACCGCCGCGGGAGGTACCGATGGCGTCAATTTCATCCATAAACACTACACAGCCACCATACTCACGCGCCAGACGACGCGCCTTTCTGTAGAGGCGGCTGATCATCAAGACGTCCATACCGATAAACATAGCACGGAAGCTAGCGGCACTGGCGTAGGCGAAGGGGATACCTGCCTCAGTACTCATGCACTGCGCCAGGTAGCTCTTCCCTGTTCCTGGAGGGCCAGAAAGTAGCAGACCACGGACAGGACTTCCACCCATCTGCTGAAACTCTTTGATGCCCCGTTGCAGGGCCACGATACGGCGTGCCGATTCCAGTACTTCCGGGTTTCCTTTGTAGTCTTTAAAGGTCACGCCAGTCTCTCCCGGCATAACCCAGTAGAGGCGTGGGCGACCCAGGAACCAGAACAGTGCGGCGAACTGGATGATGATGTAGAAAATGGCGAAGGCCGCCTGGAGAATTCCACCTAGAATGACCGATGGATCAACGCCACCAAGCTGGATACCAGAGGTAAAGAACCAGATAAGCCCTAAAATCAGGACGATCCAGATCCAGCTACCCTTTAAAAAGCGTCCAAACTGGTCCATTCCCAGGTCGATTGATCTATCTAAGTCGCTGCGCTCCTTGCGCTTCGGCTTGGTTGCATCTGTTGACACTGCTGTTATTCCTTCCGCGTTTGGGGTTGACTCTTCACTATGCTTTGGTTTGGTTTGATGAGCACTGGAGCGCTAGCTCGTGCGCGATGATACATAATCGAGTAAGTAGATGCGTCCCGCTGGATCAGTTGCGAAATGCCAGAGAGTGACAGTCTTCGTACCACCCTGCGCCTGCACCTGGGGAGAAGGGGTCATGTCTACTTCAACGTATGTATCAACCAGACCATCAGGCGCTGTCTTAATACTGCTTACAGTCACACTCGTCCATTTTACCTGCGCACGCGGCTCGCTGAACTGAAGCAGATAAAGCGCTGTGTCCGGTGGGCGAGTCGAAGGATTGATAGATTTTTCAATAGAGAGCATCGTATCAATATTGCCAGCTTGTAAGGCGAGGAGCCAATTTTTTACATCATCGCTAAGCTGCGGATTATTTGCAACGCTATTTTTTACACTACTTGAGTTACTCGTAAGAGGAGCATTACCTGTGACAAAATACGAAGTGGCGAAGATACTTACCAGAAGCAAAAGAAGGGCGATCAGTGCCGCAATCCTATGCGCCCTGATCCATTTAATAATATAATAGAGTGTCTTGAGGATTGGACGCAAGATGGCCTTGACCACGGAGCCGCGGCGTTTCTGTCGTGGCCCTGCTGGAATTGGAGGTGGCAACGCCGCGCTTCTTCTTTCAGATTCTGACTGCGGCCCTCTTTGATCTACTGGCGATTGAACTGGTGAAGGGCTTATCATTAATCTCTCATCTCAACTTTCTCGGAAGCTAGCTAACCGCTGAGAATTGGCCGCACCCGGTATAGGTAGCACAGGCTTGCTTGTATAGAAGCAGAATGGTAGGCGAATAAGCATACATGTATATTGGTCTATACTATACCTTCTGGCCATGGCGTTCTTATTATTGTACCATACACTACATCTCACCATTAATCAAGACATACCTTCCATAAAGTCGGGGATGTTGCCCGAATACGTTTTTGCTATAATGTACATACACAGTTTTATCACGGTTTTATCATCGACACATCTGTGCTTGAATTGCAGGTGGAGCAGGTTCGTAGGAAAGTAGGTGCGCACCTCCATGGACGATCACATGAACCAGTGGGCTGAGTCCGGGCCCTACATCTGGTTGCGTTATGCAACACAGTATACTAAAGATGGCCAGACACATACAATAGAGATGAGCGTTCCGGTGCCGGTTGGAGCGAGTGCGGAGACACGCGAACGTTTGATAAATGAGGCGGAGGCGGGCATGAGTCAGTTAACTAATCATGTTGAGCGGCGTGGAAATCAACCTCCTCAACGTGCTCAGGGTCTGCCAACGAATCAGGGCACGCAATCTCAAAATATTCAGGGAACACAGCGACTCGCTCCTCAGCCCGCGTCAAATACTAAGCCTACGCCGCGACCA
>CAXTXB010000457.1:894-1504 GCA_964247965.1 uncultured Dictyobacter sp. | reverse complement strand
CCGTGAGGCCGGCTGCGGTCTCTGCTCCCCAAACATCACCACAGCCGGCGCGCGAGAATGAGTCCGAATCTGAAGATCCCAATGCGACGCGCCAGAATGCTATGCCTGGTACCCCGCGAACGTCCGGACGCTCAGGCGAGGCGGGCAACAATATGCTGCTTCCACAATTCATTCAGTATATTAAGGAAAATCTGGACCTAACCCCCAAACAGGCTATGGAACTCCTCAACGTGCGCTCTCTCTCAACCGGTATCAACTTACGCGACGCTGTGGAGCAGCTCAAGCAGTTGGTAGGACAGGACATACCGGCAACGAGCGGACTTGAACAGCGGAAACAAGAGAACGGCGGCTCGTCATTCGTAAGAGAGTCAACGTTTTCTGATGCTGAACCCGAACAAAGTAGAAATACAGGTCAATTGCTCCGTTCCACGAGAAGCTCAAACCCCATTGTTGAGATGCGTGTGGGGCATTCTGCTCCAACCTTCGACGAGGAGGTAGGACCCGGCGAATCTGATGAGGGCGATGAGACCTTTAGCGATGATTTAGAAGATCTGGAATTGCCGCAGGAACTGAGCCCTCAGGTGTTAGAGAAGGCGCACTCCAAGCTGAG
>CAXTXB010000457.1:0-884 GCA_964247965.1 uncultured Dictyobacter sp. | reverse complement strand
CTGCAGGCGCTGAACAACGTTGCCGTCTCGCAGGTCACGGAGGAGCAACTGCAGGAGCTCGTCGACGGCGTCTGGGGCATCTCGTCACTGAAAAAGTTAAAGGTTGACCAGGTGGAGGCATTGATCTCCTGGGCGAAGCTGGAAGATGATTTTGCGGAGCAGGTAGAAGCTGTTCTCGTTGTGCTGGAGGAGGAGCATTATGCGCGTGGTAACCGGTGAGGCGAAGGGGAAAAAGCTTAAGTCCCCCAAAACTATAGGTACGCGCCCAATCATGGATCGCGTAAAAACCGCCCTCTTCGATATCCTGGCACCGGAGGTGCAGGGAGTCCGCTTCCTGGATCTCTTCGCCGGCACCGGCGCGGTGGGTATTGAAGCATTAAGTCGGGGTGCTGCCCGGGCAACTTTTATTGAGATGAACCCTCAAATCGTAAAGCTCATACGCGAGAACTTGCAGATCACCGGCCTGGGCGACCGTGCTGAGACCATCCACGCCGACTCGTTTAAATTCCTGCAACTACACCAGCCGACCCAACCTCGCGCCCGCGATCAAGAGCGGCGTATCTCTATTCCTGCGCCCACAAATGGTCAGCCACGGGTCTATGATATTATCTATGTCGCACCTCCACAATATGAAGAGATGGCAGCCCGTGCGCTCGGCCTGCTTGACAGCTCATCGTTGCCCGCCCGGGATGGACTGATTATCATTCAGGTACACCCTAAAGAGCGTGAGGGCGTCGCCGCTGTAGTATGCCAGAATTTCATCCTGAGGGATGAGCGCCGCTATGGCAGCACACTCCTCATGTTCTATCGCCACCACGGTGTATAAGGTCTCTGCGGTTCTCGCGCCTTCGGCGCTCGTTGCGTATTTTATCTTTTTGCTTGTT
>CAXTXB010000456.1:2670-5076 GCA_964247965.1 uncultured Dictyobacter sp. | reverse complement strand
GTTCGGGCTCGTCGTATGAGAAGGCGGCGAGGTCGTCTTTGGTGAAGGGGAGGGAGAAGAGGGAGGCGTTGAGGGCGAGCTGGCGCTTGGAATGTTCGTGGCGGGGTATCCAGCGCAGGAAGTTCTCGACGACTTCGGCGTTGGGGTCGATGCGTCCCTCGGGATTGGAGGTGAGCATGCTGAGGTAGAGGGGCAGGCCGTGCGAGAGCTGGTTGATCTGCTGGATGCGCTCAGGATCGCGGATGCCGCGCTGCTCCAGGTAGGTCTGGGTCTCTTCGGTGGTGAAGGCGTTGAGGGAGATCAGGTGGATCGCGTCGCTATCGAGCAGGGGGAGCCAGCGCCTGGGATCGTCGGGTATAGAAACTTCGATGGAGTCGCGACCGGCGATGATGAGGACGATGTTTGAGTTGATCTCCATCTCTAGAAAATGATCGAGGAGCCAGGGTGCAACGTCGGGTGCGAGCTGCTCAAAGGTGTCGAAGAAGAGCAGGAGGCGGCGCGGACGCTTGTTCCAGGGGCCACCGAGAGAGACCGGGGAGTCAGCTAGCTGGTTGAGGTCTTTGACGAAGGCACTGGTCAGGTCGCCAACGGGATCTTCCAGCCGCGCGGCATCCTTGAGGAACTGGCGGCGATAGCCTCTCTCCAGCATCAGGTCGGTGAGGGTATTCGCCCCCTTGTGAATTACCTTCCCCATAAAGGGAAGGTCCTCCATGATTGCGCCCGTCGTATCGACCACCTCGCGCACAACCAGTTCCTGCTCATCGCGATAGCCCATGCCAGTCGCATGTATGCGGCGCAGGGCTTCCTTATAGTGGATCAGAGCCTCCTCAAACTTCTTGAAGGGATGGCCCAGCTCGCGAAACTGGTCGGCGAAGCGCTCCATGACGTTCGCCGGCGTCGTCTGGCGCTCGTTGACCTGTGCGGTGAGGCAATATTCACGCAGATCGAGGATACGCGCCTCGTCCAGGAAACGCTGCAGCAGGGTGGTCTTGCCCACGCCGCCCTGGCCCGAGATCGAAATGATATTATGCGTAGGATCTTCCGTCTGCAAAATGTTCTGTATAAAGTACAGCAGGTGATCTGCACGGCCGACAAAGATATTTTTGGCGGGCACCGCCTGCTGCGTCTCCCTGGAATTCGTCTTCTTGAATGGCATCGGTACCTCCCTCATAATGATAATGCACTTCGACAAATGAATGCAGAAAATGGACTCGGCAATTTATCGCAAGGGATTGTCGCTACGCGGAGCTCGCTAGCCGAATTTTCGGGATCGCGTAATAATCTCTCTATTAGCTATTAGAATAAACGTTTGTTTGCGGCAAAATACAAATTGCTCTATTTAGTTAGATTAGTATTGACATCTGGCTGTGGATGCGGCTATAATGCGCATGTGGGCTGGATATCCCCCCAGGGGGGTGGATGGATAGCTCGGCAAGGATTTTGCAAGGTTATGATGCACAATACTGCAGATACAACGCCTGAACACGCGGATATTGCGAAGCGGCTTGCGCGCGTGGCGGGCCATGCCAACAGTCTGAAGAGGCTGTGGGATGAGGGTCGCGATTGTGATGATATGCTGACTCAGATTGCGGCGGTGCGTGCAGGGTTGGACCAGGTGGGGAAGGCGATTCTGGAGCAATATATCGATACCTGCGTGAATAAGGCCGTTGCGCGGGGCGATCCAGAAGAGGCTATTCGTGAGCTCAAGGGGGCTCTCGATCGTTTTGTTTAGTGGTTTGTTTTGTGTGTCTGTCTTTAGTTTTGCATGTTGTTGCGGCACTTTTTGGTGTGCCCCTCAAAGTCATGAGTGGTACGGGCCGCTGGTGGCTTCCTGAACTCTTTAAAGATATCGTGAGCGAGCGAGCAAATTGTAAGAGACGGTTGAAGCTGCTGACAATATGTTTTAAAACATTCCGAAAGGTAGGAACCGAATGGACGGTGGTAGTAGTCAACCTCCCAGTATGTGGAGGCGTCTACCCCTTTCTGTAGGCCTGGCGGGCGAGCTGATAGTGTGCGTTTAAGGCGTTTAAATCCATCCTCTATCACCTCACTCCTCGCTTTGCCTGCATTTACAGTGGCGAAAAGCGAGTAGCGTGAGGATGATGTTTCTTCCTTTGTTTCCCTCTAACTCCAGGGGACTGTGTTGATCTTCTCCTCTCACTCCTCCTGACATTGAGCAATACATATGAATAATCTCGTGCCCGATTACTCGGCCGACTAAGAGAGTGTCGGACTCTCATTTCATCCGCCTTCTTCGTTGATGAGTTCACGCAGCTTCGCTGCTCGATACTCTTGTTTTTCATTTATTGCTTTTTCTAAACTTTTCGGGCAAAGCCCGAAAAGTTTAGAAAAAGCAATATATGAAAAAAAGTGTTTCACGCAGCTTCGCTGCATGAACTCATGAAC
>CAXTXB010000456.1:0-2660 GCA_964247965.1 uncultured Dictyobacter sp. | reverse complement strand
AAAAAATTTTGCGTGCTCCCCCCAAAATTTTAAAAAAAACAAAAAATTAAAAAAAAGGACGAGCGCCGAAGGCGCGAGAAGGTGGATATGACGAGAGTCTAACACTCTCTAAAGGTCGAGCTGTGTTGGGATAGTCAAGGGTATGTATGGCTGTGATTCCCGCATGATGATTTTGTGATTGGCTGCTGTGTCGTATCCTGGAGACACGTCTCCGATCATGATCATGGCATGCTGCATAGTTTTTTTCAAAAATTTCCAGGAGTTTCTTTCTTTGTTGCTACATCTAAACATAGTGCTCTGGCACAGCTCTTTTGGCGGGTAAGGGTGACCGGCTCATTGCGCGTGGCGGCGTGACTGCAAGGGACATCGACTCCAACATATTTGTAGGGCATCGCTCAAGAAGGCCAGTTGTATGGATGTCGCGTCCGCATTCTTCACTCGTCGCCCGGTTCGCCGCGAAATCCACTTAGCTTCCCTTGTCGAGGCGCGCGGCCGTAATAAGTTGGAGTCAGTGCCGCAAGGGATGGTCGCTACGCGGAGTCAGTCGATCAAATGAAGTGGGTCGGTCCATAGTATGGATGCAACGCTCTATGGACTCTTGTTGTATGCTTTGCTTTTCTATATTCCGTGCTCTGCCCTTAAAATATAAAAGAAAAGCATACAACAAGGCTCAATAGGGCAGCGAGGGGAGAGAGACTCTGGTTTGTGCATACTTTGCTCTGGCGAGTGTGAGAGGAGGAAGCAAGCATGAAAAATCTGGAGACGACAATCCAGTCTAATGATATTGATACTACGCCCGGTACGACGACGGCTGCTGCATCCGGTAAGGGTGTGAGGGTGCGTTCGCGGTGGATGCGCAATCTGCTGTGGTTTCTGATGGTGCTGGGTCCGGGGCTGATTGTGATGGAGGCGGACAACGATGCGGGGGCGGTCTCGACGTATACGCAGGCGGGGGCGCAGTATGGGACGCATCTCCTGTGGCTGCTCTTGCTGCTGCTGCCCATCACCTACTTTATTCAAGAGATGGTGGCGCGGCTGGGAATCGCGACGGGGCAGGGGCACGCAGCGATGATCTTCCAGCGCTTCGGCAAGGGCTGGGGCATCTTCTCGCTCTGCGATCTGCTGCTCGTCAACTTCCTGACCCTGGTCACCGAGTTTGCCGCCGTGGCCCTGGCACTCTCGCAGATGGGAGTCTCGCCGTACATCTCGGTTCCGGTGGCGGCGGTTGGCCTGACCCTGCTGGTCTCGACCGGGCAATACTTGCGCTGGGAACGCATCACGCTCTTCCTATGCCTGCTCGACATAAGCTGGCTCGCCCTCGCCCTGCTCACCCACCCGGACGGCTCGCAGGTTCTGCACGACAGCCTCGTCCCGCAGATTCCCGCCGGCGGACTCAGCGCGAACCTCGTCTTTCTCGTCACGGGCATCGTCGGCACAACTATCGCCCCCTGGCAACTCTTCTTCCAGCAGAGCTGCGTGGCCGACAAAAAGCTACGCTTCGCCGACCTGAAGTGGGAGCGGCTGGATACCTTTATCGGCGCATGCTTCACCATCATCATCGCCGCACTCATGATGCTCGTCGGCGCGGCCGCATACCACTATCATATTCCATTCAACGATCCCGCGCAGATGGCCGCGGCCCTTGGACCAAAGCTGGGCCTGGTGGTACGGTTTGGCGTGCCGATCATGATGGTCAACGCATCCATCCTGGGTGCCACGGCCATCTCGCTCTCCAGTTCCTGGGCCATCAGCGAGGTGCGCGGCTGGAATTCTAGCCTGAATCGCAGCGTAAAAGAATCGCCTGGCTTCTACATCGTGTACGGCATCTGTGTCGCAGCCGCAGCCGGAATCGTCCTGCTGCCCGGCGCACCGCTACAGCTCATCATCATCGGAGTCCAGGTCCTGGCCGGCGTCATCCTGCCCTCCATGCTCATCTTCCTGCAACTACTCGTAAACGATCGCCAGTTGCTAGGACCCGAGTTCGTGAACAAACCATGGAACAACGCTGTGAACTGGACAATCATCGTCGTACTCTTCGCATTGTCTATAATCCTGGCCGGCCAGGTAATTGTACCAGGACTATTCGGAGGGTAAGCAGATTTCGGGGCCATCACTTGCTTCGCGGAGAGGTCGCTTCATAGAAATTCTCTGCTTCGCAGAGAATGCCGATTATATCATGCACAGACCGGCTTCAGCCGGAGAATCGCCAACCAGCCCGCCCGCAACGGCACTCTGCGAAGCAGAGCGCGCTGATTGAATCAGCCCGCAGCCACGCTTTAGCACTGCATGGTCTGCCCCACGCAGATCATCCCTGGGGACGAGTCTCTGCGAAGCAGAGCGCGCTGATTGGATCAGCCGCACCCACGCTTTAGCACTGCATGGTCTGCCTCTTTCTCAGAAGACTCGTGGCACATGCATCCACCTTTTCTGAGGGAGAGGGCGCGCTGCGATTGAGCTCTTCGTGGAGCAAGCAGAACATGCAGTGCTAAAGCGTGGCTGCGGCTGATCCAATCAGCGCACTCTGCGAAGCAGGGGGAATGCCACAACCGAATTTCTTTTGAACAACGTCTTCTCTAAACAATACTAACTGCAAGGGATTGCCGCTACGCGGCTTCGTCGCTGAGTTGCTATAAAGTTTGGCAAAGCAATACGATCTAAAG
>CAXTXB010000455.1:0-5082 GCA_964247965.1 uncultured Dictyobacter sp. | reverse complement strand
CTCGTAGACGTATCCTTGACATTCAGAAATCTTTATGGTATCTTTCGCTGTGTAAGCGGTTACACAAACTTTGGTAGGAGTACAAATTGGCGACGATTTATGATGTTGCGCGTATGGCGGGCGTCTCGACGGGGACGGTCTCGCGGTATCTGAACCAGAATGGATATGTGGGGGTGGATGCACGCGAGCGCATCAAGGTTGCCATTGAAGAACTGGACTTTCGGCCGAGCAGTATAGCACGTGGCCTGACAAATAAGCGGACGCGGATGATTGGCTTTGTGGTCTCGGACTTGCTCAACCCGTTTGTGCCGGAGGTTGTACGCGGCGCGCAGGATCTGGCAGACGAGTTGGAATACTGCACGCTTATCTACAATACTGATGGCAATGGGCAACGCGAGGTGCGGGCGCTCAAGCTGCTGCACGAGAGGCGCGTGGATGGGCTGATCATCATGCCGCCGGAGACGCCGGAGGGATATCAGTGCATCCGTGAACTGTACGCGCAAGGCATACCGATCGTCTTGATTGGGCGCAAGCTGGAGACGGTACAGATCGACCGAGTAAGTACATCTACCTATACAGGCGCGATCGAGGCCGTGCTGCACCTGGCAAGCCTGGGGCATAGACGCATTGCTTTTATCGGCGGTGAGCTGGTCAGCAATACTGCGACAGGCAGGCGGCGTGGTTATCTGGATGGTCTGGCTCAGGCAGGTTTGCCCTGTGACGATAGGCTTATTATCGAGACATCTTTGACACAGGACGGCGGAGCTCGGGCGATGGCACGCCTGCTTGAGCTTAGTAATCCACCTACAGGAGTATTCGCGGCAAACGATATTGCCGCCATTGGGGCGATGCAGGAATTCCAGCGGCACGGAGGGAGCATTCCGGCTGACTTGTCGGTCGTTGGCTTCGACGATATTGCGCTCGCCACCCATACCCAACCGGCCTTGACAACGATCGCACAACCCAAACAGCTTTTAGGACGCTCGGCGGTCAAGCTTCTGCTAGCCCATATTGAGCAGGCAGAAGAGGGAAGGGCGGCACAGGAAATTCGCCTGCCCTGCACACTTGTACTTAGAGCATCTACTGCCAGAATGACGCCAGGAGACACATAGCAATAATCCCTCCCGGTTGTCGTTACAATCGAGCGGATTGGAGCGGGTAGCCAGACAGAAAGGCTGCACATTTGATCGACAGGCAACGGCGATAAAAACGCGTCTACAAGCGATGAAAGGACACACAATGCTCAATTTGAACAGCGAGACGTTCCGCGACAAGGTGTATGGCTGCTGGCTTGGCAAGAACTGCGGGGGCACGTTGGGCGCGCCACTCGAACAAGCCTATGGGCAGCCGGAGCCGTTTGATATCTGGTGGTATCCAGAACTGCGGGAGGGCGGTATCCCCAACGACGATCTGGAGATGCAGCTCATCTGGCTCAAGGCCCTGGAAGAGGTGGGGACCAGCCTCAAAGCCGCCGACCTCGCCCAGTACTGGCTCGACCACATCGGCTACAACTGGGACGAATACGGATTGAGCAAGACGAATCTGCATTTGGGACTTGTTCCGCCGATATCGGGCATCTACAACAACTGGTTCAAAGACTGCATGGGCTGCCCCATTCGCTCGGAGATCTGGGCCTGCCTCGCTCCCGGCCTGCCCTCAATCGCTGTACGCTACGCCTACGAAGACGCCATCTGCGACCACGCCGGCGGCGAGAGCGTCTATGGCGAACTCTTTAATACGGCCATCGAGTCGGCGGCCTTTGTGATCTCTGATCGCGAGAAGCTGCTGGATATCGGCCTGTCCTATGTCCCGGCGTCGAGTCAGACGGCGCGCGCGATTAAGGCGGCGCGTCAGTCATTTGAGGAAGGGCTGGATTGGAAGGCGGCGCGACGGCGCGTGCTGGAGGCGACTCCACACTACAATGCGCAGTACTCGCCCATTAACATGGGCTTCCAGGTCATCGGCTGGCAGTACGGCGAGGACTTCGGAGATGCTCTCTGTAAGGCGGTGAACTGTGGCTACGATACCGATTGCACAGGAGCGACCCTGGGCAGCATACTCGGCATCATCGCCGGGCGCAGCGGACTACCCGCGAAGTGGACGCAGCCGCTGGGCGAAGAGATCTCGACCAACGAGTCCTGGGGCGGCCTGACTCACGCATCCGATGGTGCGAACCCGGTACCCACCACCCTCACCGAGCTCACAGAGCGTGTCATCATCCAGGCCAGGCGCGTCCTCGCCGAGTATAATGCTGTCGATACAGAAGGCAATGTCCACTTCACCCTGGAAAGTCTGTACGCGAACAACGTAACATATACCCTGGAGCACAAAAATCCCTGGCGTATTGACTATAAGAACAGCAATGTTGAGGTCGGAATAGAATATGACGAGACGGCCGCGATTCTGCCTGGTGAGCACAAACGCATCGTCACTCACCTGACAAACCCGCATCCTTATACTCTTTCAATAAGCAGTGAATTACAGGTGCCGGGGGCATGGACTGTTGAGCCTGTCGGGCAAGGCACTGAACTGCCGGCGCATGGCACGGTCGCCCTTGAGTGGTTGGTTCAAACAGAAACACTGCAGGAGAATAGCAATCGCCTCTCGTTGGTGGTTACAGCCTCAGGCCGCCCCGCGCAGCCGGCGGTGCCTATCGTGTTGATCGGGGCCAACCGTTATCGCATCTCGGAGATCTATGCCGCCGATGGCCCCGACGAGCGCGAGCTATTCGAACAGCCGCTGGTGCCCGAGCATATACGCGGCGATATATTAACAGCGGACGGGCGCGCAGGCATCTGGGACGATCTCTACAGCAGAGATAATGCATTGCCACTGGATGGGATCGCCCATAAGAGTGGCGCGGTCTATCTGCAGACATACATCTGGAACGAGGTGGAGCAGCAGCCCGGCTGGTTTGGGGCGGCCGTAAACTGTCCGGTAAAGATGTGGGTCAACGGCGAACTGAAAGTAGAAAACTTTGCCTATCAGCCCATCCGCCCCAACAACGGCGGCAACGATAAACTGTACAGCAAAGTCACCCTCAAGCAGGGCTGGAACGAGATCCTGCTCAAGCTCGTTCGCTCGGAGGCCGCTGCGCCATTCGAGGGCCACCTGCTCCTTGGAAACGGCGAGCCGAGCAAACATCACGAGGGCCTATGGCAAGTTGGCCGCACCCGCACACCCTGGGACGCGTAGTAATCGACAGTGGAGCAGGCAAAACATGATCGTCCTCATTTTTTAAAAGTTCGGGATGAGCCATTCACTAGGAGTGGACCAACCCACATCATTAGACCGGCCTACTGCGCGTAGCGACCATCCCTTGCGGCATTGACTCCAACTTATTACGGCTGCGTGCCTTTTAGAGGCGCGCGGCCCTAATAAGTTGGAGTCAATGTCCCTTTCGGTTGTCGGGCTTCCTCCGCGATCAAGCGGATCGGAGTGGTAGCCGACTCCCTCCGCTACGCGCAGCGGAGGGAGTCGGTCATATGATATGGGCCGGTCTAGTACCCTTCAATCGCCGCTCAGCTCGCCTCGAAATCTACTCAATTCCCCTTTTCCAGGTATGTTGGCAGATGACTGGCTCTATACAAAGCCTCTGTGGCAAGGCTACCACAAGAATCAGGAGTTTCTTATTGAAGTTTCCGCCCATCGCGTCCACCGCCGGTTCCTGAGTATGGTTTCCCAGGCTCCCAGTCAGACGGCGGAGGTGGCGTGAACTGATCAACCGGGAACGTAACTTTGCAGCGATACTTGCTTGATAGATACGCGCCTTCACAGAGTTCCAGAGCACTGAGCGAGCTTTCTGGAATGGTATAGTCAAGGCTTCCCCCTTCGATCATATCCGCCAGGTGTTCCAGGTGACGCTGATGTCCCATGACAGAAAACTCTTCAGGTCGTATAAGTGTCGCTTCAGGAAATTGACTGTTCAACAGGCTATATCCATTCTCCCATCCCCAGAATTCGATCAGTCCATTCGTCCCAACGAGTCTGAAAAGGGTCTCTTTCCCCTCTCGGTTGATGTTAGTCTCATCGCCCGTGTTCATCACAACTCGAATGCCGCTTTGCGTCTGCGCATAAGTGACTGCGCTAGTCTCAACCTGCATTCCATCACGGTAGGTGCGTGTACTACTATCACAGATCGCCATAACCCATGCAACTGGCTCGTTGTGTGTCAAAGTGACGAAGAAGTTGAGCCAATGAATACCAGCATTGATAATATCCCATTTCGCGCATTGAATTTCAACGATCTTCAATGCACCAATGTCGCCATTATGTACCCGATCAATAATCTCCAGAGGAGTTTTCATGGCGAGCAAGTTATGAGGTACAACCATAGGAAGGCGTCTCTGCTGAATGGCTGCAAGAATGGCACGACCAGACCTCACTGTGTGACCAAGAGGTTTTTCTACCAGAATGCCCTTGAGAGGCAATGCAAGTGCTTCAAGTGTGACCTCTTCGTGACCAGGAGGATATGTACTAACACACACAACATCGGTCGGGCATATGGCGAACATCTCCTGAGAACTGGAAAAGGTTCGCAGCCCAGGAAATTCCTGCTCCAGACGCTCACGAACCTCTGCTCGCAGGTCGGCGACGCCCGCCAGTTCAAAGCGGTCCGAACGGATCAATGCTTTCATGCTTAACTGTCCACCAAGACCACCCCCAACAACGCTTGCACGTAACTTCGTTTGAGACATCGCTGTCCTCCTGAAAAACCTATTCTCTTCACCATTAAAAAAGAGTGCCAATCGTTCTAAAAAAGAGTGCCAATCGTTCTCGTAATAAAATTAAATTTTACATTTGATGAACTCAAACGTCAAAATAGAGGTAAGAAAGGATTCTTAGATTCAACATTGTATGAAAGGAGTGGAAAATGACAGTGTTCCTCACATGTGTGGTCCTCTTGGTCATATACCTTCTATCGAGAACCTACAAATACAAGTGCCAGGCCCCCAACTGTGATTTTATCACAGACGATCCTGACGCGGCACAGAGACATACCGCACTACACAGCCGGCACAAAGCGGTGTTGCAAGAGATATTCTAATTGCGGCTTTGGGAAAAAGAATACCCAAAATTTTT
>CAXTXB010000454.1:1507-5082 GCA_964247965.1 uncultured Dictyobacter sp. | reverse complement strand
TTAAAAAAAATTTTCAATTTTCTAAAATTATTTGCTTGCAAAATAATTTTATAAAATGAAAATTTTTTTATAAATCACACTTTTACTACTATACAGCCTCTACAGTCACCACATGATAACCTGTTGCTCCATTAGGTACGGTACCCTGTATTTTGTCCGTTTGTACTGTTCCCGTTCCATCTGTAGCACGACATACCAACGTATACTTGCCAGTTGACATAGGAGTCCACTTCCAGGTCCACAGCACCCAGGCATCCTGTGAGAGAAGAGGTTGCAATTGTGCCTGTTGCCACGTCTTTCCACCATCAGCGCTCAACTCAACCATCTGAATACCACGATGGCCAGCATAGGCGATGCCTCCCATCTCTATCGTCTGTCCTCGTTGAACCTTGTCATCCTTCTCAGGGCGATCAATGCGGCTCATCGTGCGAAGTTGCCCATTGTACCAGCCCTGATCTGAATAGAGGCCACCGACAAAATGGTCCGTTAGCTCGATACGCGTCAGCCACTTTGGATTTTCCTCGCCGTAGCGCCCGGGTATCAGCACGCGCATCGGAAAGCCATGGCGCGCTGGAATCTCAGCCCCATTCATGCGCCAGGCCAGCAGTGCCTCCGCTTCCAAAACCTCTTTTAAGGGTAGGCTCACAGTATAGCCATCCACACTATGAAACGCCACATACGTCGCATTGGGGAGCGCCCCTCCATGCTGCTCCAGCAGCGTCTGTAGTGGCACTCCCTGCCATATCGCCGTACCAATCAAATGATTACCAACCGCGTTCGCAATACATTCAAGCGTAATAGGGCGCGAGGTAGAAGGTAGCTTTTGCACTTCTTCGTACGTATATGTAGCCGGCTTCTGCACCAATCCCGTCAGTTCTAAACGCCACAGAGACGCATTAGGGTTCGGATCAACGACATTCTGCGTCACCACATAATGCTCACTGTTAGGCGTAATCGGAGGTGTCTTCTCACCGTGAACAGCCGTTTTCATGCCATCATAGATAGCAAATCCATCAAGATATTTGTTAACCAGGCCATAAGCCGCACCAGCACCACCAACACTCAACGCCGCCACTCCCGCCCGTGAGAGCAACAACCTTCTATTCTGGGCTGATTTTGCGACGCTCGTGACTTCTTGTTTGGGCAATAGTGCCCGATAGGCCAGGCACAGCACAAGCCCGTAGACAGAAAAATCCAGCAGAAGGCTGAGGACGGAGACAATGGCCGACCAGACAAAGGGCAGGCCAAAGAAGTTCTGAGGCAACTCATCTCTGAAAAGCACACAACCCAACAACGACATCCCTAGAGCGAAACCAAGGGCGGTCAACCACTCACGTTTGTCAGGTCGATAACCTGTGGTCGGGAGCTTCACCCGTACAAGAGCAGCATAGAGCAGACCCAACAGGACGCCCAGACCAAACATAGAGAGCAGAGCCAGACCCAAAGGACCCGTCTTGCCATTTGGCCTGAACGCATCTAAAAGATTAATAAAGGTGCTAACATCAATATGTTTCAGTACATAATCGCCAAAAAGCTCGACAGGCGTTGGAGCACCTGCCGCCAGGCGTAAGATCCCCATCGTAACGATCGCCAGCAAACTCGCTAGCACGCCAGCCCCAAGAGCAAAAAGCGACGACAGGAACAATGTCCGGCCGGTCGCGTAGGTATGCGATACAATTGTTTGACTATTTTCCTCAATAATTGGACTTTTTTGTTTCGTTTTTTGCATAGCCTCTACCTCAGCATATTCCCGCCTCTTCCGAAGCTCATCAGTTATCACAAGCTCAAGATTGTTTACGTTCTGCACACTACCACGTTTTAAGTTGCTTAACTTTTCAAGATTTCATAGAGAATTTACGAAGATTGTTTACACTCCTGCTTTGCGCGATAGTAACGACGAAGAAACAAGAGGGCAGCAACCATTAAACCAGCCACTACCATAACATAGTCAATAAGATAGTAAACGCTCCAATTCGTCATATTCACAAAGTAGTATTGAGTCATGGAGACCAGCGCACAATACCAGACCACAACAATGGCTAAACCCAGCTCACTTAAACCTTTTTGACTCACCCACACCGGCCCAATCAACAAAGCTACCCATGGTAAGAGCTCAGTCGTATACCAGGGGTAGATATGCGAAGAAACAGAGAAAACCGCACCCGTTAGCATCAATATACCCACCTCCATGCTCATACGCTCCCTTCTCCGAAGTAGCCAGAGAAACAGGCATACAGCTCCAACAACCATCAAATCAACGGTATAGCCAACAATAAGAGTTGGAGTGCGACTTAGACCCAGCCAGGCCGCTACAAAATGCACTGCTAGAGGCACAATACTCTCATTTGGAGTCTGCTCACTTGCGTAGCTTGAGAAGAAGCCCAGAGGCAGGCCGTGGCTCAAAATCAAATACGGAATATAAGCAAGAACGACGGTCCCGGCACAGGCAGCCAGCAGTGCCCAATCACGCCGGCGCAAGACAGCGAGCAAGAAAATGAGAGGGTAAATATTCGTTAACGCCGCCATGGCAATAAAAAAGCCTGTCAGAATACGGCTTCCACGCCATTGACCATAAGCGCAAACAAGGGCCAGCATCGTAAATACAATTGTAATAGCTTCTTGATGGCCTTGCAGGGCGAACTCAACGATTGGCAGCGGACACCATGCATAGATTAAGCAACGAGCGGGATCGAGCCCTTTATGATGTAAGAGCCAGGCGAGCGCGCCCGTTGCTCCCAGCTCTAATCCAATAAGCACACCTTTAAAGACAAAGAGATTATCCGGTGCGAGCAGATAGCTTAATAAGTATATAGATTGAGCACCGGGCGGATAGAGAGTAGGAACATTGCGAAAGCGGCTATTGTCATAAATGATGTTGCGTAGATGCAGCAAAACAGGATCGTTGGGAGCATAGATATAGGGACTATAGCTGTGCAGCGTTACGCGAGCATCCCATAAATAGCGCCATGAATCATGAGAAAGGTTGGGCGGCAAAGGCAGCAAAATCATCCGCAACAGTAAAGCTCCAAACAAAATAAGGCCCAGCTCGATCCAGCGCCAGCGTCCGGCCAAGTGCTGCGTTGTAAGCACCAGAAAACACGCGGCCAGATACGGTACACAACTGACTAGCCAGAGCGTAACGAAAGACTGTAACGGCTTATCAATCACTGGCGCAGTAACGCGCAAGAGAATAGTCAAACTGAGAGAGCAAAGCAGGAAAAGAGAAAGCAAGGCAAAGCGCCATGCCTGCAAACGTTCCCGTCCAATGAAGCGCCCAGGTAATGGAAGTGAAAGGCGCGGTAGTTGTCCTAGCGACATATATTCTTGTCTTTCTACAATTTATAAAGAGAGCACTCGCTCTAAACACGTCTGAGACACATTTTCTTTGCAAATTTTTACAGGCATACAACTATATAGACGTGCATGTATATACAGTACAACAAATGCATCCGCACGCCTTCGGTGTGCTTGCTTCTTTTTATTTATTGCTTTTGCTTTTTGTTCATATATATGGGGGGGGCCGATTTTTGGCAAAAAAGCCAAACCAATAAATTAAAAGAATCAAATTGGGCAGT
>CAXTXB010000454.1:0-1497 GCA_964247965.1 uncultured Dictyobacter sp. | reverse complement strand
TGTTAAAAAATTGTCCCCCCAAATTTTTATTCAAAAAAATCAAAATGAAAAAAAAAAAAGAAGCAAATTGCGCAGTGCAACTGCGAATTCGCATAGCCCAGGAAGGCGAAGACGACGAGAATCTGCTACATTTATAGAACCTCTACAAGGAATAGGACGCATACTCCACGACGTTACAATCATTGGGATTCTACTACTATGACGATCCTACGTATTTTATTTGAGGTCAGTAGCCCGGCTGTGGTATATACGACGGGGGTTGACGACTAGAGAGGTACAACACATGCGTCTAGGATTACAAGTTCCTAGTTTTACATGGTCAAAGGACCAGGGCCAACTGGGCGACACATTTGCAGTCATCGCTGAGCGGGCTGAGCGGGCTGGATTGTACAGCCTGTGGGTCATGGACCACTTCTTCCAAATTCAAATGGTTGGACCAGCCGAAAACGAAATGCTTGAGGGCTGGAGCGCCCTGGCCTTTGCAGCCGGTCGCACCAACCACATTAAGCTCGGCACGATGGTTACTGGCGTAACCTATCGGCAACCAGGTCTTTTAGTCAAGACAGCTACCACGCTAGATGTGCTCTCACATGGGCGTGCTTATTTCGGGATTGGAGCAGCATGGAACGAGCAAGAACATAAAGGGCTGGGAGTTCCCTTCCCACCGCTGGCAGAGCGCTTTGAGCGCCTGGAAGAGACACTACAAATAGCCCACCAGATGTGGTCTGGCGATGAAAAGCCCTTCGAGGGCAAGCACTACACGCTCGAACGGCCGCTCAATTCGCCACAATCGGTGCAGAGACCCCATCCACCAATTCTTATTGGAGGCACAGGAGAGCGCAAGACGCTGCGTATGGTGGCGCAATACGGAGACGCCTGCAACCTCTTTGCTCGCATGGGAAAAGACGAACTCAACCGCAAACTGGATGTCCTGCGCGATCACTGTCAGGCACTTGGGCGTCCCTATGAAGAGATTGAAAAGACAACCCTCGACAGCTTCCGACTGACAAGCGATGGCCGCGACAATTCGCTCTCGCCTGATGCAGCCATCGACACGTTCGGTGCGCTGGCAGAGCAGGGCATTGACCAGGCGATATTCAGCCTGCAGAATGTCGCGGACCTCGAAGCCTTCGATCTTCTCGCAACGAAAGTCATTCCAGAGGTTGAGAAAATCAAGGTAGCCGGTCGCTAAAGTTTGGAGAAAGACGAGTATGGCAAATCGAACAGAGCTAACTCCAGCTGAGATTGAGTTTGTCCATCAGCAGCGAGTTGCACGACTTGCCACGGCAGACGAGGGCGGGAGCCCCACACTCGTTCCCGTCTGCTACGCCTATGATGGCACATATTTTTACACACCTCTGGACCAGAAGCCAAAGCGTGTCGCTGGAAACCAACTGCGCCGCGTACGAAACATTGAAGCACGTCATGAAGCTGCCTTGCTCATTGATCAGTACAGCGACGACTGGTCACAACTGGGCTACGTACAGATACATGGGC
>CAXTXB010000453.1:1502-5088 GCA_964247965.1 uncultured Dictyobacter sp. | reverse complement strand
ACCGCCGACCTCGCAAGATATCGCGCCGACGGAGCAATCGAGTTTCTTGGGCGTATCGATCATCAGGTCAAGATTCGCGGCTTCCGCATCGAACTGGGCGAGATCGAGGCAGTACTCAGCCAGCATCCAGCCCTCAAAGACGTTGTCGTTGTCGCGCGGGAAGACATACCCGGAAATAAACGTCTGGTTGCTTATCTAGTCGCGACCACCCCAAGTGCCCAGCCCGCTCTTGAAGACCTGCGAGCGTATCTAAAGGAAAAGTTGCCCGAGTACATGGTGCCAGCCGTCTTCATCTTCCTGGAGGCGCTCCCGCTTTCGCCAAACGGCAAAGTCAACCGAACGGTCCTGCCCACGCCAGACATAGAGCGACCTGATTTACAGGTAACATTTGTAGCACCACGAACGAATACAGAAGAACGGCTGGCCGAGATCTGGGCACAGGTGCTTGGAATCGCCAGAGTTGGCATCCATGACAACTACTTCGACCTGGGAGGAGCCTCCATCCAGAGCCTCGACATCATCGCCCGGGCCAACGACGCAGGCCTATCACTCGCACTCGAAATGCTCTTTGAATTTCAGACCATAGCCGAGCTCGCTGCAGCCATTGATGCGAAGCGGGGAGAGAACAAAGAAACGGTCAATTTGGTCAAAGCCGAAGACAGCGCACCAGTGACTTCAATCGCAAAAGCGCAGGTACAAGAGCAAGCAAAGGTTGACCTCAGCAACACGATCATAGAGAGCCTGGGCACATACCTGCCACCCAGAGTCGTCACAAGCGAAGAGATCATCCAGGGCTGCAGCATCCCCCTGCGCTTTCCATTAGCCAAGCTCACAGGCATCAAGACACGGCGCATGGCCGGCGAGACCGAATTCTCGCTAGATATTGCGAAGAAAGCCGTTGCCGACTGCCTCGCCAACTCAAAGTATAATCCGGAGGACATCGACCTGATTGTCTGCGGCAACATCTCGCGTTGCAACACTCCTGGACTACAATTCATGTTCGAGCCCAATACTGCCGTACAGATTCAGCAGCACTTCGGCTTCACCAACGCCATCGCCCTCGATGTCTCCAACGCCTGCACAGGCCTGTTTACCGCCGCCTATGTCATCGACTCATTTATCAAAGCCGGGCTCATCCGGCGCGGCATAGCAGTCAGCGGAGAATATATCAGCCATCTCGTCCTCACCGCACAGAGAGAGATCGAAAGTTTCATGGACTCACGGCTGGCCTGCTTAACAGTTGGAGATGCAGGAGCGGCCTTTATCATGGAACGCTCGCCCGATAAAAAGGTCGGCTTCCACGAATTCGAAATGTACACGCTGGGACGCTACAGTGAGGCCTGCATCGGCAAAGCCACCGATCGCGAGCACGGCGGAGGCATCATGTACACCGATGCAGTCACTGTCTCCGCCGTCAATATGAAACAGGCGGTCTCCCACGCAGGGCTGATCATAGAACGTTCACAGTGGCAAAAGGATGCTTTCCAGCACATCATCGTCCACCAGACCTCGCAGACCACCATCAACGACGTTGCGCGCGAGATCAACAACTACTTTGGACAGGAGATCTGTAAGCAAGAGAGCGTCATCAATAATATCGCCGAGCGTGGCAATACGGCAACTACGACCCATATGATCGCTGTTATGGACAATATACGCAACAACCGCATTCAGAGCGGAGACAACGCCATCTTCGGCATCACTGGCTCGGGGGCAACCGTTGGCACCGCCCTCTACACCTTTGATGACCTGCCCGACCGCATCCGCCGCCGTGAAGCGGGCGAGTACACACCTTCCAAGATCGAGACGGAAGGAAAGTTTATCGCTCGTCTCCCTGCGAACCGAAGGATAAGGGTAGAAAGTATCGGCACGATTCCAGCGAGAGAACGGATAGAGAAAAAGACGCTACCATTGATAGAGGCGGCGGCAAGACACCTCTTCGCCGACTCAACCTATCAAAAAAGTGATATTGATCTGCTCATCTATGCTGGAGTTTATCGCGACGACTTCTTATGTGAGCCCGCGGTAGCTGCACTCGTCGAGGGCATGCTGGGCATTAACGACGATATCGAGACGCAGCAGGATAAAAAGACCTTTGCGCTCGATATGCTCAATGGTGCGCTCGGAACACTCAACGCTTGCTACACAGCGATCGGAATGATGCAGTCAGAAAAAATTAATAACGCTCTGATCGTCACATCCGAGATCGAAAACAATCGCGAAAAAAGTCCGAATGAACTGGCAGGGATTGAAGAGACTGGGTCAGCCCTGCTGCTCGACGAGAGTCCAGACGGTAAGACGGGCTTTGGCAACTTCGTATTCAAAAGCTTCACCGACTACATCAGCACATCCGGCTCACGCTCTATTATTCGCAACGGCAAGACGATCATGCACTTCGAACATGACCCAAACCTGGAGCGTTACTATATCCAGTGCATTCGCGAGACCGTTCAGGAACTACTCAACCGGGAGCAGTTGACCATAGATCAGATCAAGGTCATCCTGCCACCCCAGATCTCCTCAAGCTTTATCACCGAACTCAGCCGCAAGCTTGAGATCGAGCGCAACAAGTTCGTAGACGTCGGAGCGCAGAGGGATCTCTTCACCTCCTCTCTACCCTATGCGCTGGAACGGGCACACGAACAATACACGGTCAAGGCCGGGGATATCGGACTGATTATCAACGTAGGCTCAGGCATCCAGGTCGGGTGCGCCACCTACTACTTCTAGAACGGGTTGCTACAACAATGGCGGATAGATCAGACACAGCCTGGATTGTGCGTACGCAGACCAGAGCGAATCCTGGTATAAGGCTCTTTTGCTTACCATACGCTGGGGGAGGAGCTTCTATATATCGCAACTGGAGCAGCAAATTGCCTGCCGAGATAGAGGTATGCGCCGTTCAGCTACCTGGACGCGAAAGTAGGTTTCGGGAGCCTGCTTTTACGCAGTTGCAGCCATTGGTAGAGAATTTGGCACAAGAGCTACAACCATTCATGACTCTACCATTTGCCTTCTTTGGATACAGCCTGGGAGCGCTGATTAGCTTTGAACTGACACGCTATCTGCGTCACAACGGAATGCCCGAGCCAGAACATCTTTTTGTTGCTGCGCATCGAGCACCGCAGATGGCACGACGCAGCAAGACAATTCACGCGTTAGAGGGCACAGAATTCATTCAGGCCCTGCACCAGCTCGGTGGCACGCCCGAGGCCGTGTTGCAAAATCAGGAGCTCATGGAAATGATGTCCCCTATGCTGCGCGCAGACTTTCAAATCTATGAAACATATGACTATAAGAACGATCAGCCCCTCGCGTGCCCGATAACGGCCTTTGGTGGCGAACTGGACCGCACGGTAAGCGAGGCAGAGCTCGCGGGATGGAGCGAGCAGACAAGCAGCACCTTTCAATTAAGCATGTTGCCTGGCGGCCACTTCTTCCTACAGAGCAGCCAGGACCTTCTCATCCAAAGTGTCGCTCAAGGCCTACACACGATGAAGTGAGCCAGTCTGATAGAGTCAGGAAACTAAGCTCGACTTTGTACGTTTTTGGGCTTTTGAGTTTGAGAAAGAGTCCAAAAACGTAC
>CAXTXB010000453.1:0-1492 GCA_964247965.1 uncultured Dictyobacter sp. | reverse complement strand
TTTAGTTTTTTGGGTTTTTGTGTTTCATAACTCGCCAAAAAAGTTAAAATGTCGAGCTTAGTGTCGATTCTGCGAAGGATTTGAGGAGTTCTCATCAAATTGCTCGCTCTGTTCTATATGCAGGAGCTGTTGAGGGTCAAGTATTGTAAGGCGGCCACGATGCACCTCAATTGCACCGCGAATGCGCAATTCGTTTAAAACTCTCGTCACCGTCTCACGATTTGCACCAACCATACTGGCAAGTTCTTCATGAGTACAGTAAAGCTCCGGCGATATTCCATTCTCGGAGAGGTGTAGCAGCAGCGATATCACGCGGATCGGAACTAATTTGAAGGTGAGAATGGACATGCGCCGCTCAACATCGAGTAACCTTTTGCCTAAAACTTCTAAAATGCGTTGAGCAATACGCGCGTCGCTCAACAAAATGTCTCGCACGTCTGCTACATTCATCACACAAAGGGTACAGGGGCTGAGAGCTTGAGCGTAGCTACCATGCAAACTCTGTCCCATGAGCGCCATTTCCCCAAACAGGGTTCCTGCCTCAAGGATGGCACGTGTGATCATGCGCCCATCGAGGCTGAGAGAGTATAAATGGACGCGCCCCTCCTTTAGCATAAACAGAACCTCAAGAGGACGTTCCGGCGAATAGAGAAGAGCTTTTGCCTCCACAGTGCGAACAGGTGCGCGACTGCTCAGTACCAAAATTTCTGCTGGCGAAAGATCTTGAAAAATGTCGACGGCACTCAAACATTGTAGACGTGAAGGGGCATTTTGTACATGCCAGAAGCGCTTCCGCCTGTAGTTCAAATTAATTTCTCCTATTCCTTACTCCTTGCTGGAATGGTGCATTCGTAGCAAAGTGGAGTTGAAGGAACATCTGAGCTTTTCTGAAACGAATTGCGAATGGTCTCGATCAGTCCCATTGTCCAGCACATAGGGCAGCCGCGCAACAAAAAAAGGCCAATCGGGACCAGCAGTAACACCGGCCAGATGAACTGTATGGTAACGATCGCCAATCCAAGGGCGGCGAAACCGCCGATCCCACGAAGTAGGTGGATAGGTAACGATTTACTTGCAAACATATTCTTCTCCTTATATCTCTTCTTATATTTAAAGGATAGCACAAAATCTTTGCCTCACTAGTAAAAGTGTAACCGATCTTCAGGGCTACTACCGTGATCTAGCGCACACATCGTCCCTAAGCTCGACTTTGTACAAAATTGCTAAAAAAGAAGGCCGAGAGCAATTATCTCAGTGCCTGTACTGATCTGTGCCCTGGTTGCTTTAATTAAGATTTCGTTAGCAGATGGTTCCCGCACCAGCTCTTGAATAACCTCAAGGTGATCTTTGCCAAGAAAGACAACTGCGTGTGCTTACATAAGTGCTTCTCCTTGTATCATTTTAGTTGGCTTCAATGGGATACTTTGCTTTATGGGTCATCCCGAACTTTTGAGAAATGATGAACATCGTGTTTTACCTGCTCTTTTTACTG
>CAXTXB010000452.1:0-5090 GCA_964247965.1 uncultured Dictyobacter sp. | reverse complement strand
GTGCTAAAGCGTGGGTTCGGCTGATCCAATCAGCGGGCTCTGCTTCGCAGAGGTGAACGTCTGGATTTCTTGGTCTTTAAACAGCATTGATACCTTGCGGTTGTCGTGGTAGCTAGCTTCTAGAGCCGGGCGAGCACTCCGATCCGCTTGATCGCGGCGTGACCGCAAGGGATGGTCGCGACGCGGAGTCTGCCGGTCACTCTTCCCCGTGAAAAGAGTTGCGCCACTATACCCTTATGTTGATGCGTATTTATTCTTCCCGTGTTCCCATCACCGCTCCTACCCCTTTTCATTCCAATTTCCCTTAGCCATCGTACTCATGAAACTTTAGTGATGCTCATCCGTAGAATCCGGGTAGCGGTGCTATGCGATTAAACGAGGAGAGGGCAGGACTATGGCTTTTCTGCAGAGGAAGATGGGGCCAATGGCGCTAACGGGGAGTATATTGGCCTTCACTGGTGCATTGCTTCTTATTATTGAAGCGGCGTTTACGGGCTATATGTTGATATCTATGTCTGGCACGATATCCGCGCAGGGAAGGATCCTTTCCTGTGCGCATTCAGCCAGGAGCTGCCAGCCTACTGTGCAGTTTCAGACACGTGGAGGTGAACAAGTTACGTTCCACTCGTCATGGAGTTCCAGTACGTTCAAGCCTGGGGATTCGGTGACGGTCAGATATCATCCTGATGGTCCACAGGAGGCGCAGATTGATCTGTGGATGGTAAACAGATTCCTCTTGCCAATTCTGGGAGGAATTGGTCTGCTGCTGCTGGTGGTAGGGCTGCTCCTGGTTCGGTTTGCGAAGAGGCATCCATCCGTTGACATAATCGATCGATACTATACGGCCATGAAGAACCGGGATTATTCGACGGCGTTCCAGTACCTAAATCCGGTTATGAAGACACGCGAGGGCGAGCCAGTCACGTTGGACTGGTTCAGTCGGCGAGCTCAGGCGTACGATGCAGCAAGTGGGAGCATAAGCAATACGACTATAACAAACTTTTCACTAACCCCCAATCGCGCAAAGTTCACAGTGAAGATCAAACGCGGCGAGCAGTATAAAGTCCACCTCTATCTATCAAGAGAGGGCGATACCTGGAGAATTACCGGCTTCGATCTTTTCTAATATACCGGGCTCAAATCCTGCTCCTCGCTGTTCAGGACGCCTACTCCTCCATAGTGGGACGAGAAGCGAGCAGATCAATGTGGATCTGATGGAGCTTGCGCTCCATGTCATGCATGCGTGAAGACATCTCACCCATCTCCACCTCCGACTTCACATCCACCTGGTAGTCCAGGTCCGCCTTAATGCGATCTTTAGCCGATTGCCGGTTTTGACTTACCAGCACAAAAATAGACAGGAAGATCGCTTCCAGAGAAACGGCCATCGTGAGAAACTGGAACGGATAAGGATCAAACTGCACCGCCTTTGGTCCCAGCGTGTTCAGCAGAATCCAGATTGTAAACGCAATCAGATTGATGAGCAGAAAGGGGATAGAGCCGCTGAACGTGGCAATGACATCGGCGACCCGCTGTCCAACGGAGAGACCCTGATCCAACGTATCGTTTGGATTGCGGCTCACACGGGTACGTAAAATACTATCGGTATGCTTGAGCTGATCAGCCAGCTCGGTCAACGCATCGATCGCAGCATCTGGTCGCGTGCGTAAAAAAGAAAAGAAGTCGGCGCGGCTCAGTTCGAGCGTCACGGCCTCCCCTTCCATAGTAGCACTGGCACAGCGGATTGCGCCAGAGATCATAGCCAGCTCCCCAAAGAACTTGCCCGGCCCCAGGACAGTCAGGCTCACCTTTTCCCCCTCTGTATCCGTAAGCCAGATCTCGACCTCCCCCTGTTCAATAACATGAAAGGTCGCGCTCTGCTCATCAGGCTTCATGATAGCCTCGCCCGGCTGAAAAGTGCGCTCCGTCATAAGTGCGCGCAGCACCTCGCGGTCCTCGTCGTTCATATTAGAGAAGAGAGGAATCTCTGCAAGCAAGCGCGTGGTAACAAGTGCCATAGTGTATGCGGCGCGGAAACTCCTCCTGCAAGGGAGGAAGCGCCGGCTCCTTTCTGTATTTCTTGAGTCATCCTCATTCCCGGTGAGTATACCGCAACGCGACCCTTCACACAAGCAGCCCAGGATGCCCTCCGGCTTTCAAGCGGAGGATGAATGGGCCTTCCTTATTCTGGTGGAACTTAGACACAAGCCCCCTGATTTATCCGGGGTTATTGACACAAGACAACGCTCACCCTGGACCAGAGCGATACAAAAGTCGCTCACTCTTTCTCCTCCTCAAAACAATATTGTATGACACTAGATAAATGATTTACTTATTACCTTCCCCGGTGAAACTTTCATACTCAGGCGGCAGGACAATGCCGAATCGCTCGCACAATGCAGCAACATCATGATAATCGTTTTCATCGAGTGCATAGCCAGAGTGAAACTTCACCATCCACTCAGGTGAAATGCACTTTACCGGGTAGCCCTGGATTAACCCGGTGCCAGTCAATGAGTCCATCGGATACACCACTCCAAAGATAAGCTTTCCCTGAGCATCAAACGTGTAGGAGTGGAAATCAACCTCATGTCCCTTGTCATCGCCTAAAACAAAGTTACAGTCCCGCGTATCATCGCGTGGGACATCTTTGTACCCTCGTGCCTCAAGCAGCGCACGCAGTTTCGGAACATCCCGGTGCTGTAAAGCGATATCTAAATCTCCGTGCGAGCGCGTTTGCTCACCCAACAATGCATCGACGCCCCATCCACCATCAACAAAGACCTCAATGCCACTCTGCTCAAAAAGCTGCAAAAGCTGAACAGCAGCATCACCGCTCATCTCCGTGCCGCTTCTCTGTTCAAAATATTCAGGCGGTTTCATGAATTAATAGAGTACCTCAACTTCTACATAGAACAAACACTCTCACTCTTTACTCAAAAAAACTACAATAGCAATCTTTCCTTGATAAGTTTTACGCCCAGATCCATTGTTCAGCTAAACAGTTGACCATATGGTTGTTCTGAGAGATTTTTGTCTTTATCCTCGTTGTACCTCTCTCTAGGGTACCATCTGAATGCGTTCCAGCAGTGACCACAATTGTTCGACCATATCCGTCGCAGAATGGGGCATCTTCTGAGTAATCCACCATTCCAAGACGCCAATGAGAGCTGAAGCCAGAAATTGGACGAGTATCTCCTTGTTCATGTCTTGGTTGAGGCCGCTCGTCTCCATGTGTTCGTCGAGAATTTGCAGGATCACAGCACTCAGCCGATTTCTAAAGGCAGGGACGCCGCGGTTTTCCAGTAGCGTGCCATAGAGGGAAGCATGTTGTTCCAAATGGTCAAATGCACGGAGCTTCAAAGCTTTGGAAGGGATATGAGCAGTATCGTCGCTGAGGCAGTTTTCGACTAATCGGACTACGTGAGTCTCTATGCATTGATCCAGGAGATCGAACTTGTCCATAAAATGCAAATACACGGTGCCCCGGTTGACATCGGCCCGGTCCGCAATTTCGTTCATCGTAATGTGCTCAAACGGTTTCTCTGCCATCAATCCAACGAACGCGTCGAGAATAGCCTGCCGTGTTTTGCGGATTCGTCTGTCCATCAGTTTCTCCTTTTGACTGTTTGTTCTGTGCGTCGAGACTTCCAGAGATGCGAGTGTACTCACTCTTCTTCATGAACAATCAGCCGGGTTTTGTTGAATAATGAACATATTTGGCTATTTTCCCTATTGAAGAGAACTGAGAGCTTTCATAAAATCATTCTATCGAACAAGTGGTAATAAATCAACATCTGTTCAGTTAACGTATAGAGGAGACCTACGAGATGAATATCTTAATTTATGGTGCTGGCGTTTTGGGCAGCTATCTTGCTCATGTACTGGTGCGTGCAGGCAATGACGTTACCATACTGGCCCGTGGAAAGCGATTGGAAGAACTGAAGAACGATGGACTGGTCATTCGCCATTATCTGCAGCGGAAAACGACGGTTGACAAGGTGAAGGTCATCAGTACACTTCGGCCAGATGAGGTCTATGATCTCATTTTTGTAGTAATGCAGTATTCGGATTTCCCAGTAGTCTTGCCTGTTCTCGCAGAAAATCAGAGCAGACATGTAGTTCTTGTCGGGAATAATGCAGATGCTCGCGCCATGCAACAGAACCTCAAGGAAAACAGTCCTGTGGAAAAGCAAGTCGCATTCGGCTTTCAATCCACTGGTGGACGTCGGGAAAATGGTCGCATCATCTGCGTGCGTGGAGGCGGACGTATGGATCTTGGTGGTCTGGACGGCGATCTCTCATGGAAACCTCTGATAGAAAAAGCCTTTGAACATGCTAAATATAAGCTGGTCTTTTCTGAGAATATTGACTCTTGGCTTAAAAGCCACATCGTCCTTGTTCTAGTTATATGCTACGCTACCTACGCCTATGATGGTGATTTACGCAAAGCCACTGGAGACAAAAAGCTGCTGAACCAATTCATTGGAGCACTCGATGAGGGATACCAGGTCTTAGAAACACTCGGATATACGATTATTCCTGCAAGCCAGGCGCAATTTGTTCGCAAAAGGCGGCATCTGGTCTCCCTGCTCCTTAAGATATATGCCGTCACGCCCCTCACTAGATTGGTAGACCCTCAGTCGCAAGTTGATGAGATGATCTCGTTACATCATGAGTTCAATAGGTTGAAGCAAAAAGCAAACCTGTTGACCCCGAATTGGGAGGCACTTGCAAGATACCTGCCACATTGAGAAGCAGAAGAGGCAATTGAAATAACATCATCATGGAGGAGTGCTAAACAAACTCCTGACGACATTCTGACAGAGATAAAAAAACGTCACCCTCACCATGGGCCACTGTCCACACCGCAAGTACATACCAGAGCTCATGAGCATGGTCAGCACCGGCATGGTCAACCCCACGCAGATCTTGACGCAGCACTCATCCCTCGTCTCCGCCCTCGAAGCCTACAAAGCCTTCGACGAGCGCGAGGACGGCTGGGTCAAGGTCGAACTTGTCCCCTCCGCGATGGCTTAAGGGTTTTGCAGCTTTTTGATTATGATCCATTTTTAACATTTCTGCCCACT
>CAXTXB010000451.1:620-5103 GCA_964247965.1 uncultured Dictyobacter sp. | reverse complement strand
AATTCGATCGGCCCTCGTCTACTGCTCATCGGCCATATCGACACGGTTTTCTCTGTGGGCGAGGTTGCGCGCCGCCCCTATTCTTTGGGGGAGCGGCAAGGGGCGCGTATCGCTAAAGGCCCTGGCGTCCTCGATATGAAGTCGGGTGTGCTGATGGGTATGTACGCGCTGCAGATGTTGCAGGATGAGCAGTTGGCGAACTATCAGAGCGTGACCTTTATCTGCAATACGGATGAGGAGATCGGCTCGCTCGCCAGCAAAACGTTGATTCGTAAGCTGACTCCTGAGATGGATGCGGTGTTGGTACTGGAGCCCGGTCGCTTGCTTAATGCGGTGGTCTCTTCGCGTAAAGGGATTGGTCGCTATCGCGTGGAGGTGCGGGGCCTGTCGTCTCACGCGGGCGTTGAGCCAGATAAGGGTCGCAACGCTATCCTGGAATTGGCGCACCAGGTCATCGGGCTGCAGGCTATCAATGGGACGATTCCTGGTGCGACGGTGAATGTGGGCGTCATCCATGGTGGTGAGCGTACAAATGTTGTGCCGGACTTCGCCTACTGCGAGCTCGATGTGCGTGTGACCAACGAGGCCGGGCTGCAGGCTGTGGAGGGGGCAATGCAGAAGGTGACGTCGCGTACGCTGCTGGATGGGACGACGGTGACCCTGAGTGGAAGTATGATGAGTATGCCTTTTGAGCGCACGGAGCGCAGTGCGCGTCTTGTTGAGCTTGTACAGGAGGTTGGTCGCGAGCTTGGATTGGAGATAAAGGATATCGGCAGTGGCGGCGCTTCAGATGCCAATACGGCCTCGGCCCTGGGTCTGCCTACCCTGGATGGACTTGGCGCTGCCGGTGGCCTTGCCCATAATCCGGATGAATATATCGAACTGGATTCTCTTCCCACCCGTCTCGCCCTGTTGACTGCTCTGCTGCAACGCATCTGTAGCTACTATCAGGATGGAAATACATTATGAAATTTGGTAAACAGTATCTGCATGACCTGCCTGTTCCCGATATCACGACCCTTGGAGCCTATGCCGACCGGTTGCAGTTGGAGGCCGAGGCTCGCGGCGAGCTCCTGCCGCCGCCGGTCCGCCTGCAGATCGGCGAGCCGAACTATCGCACTCCCGAGCATATTCGCCAGGCGGCTATCGAGAGCATAGCCAATGAGATGCAGACCTATACTCCAACTGCTGGCTGGCCCTGGCTGCGCGAGCTACTGGCAGAAAAGATTGCTCGCGTCAATGGCTACGAGGTGAAGCCAATCAATACCGCTATTTCGCCCGGCGGCACCGGAGCCATCCAGGCCGCGCTATTCGCTACTGTGGGACCGGGCGATGAAGTACTCGTTCCCAATCCCTGCTGGCCGCTCTATCTCGTCCAACTCGCCGTAACCGGCGCGACTCCTGTGCCTTATCCGCTCGATCCCCAGAGCGAATGGTTGCCCGATGTCAAACAGCTTGCAAAATTGGTGACTTCAAGAACTCGTGTGCTCATAATCAACACGCCTGGCAATCCTACCGGCGCAGTCTTCCCCCGTCAGGTGATAAGCGATCTGTTGACCTTCGCCCATGATCGCGATCTCTATCTGCTCTCCGACGAGTGCTACGACGAGATTATCTTTGAGGGCGAGCACGTCAGCCCCGCCTCCCTGCTCTCACAGGCAGAATTCGAGTCTGGCCGCTTCATCGGCATCTACACCTTCTCGAAGACCTATGCCATGACCGGCTGGCGCATCGGCTACGTTGTGGGTGGCACCCAGTTTATCAAAACCATCAGCGATGTCTTGAACGCCAACTTTACCAGTATCGGCACGGCAACCCAGCGAGCCGCCGCCACCGCCCTGACCGGCCCACAAGACTGCGTCGCTGAGATGCGCGAGGGATATCGCGAGCGCCGTGACCTGGTCGTAAAGCTGCTCAAAGAGCATGATCGCTACGTCTACACCCCTCACGGAGCCTTCTACACCCTGATCGACGTACGCGGCAAAAACGGTGAGTCCCGGAGCGGCCGATCTTTCGTCCTCGATCTCATCCGCGAGCGCAATGTCAGCGTAGCACCCGGCAGCAGCTTCGGCTCAGTCTCCGAAGAATATATCCGCATCTCGCTCGCCGCCTCCACCCAGGACCTGGAGCGCGGCGTCCACGAGATCTGCCTCTTCGCCGATCGCTAGCTACAATGTAGCACAATCAAGCTTATTCAATGCACCTCCTACAATCTTAAAAAGAAAGTGGAGGTGCTTATTATAAACAGCACCTGATCCGATGCTTTCTAACATCCTGGCATGTCTTGCTTTCTCGCTCCGTCTAAAAAGGAAGCAATTTCAGGCCTTTCCCGCAAGTTGATTGGTCCTATTGAACCATTAAACCTTGTTGCCAGGCGAAGACAGCGGCCTGAGTGCGGTCCGCGATGTGCAATTTGCTCAAAATATTGCTCACATGCCCCTTCACGGTCTTTTCGCTCAGGGTAAGCTTTTCAGCAATGGTAGCGTTTGACTCACCTTTCGCAATAAGGCGTAGTACGTCAAGTTCGCGTTCGGTGAGGTCTACGAAGGCGGCGGGGACAGCAGGTTTGAACGCGCGCACCTCTTGAATAACACGCGAGGCAACCCTCGGATGTAGTATCGATTCGCCCCGTGCCGCCTTTCTGACTGCCTCGACGAGTTCAGCTGGATGAATGTCTTTCAATGTATAGGAGATAGCTCCCGCACGTAGCGCTGGGAAGATATGCTCATCCTCATAATATGAGGTTAGAACGATTACTTGTGAGCGTGAACTCACATGCTTTACGCGGCGCGTCGCCTCTACGCCGTTCATACCAGACATAAGCAGATCCATCAGTACGACATCAGGGGTATACTTCTGAGCAAGCTGAACCGCCTGTTCACCCGATTCTGCCTCGCCGACGACAGAGAGGTCTGCCTGTGCTTCAAGGAAGGCGCGTACTCCCTGTCGCACAACACTGTGGTCATCCACAATGAGAATGCTGATACGTCGTACCGGTTGCGTCAGCATATCACCTCTTTGTCAGGAAGAAGAGGGACTGTGAATTGTGCCTCTTCATGGCTTTCTTTATAGTTCGGGTAAGGACAAGACGCAACTATTCGTGTTCCTTTGCCGTACCTGCTCTCTATACGCAGTGTCCCATGCAATGCCTCAATACGTTCGCGCATTGACTGCAAGCCGACGCCATTTTTCATCGCCGTGTCGTCCGGGTCGAAGCCACAGCCATTGTCCTCAAGCGTGAGCGTTACCGGGTCTTGCTTACATGATAGGTCGAGGGTAACCGTGGAGGCATGACTATGCCGCGCAATATTCGAGAGCGCCTCTTGCGTAATACGAAGCAATGCCTCTTCTATAAGAGGTGGTAAGGTACAAGCGTCAACGTGTTGTTGAACGGGAATCTGTTGTTGCCGACTCCACGTCGTCACGTACTCTTGTAGAGCCACCGCAAGACCTTTTTCGCTTAGGACGGACGGGTGTGACGATTGAATAAGCGTGGTTAACTCCTGTTGCACCTGATATGCTAACGCCTCAGAATTCTTAAGGTGGGTACGCGCCGCCTCTGGCTGCGTATCCATCAGCATAATTGCTGTGCTTATCTGCATAGTGAGCGCGAATGCCTGTTGTTTCACGCCATCATGCAGATCGCGGAAGATGCGGGCGCGCTCGGCAAGGTGTGCATTCTGCTCCGTGAGCACATGTCGCTGCTCTATGCTCTCCATAAGCTGCTCCGCCATAAGGTTGAAATACCGCTCAAACATCTCAAGCATTCCTACCTCATTCTCACTCGTGACCTGAAGACGCTGTTCGTACTGCCCTGATGCGATTTGCGTGGTAGCATCGACAAGACGTTGCATGCGACCGAGAAGTCCACATGTGGTAATGAAACTGAACACGGCACCTAGAGGTATAGTGATGAACAGTATGATGAGGGCGACGGGAAGGAAACCCCCTACGAACTTTATGAATAAGGCACCGATCGAAACTTCGGGAGGGAGCTGTACATAAACTCCCCCTACTGGCAAAAAGACTACTATGAAAAACGCCACGGAGACACACAGTATTTCTAAGAGCAGCACTGCCGCGACAGACACCCCTGTAAACGAGAGCATCATTCGTATTCGTAGCTTTGTCTTCCATCGAGTCATCATACTCAAATCCTATTCGTTAGACGAACCTCATCTCATCTTATTATATATCCTTTTTTCTCTTTGCTGATGCTCTCCCTGTTGTAACAATTGTATGGCGCGCCGTGCTACAGAAATGGTGAGCCAGAACATGATCACAGCATTGACAGGATGGAGGGCAGCTACAACGCTTACGGGGAGATACACAAACACATATTGCAGGACGATCTGAGCTTGTAATAATCGGAACCTCCTTGCCTCCACGTTCTCAGTTGATGAGTTCATGCGCTGCGCTCGTGCCCACTTTTAATAATTTTTGGTTTTTTTAAAATTTTGGGGGGCGCGGGCGAAAGGGTTCG
>CAXTXB010000451.1:0-610 GCA_964247965.1 uncultured Dictyobacter sp. | reverse complement strand
CCCGAAAAGTGTAGAAAAAGCAAAAAGATGAAAAGATGGGACGAGCGCTGAAGGCGCGAGAAGGCGGACGTGATGGGGTTCCGACACTCTCTCAAAGGTCAATGAGCGGCCAGCTTGAGTGCGACGGCTGTTAAGAAGAATGCAAATGCCATAACCACCGCCCAGACACCAACAATATGGAACCGCTCCGCATGGTTGATGAGTTCTTTCCAATTCTTTGGTGGTGCGTCGGGCTTCCAGGTGAGCGTGTCAGTGTTGATAGGGACGGTGCCAACGATTCTGATCAAGATCCAGCTGAGCACAGCGAGCATTGCCGCACACCGGAACCAGAAGCCCGAATCGACCCCATTGAGAACCGTTATGGTAAGCCCTGACGCTGCCGTCGGCAAAAAGAAGGCGGGCACCAGCACACGCAGCTTCAATACCAGTGCTTGACGGTGCCGGAGCTGCGACTGTTCGTCCAGAACCTCGGCAGGCCCGCGCAAACCGTAGTGGATCACGATCTCTATGCCGGCCAGGATACCGGCGAAGAACAAGTTAACGAAGTCGAGGATGGTAGTGAGATTCATGCGGCTTCTCTCCTAACTATTGGATAGATACATTTTTGTAT
>CAXTXB010000450.1:3550-5104 GCA_964247965.1 uncultured Dictyobacter sp. | reverse complement strand
TTTTAAATCTTATGAAGCTTCTTGCATGTTTTGCATTTCTTTTTCTGCGCCAGATGAAAAAAGAAATGCAAAACATGCAAGAAGCTTCATAAGATTTAAAAAGAGAAGCGAACCCGATAAAGATAGGGTTTCGCTTCTCTTTCATTCGTTTATTTACATTTTACAACATAGTCTCTTTAAAAAGACCGCCATTTTATCATAGAATAGAATATAAAATGGAGAGATAAAAAATACGACTAGTTTCCTGCAGGGATGGCAGACATAGGAACCTCGCGACCCACACAGGCACGCAGGTCCTCGCGATAGAAACGCCAGGTGCTCCCCACTTTATGTCCAGTAAGCTGGCCAGACCACATGAGACGATAAAGAGTTGAGCGACTCACGCGCAGATAGCTCATTGCTTCTTTAAAGGTCAGAAGGACATCTTCCTGAAGCATCTGTACGACCATGGATTCTCTCCTTAAGGTATTAATAAATAAGTACACTTGACACTAACGATGTAGCGCTGAGAACAATATTAAATGATACTATTAATTGTCTCACTGCATGTTATAGTAACCAATTTTGATACACTTTTCTGTTAAGGAATAGTTGTGATCCGGTTAATTTTAAGAATGGCCTTGCGCTATATCATTACCATGCCCTAGTTAATAATGAGCGCAAGGCAGACTCATCACATGAAACGGGGAAAATTGTCATCCCGGTAAGATGGTGTAAGCGTTGCAAGGCTTCAGCGTCTGTTGGATCAAGCATAGCAACAGTGAGGCAATGATGATCTCGCCCAACGGGTGCGCACTGCAACTCTACAGCTATAGAGAATGGGATTAATTGCGTTAAGCGAACGGGAAGAGCACGCGGCAGATCCATAAAGGGAATGCCGGCCACTCCGGTATGCGCGTGATCCCTTTTTGCTTGAGCAAACTGCAACACGTCGTCAGGAGCAGGAACAGACTTGATGCCTCGCGTGGCAATAATCGGGCGCAGTATCAGACTCTGCGCAGTGCATCCTGCCTGCTGATAAAGCATATCTAGCGACGTTGAAGGCGCTGGATATGATCCTATACCTAGAGCGATAGTTGTTTCACGTGTAAGAGGCGGGATCAACGTCTCAGCCTGCAGTAAACAAATACTGCTGTAGACACGCTCTAAAATAATCTGCGCGCCCTGCTGGTCAACACCCGGAAAGACGAAAGCAAAACCGGTATCCTCATGAAGAAGCATCTTATCCTCAACACGGATCACGCGCTGGACATTTGTCAACACCTGTTCAAGCAATCCTAGTGGAACATGATAGCGGCGACGCTTATACAAGAGGTTTGAATGTGCAGCCAGGGGCGTAGATTCCAACTGAGACATGTGCAACACAAGAAGACTTAAAGGCTCGACACGCGGAAAGAGCTTATGAAGAAATACATGCAACCTGGTGTTCAATAACCGCGAAACGAGTACCGTCTGTTCGCTATTCAGCGTGGCATCCTTCTGGATACCATCTCCCTCCTGACTACCAGTAGTAAGGGGAAGGCATGTGCAGAGGTCAAGCTTAGCAGACAAAGA
>CAXTXB010000450.1:1589-3540 GCA_964247965.1 uncultured Dictyobacter sp. | reverse complement strand
TATGCGATATATTGGACACGGGAGGAAGATGAGCCTCGTTTTTCTTCTGATTCATACAGCTTTCCACACCTTGACTTTGAATATGAGGGTCTATTTATATGCATATCTACATATATTTATAATTTAGCCAAATAAACAGGCTCCTAACGATACCTATTCTCCTTTGCTCTCCTCGAAACAACCAGGGCGCGAGCAAAATCCACGCTTGACGTTACAAGTGATCGCTACTACCTTCTCAGCTTTTGTTATAACCTACATGAAGTATATAAAATGCTGATGGTAGAAGTGTGTTTAAGTGTGTTGCATTGTGGTTAAAATGTGGATTGTGTGGTTGAGAGGTATTTTTTGTAACACAAGAAAAGGATCAGAAGAGGGAGCAACTATAAGATAGGAGCGGTAGAGCTCGTCAACTTATAGTTGCTAGATGCTTCCCATAAACCTCTTTCTCAAGGCTCAATTGTCACGGGAGCCGAAAACGTATAGCCTACACCAGGGACCGTCATAATAAACTGCGGGCTATTGGGGTCTGGCTCAACTTTTTGGCGCAAATGGCGAATATGAGTTTTCACCAGTCCCGAATCGCCTGCCTCATCATAGCCCCAAACTCGTTCAATGATCATATCCGTCGTTAATACCTGCCCTGTGTGGGAAATGAGCAGATGCAACAAGCGGCTCTCAGTTGGCGTCAAACGGACCTTTGTTCCATCTCTCGTTACCTCATGGCGCATGGCATCCAGAGTCACTGGCCCTACAGTGATAGCGGATGACCCTGAGGTGCCACGTGAGCTAGAAGAGCGGCGCATAACAGCCTTAATACGAGCGAGGAGTTGTCGGGGACTGAACGGCTTTCGTAAGTAATCGTCCGCACCCATTTCTAACCCTCGCACCTCATCATCCTCCCTATCATGAGCCGTCAAAATCAAGACCATCGAATTGGTCTCTGTACGCATTTGCCGGCAGACCTCGAAACCGTCAAGCTTAGGCATTTGAATATCTAGTATTACCAGATCTGGTAGTGTTTCACGCCATCGTTTAATAGCTTGCTCACCATCGAACGCACGGACTACATCGTAGCCGTGGCCTTTGAGCCAATAGCTTAACATGTCTACCATGTCGCGGTCATCGTCCGCCACCATGATTTTCACTCGTATGCCTCCTACCTGGCCTACATCACAATACTAGGATGTACCAATATGCGGATGAAAAAATAAGTTCTCTATTGAGCTCTTGTTTGTAGTAACGCGATGAGAAAGGGGCAGTAACAGATTGAAACAAAATGGGCTATAAAAGGACATGCTTGTTCCTCAAACATACAAGAATTAACTTTTTCATGCGTTTTACTTTTTGTACAAACCATAAACGAAGCTTATGGTTTGTACAAAAAGTAAAACGCATGAAAAAGTTAATTCTTGTATGTTTCCGTATGCTGATTGTATGCTATGATATTTATATTAGCATTACTATTATTGAAGAGCAAAAGAGGGCGGACATTGGAGCGTGAACACTTATTGGCTATAGCGCGCGAAGCAGCGTTGCACGCGCACTGCCCCTATTCACATTTTCGGGTTGGAGCTGCACTTGTGGCAGGGGAGAAAACGTTTGTGGGCGTTAATATAGAGATTTCTAGTTATGGGCTGACTCTGTGCGCTGAGCGTGCGGCACTTGCGGCGGCTATTTCCGCTCAAGCGGGTTCCATTATGCAGGTTGCGGTGGCTTGTATTGACGCACCTGCAGATACACTACTGCACGAGCGTATGCCCTGTGGTGCCTGTCGCCAATGGCTGGCCGATCTCGCACCCGATGCTGTACTTTACATCGATGGCAGTGAGCGTGAGTTTCATATCGCGGATATTCTACCTTACGCATTCAGATTGTAGCTTTCTATGTTGATACTTTCATGGGTCATGCCAAACTTTATAACCGTTGGGGGGGGGGTTTTTTTTTTTTTTTT
>CAXTXB010000450.1:0-1579 GCA_964247965.1 uncultured Dictyobacter sp. | reverse complement strand
ATCTTGCACCCAATGCTGTGCTTTATGTAGATGGGAGCGAGCGCGACTTTCACCTCAATGATATTCTGCCCTATGCGTTTAGATTATAACCTTTTCTATGCGCTTGCCTGCTTACCCCCTTGACATATCTCAAGCGCTTGTGTACGCTATAAGTCCCAGTACAGTTAGCTGTAGTGCTCTACTCTAGTGCAACCCATGCTATCTATGCTCCCTATACTACGCATGCATTCGTTCACTTAGAGGTGCTTTTATGCTGGTCTTCTGCACTATGGCTTTTGAGGGGCTACCGATCTTGTCGGGCATGCACTCCCTTTCCTATTCTTCTGCTTTACTCTCTCCTGTTTCTACGTAGGCTTCATCTTATTGATCTGGCTTTTCCCTATTCGATGACTATACCCGAAAGGAGAATGCAATGGCACCACGTTTTACCCTTGGCGTCGAAGAAGAGTTTCAGATGGTAGATAGGGTAACAGGCCAACTGGCTTCCCATGTTCATTCCGTTTTGGAGAGAGGTGAAGTGCTCTTTGGCGAGTATGTAAAGCCAGAGATGCTGCAATCAATGGTCGAAATTATTACGGGGGTGTGTGCCAATATTGCTGCGCTCCGTGTGGACCTGCAGACCAAGCGCAATCTGATGACACAACTGCTAGCGGAGGATGGGATGACCCTGGTCAGTTCTGGAACGCATCCTGGAGCCCACTGGCAGGATCAACAGCGAACGGACCACATTCGGTATGAGGAGATCGAGGAGGAGTTTCAGGATGTGGCGCGCTCAATTCTGATCTGTGGCCTGCATGTACACGTAGGTATCGATCGACACGAACTGGCGGTGCCACTGATGAATCAGTTGCGTACCTGGTTACCACATCTGCTTGCCCTCTCCTCTAACTCTCCATTCTGGATCGGTCGTTACACTGGCATTAAGTCATACCGTTCGATCGTCTGGAAGCGCTTTCCACGTTCTGGCATTCCTAGTGAGTTTGCCTCCACAGGCTCGTTTGACGAGTACGTGGCGCATCTCATACAAACAGGGTGCATCGATAACGCAAAGAAAATCTGGTGGGACATGCGCCCGCATCCATTCTTTGATACGGTCGAGTTTCGTATCTGCGATATGCCAGCGACCTTTGAAGATACTATCGCTATTGCCGCACTCTGCCAGGCGCTGGTGGCTAAGCTGACATGGCTCTATGACCACAATATGTTAACTCCCACGCTCCCATCTCATTACATCGATGAAAATAAATGGCGTGCCGCACGTTATGGCCTGGATGCCGAGATTGTTGACTTTGTGCGAGGCCGCCGCTTATCTATGCGGGACTCGATTCATGAATTGCTCGATTTTGTGGATGATGTCGTTGATGATCTGGGTACACGAGACGAGATGCATTCTATCCGGGCGCTGCTGGATGATCCTCGTGGGACAGGTGCGGATCGGCAGATTGCGATCTATCATGAAACTGGAAGTATTCAAGCTGTGATGGACCATCTGATGCAGCAAACGTTACTGGGTATGAACTCGATTGCCACCACTTAAAGGTGTCAAGTTTACATTACTTTAAATTGTTGCATGCTGTAC
>CAXTXB010000449.1:0-5112 GCA_964247965.1 uncultured Dictyobacter sp. | reverse complement strand
CATATGGATTGTAGTAGTGGCCTAGAAGCTGGTAACCGGCGCAAACGCTAAAGAAGACAACATCGGCCTCGGCCGCCTCTCGCAACGATGAAGCCTTATGTTGAACATCTCTAGAAGCTATCTCCATTTCACGATCGGCACCCCCATGGAACAGGATCAGATCATATTTGGTGAAATCGGGCGTCTGCTTGACGAAAATCTGCTCGACCTCGACCCCAATGCCGCGCCACTTGCAGCGCCGTTCAATCGAAAAGAGATTGCCGCGATCCGCAGCAACACTTAGCAGCGTTGGATAAAGATGCCCAATTTTGAGGACCATACCCGTGTCTTTTTTGTTCTCGCTCATATTTATTCCTATTCTTCTTTATTCCTATTCTTCCCAGAAGTGTTTGACCCAGCCGCGTTTCTGCATGATCCGGCGTAGCTCCTGGGTCGGTGTGTAACTGCTCATGATATAGAGTGTTCCGCCTGGCTCGACTTGCTTCATAGCGGCATCCAGCGCGGCTTCCCGGTCCTGAATGAGGGTGATCTTATCCGTTGGCACCTCCGCATATTTGAGGCGCATAGCCAGCTCTTCTGGCTTATTTCCGCTGCATACTGCATCCAGAATATCCGACGCAATCTCTTCAATATCCACGTCCCATAGCCAGGCAAAATCTTCACCGTCTACAACAGTATGGCTTGCCGCCAGCATGAGATGCTTCTTCCCGGCGTGTTGGGCAATCAAGCGCAGCATCAAGTTAAAAGAAGTAGGATTTTTGACAAACGAGAGGAAGATCGTTTTGTCGCCGGCCTGAATCTTTTCCATACGTCCAAACGCTGTGCGAACGTTGCTCATCGCGGTCTGTACTGTATCCAGGGGGAAGCCTGCGGCCATCGCCGCGCCAATGGCTGCGGCGGCGTTATAGACGTTGTGCAGGCCAGGCAGCGGAATTTCCAGTTTCATCTCACCCTGTGGAGTGCGTAGTTTGACATGGCTGGGACCCTCTCCATTTTCGGCGAGGGCTACCGAGGTGACTGCGATATCCAGATCTGGCAGTGTGTATCCGCAGTTGGGGCAGCTATAGATGCCCAGGTGCGACATGTATGCAACCTTGTAGTCGAGATCGCTATTGCAGCGAATACAGCGTACAATGTCTGCAGATTGTTCGGGAACCGGTGTGCCAACCTCTGTAGTCTCTAGCCCGAAGAAGAGGCGCTTGGCCCGCGCGTTCGCCCCAAAGTCAGCTACCTGTGGATCATTTCCATTGAGGAGAATAGTTGCGCTTTCTGGAAGGCCCTCTAGCATAGTGTTGAGCGCCCGGGCCACGGCGTAAAGCTCACCGTAGCGATCCAACTGGTCGCGGAAGATGTTTGTAATCACAACGACATCTGGCTGGATCTCTGGTACCGCCAGGGGTATTGTCGCCTCATCAATCTCGAAGAGGAGTACATCGCTGTCCAGGCGGCCAAGCATATCGGCAAAGTTAACCGCGACCGAGGTGACCCCCTGTAACAGGTTGGACCCTGTGCGATTCTGTGAGACGCGGTGGCCGCTGGCGTCGGCTATCGCTGCGGTCATACGCGCCGTTGTAGTTTTCCCATTACTACCCGTAATGACAATCTTCTTCGCTTTGCTCGCCCCCACGACTGACTTCAGTACATTGGGATCAATGCGGCGTGCAATCATTCCTGGCAGGCTGGTTCCTCCTCCAATGTGGAAGAAGCGTCCTGAAGCTCCGGCAAGCTTTCCTGCGGATATCGCAAACGCCAGTCGAGCCTTGCGTAGTCCTGTTGAAGCTGTGCTGTCATTGTTTAAATTATCTGTTAGCATAGAAACCTATACTCCGACTAAAATTACTGCAAGGCGTCCCGCTAGAAGTTTCCACGGATCACGCCGCACAAGACGAAAATGAGCGCTCAACAAAGTCTTATTGCTGGCTCGCATAGCGCGTAGTTAAGAAGTACCCTATTAGTATAAACGCTTATGGGTACACCGCTTGCAGTATAACAAACCGCAAGAGAGCGAGCAAGTGAACTAGTCACATTGTTTGATGCTAGACCATTTTACACTGCTTCGATCTCTGGTCACACTGCACCGTTCCATGTTGAAAGCGCTGCTTGAGAGATGAGTCTACGGTCTGAGGCTGGCTAATGGGAAAGCCCAGCTTTGTGAGCCCTCCATTTTTGTCAAAAAAGCTTGCGATCGGCTGGGTAACGCTGTATCCTGTGAAGACGTAGTAACGGCCCTGATTGCCCAGCGGGATGCTCCTCTCTCTTGTGTCGCGCGCGAAGTAGTTCCAATCGGCGGCGTATGGAATGGGGTGGACATTAGCATTGATCTCGCGTGGTGAGAGCCAGGTGAAAGAGTCGAAGCCCCAGTTCATCAGGTCGCGCATATCGGTCCACCAGTCAATGGTGTGTAGTGTAACTCCGATCAAGTGATGGTTGTTGCGTGTACAGGAGATCACTTGTACAAAGTTCGCCCCTGCGTCCCAGCCGATCTTCCCTCCGTCGACGCCAGGATACCAGTACATAAATTGGTCACTGTTGTTAAAGAAGTGCTCTGCGTGTTCGTTGCTGCCTGCGATGTGATACTCTTTGGTACCAGTTATCTGGTGCAGGCTGGGCACATCCATTGCGACCTTGCCCAGCACTGCCAGATCGTGCGCGCTTGAATAATGTCCATCATCTAGCAGCCCGTGTGGATTGGTGTAGTGCGTGTCATGTAAGCCCAATTCCTGGGCCCGCTGATTCATCAGGCTCACAAACTTTGGCACACTGCCACTTATGGCATCAGCAATGACGATCGCAGCATCGTTGCCGGAAGGCAGCATGAGCCCGTAGAGAAGCTCGCGCAGGGTATACGTCTCGCCCTTTTTGGCTCCCATCACTGAGCTATCAGCAGATAGTTGACCGATATCGTTAGCTATTGCATTATTGATAGTGATTTTCTGATCCAGGTTCCCATGTTGAGTAGCCAGGAGCCCAGTCATCAGCTTGGTTGTGCTCATCATAGGGAGGTGCAGAGAGCCGTTATGCTCGTACAGTGTTGCGCCCGTATCGGCGTCCAGAAGATAGGCTGCCGTTGCGTAGACTGGTGGCGCTGGATGATCGGTATCGCGGTCGATACCTGGTCTATTCGCACCTTGTGCTCCTGGCAATGAGGTTGTGTTTGTGTCGCCACCCATGCTCTGGATCACCGCTGACAAACGTCCTTGAGTAAAATTTGCTAGTAAAGGCACAATGATTATCAATGCGATCAGGATACTGCCTCCAAAGAGTAGCGTTCGATTATGGCTTAGATCCTGGATATGTGCCCACAAGGCTCGCTGTGAACGTCGTTGTCGCCTATGAGGTCGTCCTTGTGGATTATGATAGTCAGTTGGTCTGGGTTCGTAAGCGATTGGCCGCTGGCGGTGCATAACACTAATTTTGTCGCTATTTGCTGGCCCCGGTCGCCTGGTCTGTCCTGTGAAGTATGGGTCTTGCTCGTCGTCCTCGACATGCTCTATTCTAGAGCGTCGGGTCTGCCCCGCGGGGCGTGTGCCTTGCTCTAGATAGTCGTCCTCGACACGCTCTACGCGAGGCCTTCTCGTCTGCCCTGTGAGGTTTGGGTATTGCTCGTGGTCCTCGACATGCTCTATAATGGGGCGGCTGGTCGGCTCCGGGCGGCGTGTCTCTTGCTCCCAGTAATCTTCGCGTGCTTGCTTTATACGTAGTCGTCTGGTCTGTCCGGGGAGCTGGGTGTCTTGCTCTGAATAATCGTCCTCGACACGCCCTATGCGAGGGTGCCTGGCCTGTCTCTTCTGTCGTCCGGTGGAGTATGCCTCTTGCTCCCAATCTTCCTCTGGTTGGCGTTCCGGGTATGTTGGCTTTGTTGGCCTGGCCTCACGCGTGTGGACCGAGGGCGCGCTGAGATATAACGAAGCTCGCCTGACTTTAGGAATCTCAGGATGCTCTTCATCGTACGATAATTCTTGCCCAGTTAGAGTTTGCTGCCGCCGAGCCTTATACGTTCCTGGTGCGTCTTCTGGTTGTTGATCTTCATTGGGCGGCGTTCTTCGCATGTGCTGGTCCTCTCAGTTTTAGCCAACTAGCCTTCTAACTATGCAGAATGAAATAGGCAAACGTACTCTTTTCAAAGGCGCGTTGTATCCGCTCTTTCTCTTCCCTATATTACTCAGCTTAGGCTTACATTGTCAATCAGGCGCAGCTAGCGCGGACCTTTTACCTCTCTTATCCTCACAAGACATTTAAATTGTCAAATATTTTACACTTCTTTGAAACTTTCTATACTCTCCTATGCTAAAGTTTCTAAATAGAAGAGGGCGATTCTTATTTTACTTAAAAGAGCGATACAATAAAATAAATAGTAGGAAATAACACATGATCATGCCAAAGAATAGCTGTGCCAGGCCGGCAGAGCTTTCTGATACGGTCTTAATCTCCCAGACCCTGGCCGGTGATGATCGCGCCTTTGAAATTTTGATGCAACGCTATCATCTTCAGTTGTATAATTTTATTGGACGTTGCCTGAAAGATTATGAGCTTGCGCATGATGTGCTTCAGTTCGTCTTCATGCAATTATACATCTCTTTACCCAAATTGGAACATAATTTGCATTCCAAGCGCACGAAAACTCCGCTCAAGTCCTGGCTTTTTCAAGTTGCATGGAATCGATGCATGGATGAGTTGCGCAAGCGGCGCTCTATCCTTTTTTCCGAGCTGGATCTGCTGGATGAAGAAGAGGAGATTACAGTTGTTAATAGTATCCCTGATGGCCGACCACTTCCAGAGGAGGTTGCAGAGCATCACGAACTCCAGACTATTCTGACGCATGCTATTCAAAAGTTGCCCCCCAGGTTGCGTTCAGTTGTCTCCTTGCGCTATACACAGGGGCTGAGCTTTGTAGAGATTGGCCGCGTTTTGAATATGCCCGAGAATACGGCGAAGACCTATTTTCAGCGTGCGCGTCCCCTCTTGCGTAATGAACTTGTCCTGCATACCCAAACGTCAGCCTAGAAGTTACGAGGTCATTCCGAAAAATGACTCATCGCGAATTTGATACCGTTGGGGGGGGGGTGTTTTTTTTTTGGGTGTGTTGTTTTTTGGTGGGGGGGGGAGGAAGGC
>CAXTXB010000448.1:1488-5116 GCA_964247965.1 uncultured Dictyobacter sp. | reverse complement strand
GATTGGCACCAGCCCATGGATTATTCGCTTGCTGTGCTCCCCAATTTCCGGCTGGTTGACCTGCCGTGTTAGGTGCTCCCCAACTGCCGGCTGGTTGACCAGGCTGGCCAGGCTGGCCAGGCTGACCCCACGCGTTGGCTCCCCCTTGCTGATTCCAGGCACCAGGCTGCTGCTGCCGCTGCCAGTCATTTCCTGTACTGGCGATAGGGGTGCTTGCCTTCTTACTCTTACCACTGCGCAAGACAAACACGGCTCCAATAATGACGATCAGGGCGATCACTATGATCGCTATGACGATAATTTGTGTACTGAAAAATGCTGCAAAAACTGTGAGCATCAGCTCTTTCATAACGGTTCACCCCTCTAATCGTAGGGGCGGCAGCTTGTCTCGTTCTTTTTCTTGTTGATCAGTTACTTAAGAACAAGTTTGCTACCGCCCGATTAAGATCGGGCACCTTTCTTCGGCACCCCTACAACTCCGACTCAGTGCTTCTTACACCACGCAATTTATCGCAATTCAAAACGCGCCTCAGCGCTACCGAAGCGTAATACATCGCCGTCTTTAAGTGTGCGTTCCTCGAATGGTGTTAAGGTCATTCCATTTAGACGCGTCTTGTTCAGAGAACGGCGATCTTCGACCGTGTATGTTCCCTGCTTGTTCCGTAAGTACGCATGCTGTCTACCAACCGTTTTGTCTGCCAGACTAACCTCTGGATAAATTCCTTGTGTAGGGTCTTGTCTTCCTACTATCATGAGTTCTCCCTTTAATGGGATGCTCTGCCCGCTAGTTGTGATGACGATACGTGCCTCCCGGTTTGCCCCAAACCTGGCTCCCCCGTCATTGCTTACTTTCGCTTCTCCTTGTTTCGCTGGCCGTTGTGCTGGAGGAATTCTCTCCTGGATTTGATCCAGCGCAGCTATAAACTCCTGCGGTGTGGCAAAACGTTCTGTCGGCGACTTCGCTAGCGCTTTTTGCATAAAAGTGTCCATCTCTATCGGTAGCTCGGGTCTGAGACGACAGATAGATGGGATCTTGTCGTTCATATGCTTGATAACAATGTCGACCGCCGTCTCACCTTCATATGGTGGACGCCCCGCGAGCATTTCAAAGAGGACTGTAGCCACAGAGTAGAGGTCCGAACGTGTATCCGCCGAACGCCCACTCTCTGCTTGTTCAGGTGAGATATAGTAAGCTGTGCCCATAAATACATTTGACTGCGTCAGTGTAACAGTTTCTCGACTCCTGGCAAGCCCGAAGTCGGTGATTTTTACCATGTCTTTGCTGTTTATCAGAATGTTTTGTGGCTTAATATCTCTATGTACCACGCCTTGCTTATATGCTGCTTCCAGGCCCTCGGCTATCTGCCGCGCATAATTAATCGAACGTAGTGGATCGAGTGGACCTTCATTAATCATATAGTACTTTAGGCTTTGACCATCAATATAATCCATGACTATATAATGCATGTTGTTGTCGTTCCCATAGTCAAATATCCTCACTATGTGAGGATCGCTGAGATTCAGGAGGATGTGTGCCTCCCGCTGGAAACGTGCTAGCAGCTCACCATCGCCTGAAAGTTCGAGGTGCATGACTTTTACTGCGTAGATTCGGTTGTCTTCAAGGTCTCTTACTATATAAACGGTGGCAAAACTACCTCGTCCACGTTCGTCTATCAGCCTGTAGTGACCTTTGATAACACGACCTATCATGTCACCGTTCATGATTTCTAACGGCACTATAACCCTCACTTTGCGTTGTGAGAGGCATGCCGCCTCTCCTTTCTTAAAAAGAGATGAACGATAAGAGTTGTGTTTGTACTACTCTCCCTCCTGGGAGGATGATGCCTTTGCCAACGTTTAGCTGGCTTGTGCTAGCGGCTACATTATACACCATCCATTTGTTTGTGTCATGGTACTATAGCGCTTTTCCCTTTATAACAAGTGACTCTTTTATGTGGATAGAACGAGGGAGCATGTATAAATTATGGCTGTTTTGACGCTCGCCTTGCTCTCATAACAAAGATCTGCTCTGTCAGCATATCAAGCAGATTACGGCCTTTGCTCCCTGCTTGTTATTCAAACATTTCGCTGATGCTCTCCCGATTGTGAATGCGCTTGATGGCTTCGCCAAAGAGTGTTGCGACTGAAACGACTTCAATCTTTTCTGTAAATTGCACGGGCTGATTTTCAACGGTGTCTGTTATCAGTAAACGCTTGATCGGGCTCTTTTCGATGCGCTCAATCGTGCCTTCGGTGAGCACACCATGTGTGACCATGGCATAGACCTCGCGTGCGCCGTTCTCTATGAGCTTAACTGACACGCTGGCGAGCGTTCCACCGGATGTGGTGAAGTCGTCTACGATGATTGCGGTCTTGTTGCGCACATCTCCAATGATCTCCATGATGGATGCTTTTTCATCGTGTGCTAGCCGCTCTTTGTAGGCAATTGCGAGTGGTGTGCCTAGACGCGATGCAAACAACTTGGCTTGCTTGGCGAAGCCTGTGTCTGGCGAGACAATGATCATGTTGCGTAATTTCATGCCCCTGATCTGGTTGCAGAGGATGGGCAACGCGTAGAGGTTGTCTACGGGCTTGTGGAAAAAACCTTGAATCTGTGCGGCGTGCAGGTCCATGGTGACGACACGATCCGCTCCGGCGACTTCGATGGCGTCCGCGCAAACCCTGGCTCGAATGGAGACTCTGGGTTCGTCTTTCTTATCTCCCTTGGCATAGCTAAAATAGGGGATAACGACGGTGACGGAGTCAACGCCCGATCTTTTGAAGGCGTCGATCCAGAAGAGTAACTCCATAAAGTTGTCGTTGGTGGGAAATATGGTGGATTGCACGATGTAGACGTGCTGTCCGCGTACGTTCTCTAGAATGCGTACAAAGGTATTTCCATCTGAAAAGTGTAATGTTTCGTTTTTCCCCTGCTCAATCTGTAAGTATTCGCAGATGCGTGCCGTTAATCTTGGACTTCCACTCCCCGCAAATACCATCATTGGATCTTCGTTCATTTTATTTTTCCTCTAAAGTAGAGTCTATCTTCTGGAGAATGTAAACTCGCTATTTTTAACGGATAGACTCTACGTAAGGTGACATATGGCTGTCTTTACTCTTCGTAACGTCCACCCAGATGGCTGGCCAGGAACTTTTCTGCGGCCGCGTAAAACTTGAGCCGGTTTTCTGGTTTGGCAAATCCATGGCCCTCATCTGGAAAAAGCATGTACTCGTAGCTGATGCCTTTGCTTTTCATCGCTTCAACGACTTGCTCTGCCTCGGCTTGCTTGACCCGTGGGTCGTTAGCCCCTTGTGCTATAAGCATGGGAATTTTTATGTTCTCGACTGCGAAAAGTGGTGAGCGCTCTTTCAAGAACTCTTCCTCTGTGTCGGGATTCCCTACCCGCTTGTACATTGAAGCGAGCAAGGGTACCCAATAGGCGGGCACGCCGCGAATCAATGTAATGAGGCTGCTGGGTCCTACGATGTCAACTGCACAGCAGAAGAGATCGGGGGTGAATGTCGCTCCTACCAGTGCTGCGTATCCTCCATAAGAGCCTCCATAGATTGCGACCTTCTTGGGATCTGCAATTCTTTGTTGCACGGCCCAGTTGACCCCGTCCACCAC
>CAXTXB010000448.1:0-1478 GCA_964247965.1 uncultured Dictyobacter sp. | reverse complement strand
TAGTTGATCTGTAAGCAAGCGTAACCACGGTTGGCAAACCACTGCGCCTCTGGATTGTATCCCCAGCTATCGCGCACCCAGGGGCCGCCGTGAACGTTGACGACCATTGGGATGTTGTCTTTCTGCTCTCCAGGCGGCATTGTCAGATAGCCGTGTATATCAAGGCCGTCGCGTGCTGTAAACACGACTGGCTCCATATGCGCCAGTGTGTACTCGCTCAATTCCGGCTGATTGTCGAAGAGTAGGTCCGCGCTCTGACTTTTGCGTTGATAGGCGTAGAAGGGTATCGGCCCGTTGTCCACGTTGAAGGCAATAATCCAGGTAGCGTCAGCGTCATCGCGCCCGACGATATTGAAATCTCCCTGGTGGATCTCTCGGATATGATCAAAATCGAGCCGTATGGTCTCGTCCAGGATGGTCCATTCGTGTCGCTCTTTGTTGAATGAAACTGCCTGGATCTCATGGGTGTCTGGATGAATTATGACATTGTCAACATCATATTGTGGGTCCTGGGCGATGACCTCGATCTCCTTGGTGGCGATCTGCAATTTAACTAGCCGCCCCGCGTTAACTACCCGCGAGTCTTGCAGGTAGAGCGCCTGACCATCGCTACTAAAGCTTAGGGCTCCGCTTGTCAGGGCATCGTCGGCATCCCAGCTTACAAGAGTTCTCCACTCCTCCTCCTCCCGGTCGCGGACTAGCAGGTCAATTCCGCCATCTGGTCGTGCTGCGTGCCCTGCTCGCACCTTGAATTGCGTGTCAATTACCCAGCCGACGATATTGCCTGGATTCTTCGCCGTGAGTGTGAGCTCTCCCGTGGTCAGGTCGAGATGATAAACATCATGTACCTGTGGATTCTCTTTATTCATTGCAATCAAGAGTTCATTGGGAAAGTGTTTGTCGCTATCGAGAATCTGCACGTGTACATTCTCAAATGGCGTCATGTCTCGCGTCTCCTGTGTCTCCAGATTGGTCGCGAAGAGACGCCAGTTTTCGTTTCCCCCTGCATCCTGAATATATAGAATATGTTTGTTATCCGCAGCCCAGAAATAAAAGCGTATCCCGCGCTCGGTGTCTTTAGTGACTGCTTTAAATTCATCTTTCCCAATCGGACCGACCCACACGTTGAGTACTCCATCCACCGGAGCTATATAGGCTAGCCTGGTTCCATCAGGCGAGATGCGCGGGCTTGTGCGCACTGGATTGCCAAATAAAATACGCCGTGGAATAAGCCTTGTTTGCATAAATGTCACCATCTATCTTTGCCTTTCAAGATTGTCGGTACGTATATATATACATCTTTTGGAGGAAATTTAATTTTTCTACCCTCTTACTTTACGTAATCCCTACGTCAAAAGTTGGGTCGAAATATAACACATCTTGTATGCTAAAAAGCAAGGTCGTACGTCCATGTCCCTTGCTTTTTGCTACTTCGCTACCCTATCTCTTCACACTTGCGTTCTCGTTGGTTTGGGCCA
>CAXTXB010000447.1:4769-5121 GCA_964247965.1 uncultured Dictyobacter sp. | reverse complement strand
TCCAAGTACTTACTTTACGGTTCTTATACGATCTTCTATTTAAAAGGTTAAACTAAAATTGTCGCGAAAATATCACAAGCCTGTGAAAATCGATAGTAATTTATGTCAACGTAGTAATTGTAACCGCTAGATAGGAATGATTCGAGCATTGTACATTGTTATTATAAGTGATAGATGATGGGCTGCTGCTCTGCTCAAGGCACTTCACACTGCTCGTATGGTGAAATTAGTGGTGATAATTGTTTAGTTCTCTTCCCTCGCATGGCGTATTAATTTCTTCAGTTGACTGCTCTTATTATTTTGCTCTGCGCTTTGTTCCATGAAGAATAATGCCTGTTGTTTTCGATGCTGC
>CAXTXB010000447.1:0-4759 GCA_964247965.1 uncultured Dictyobacter sp. | reverse complement strand
GTCTTTTGGTATTTATAGATAAGATAGAAAGAAAAGTTGTGCCTCAGGGCAGGCGCATGTATATAGTGTAAAGGACTCAAGACTAGATTATGCACGAGAAAAGTATTCAAACTTTGGAGTACCCAAAGATACTGGCGAAGGTGGCGCGTGAGGCTGCTTTTTCTGCCAGTAAAGATCTGGTCCTCGCACTAGAGCCGAGTTCAGATCTTGCGGAGGTTCGTCGTCGCCTGGACCATACCTCTGAAGCCTCGCGTTTGCTAGATTTAAATACAGATGTTAGTGTGCGGGGTGCTCACGATATCCGCCCCTTGTTGACTCGTGCCGCTCGCGATGGAGTCCTGTTGCCCACGGACCTGGTAGAGGTACTGACAACCTTGAGAAGCGCGGCGTACGTCTCACGCGTCCTGGAGAAGCTCGATCCCGCAGTCTTCCCACTGCTGCACGTCCTTGGAGCCGATATCCCTGTGCGTCCGCATATTGTGCGTCGCATCGAGGAGACAGTGAGCGAGGAGGGCGAGGTGCTCGATACTGCGAGCCCGGCCCTGCGTAAAGTTCGCTTTGACATTCGGGCGGCGAACCAGCGTTTGCAGGAGCGCTTGCGTACCCTTGTGAGTGAGTTTGGTCCGGCTTTGCAGGAATCGATTATCACGACGCGCAACGATCGCTTTGTGGTGCCTGTGCGCTCTGATGCACGCGGCCAGGTTCGCGGTATAGTCCATGATCAATCCTCCAGTGGCGCGACGCTATTTGTGGAGCCGATGGTGATCGTTGAACTAAATAATCGCCTGCGCGAGCTACAAGCTGAGGAACGTCAGGAGGTGGAGCGTATCCTGCGCGCACTCTCCGCCGAGGTTGGACGCGAGGCCGATGCGCTGCAGGTCACCGTCGAACTGCTGGCCGAGTTTGATCTTCATCTTGCCAAAGCTCGCTTTAGCCGTATGACGCGTGCAAGCGCTCCTCGTCTGAACGATCAGGGCGTCATCAATCTGCGCAACGCTCGTCATCCTTTGCTGACGGGTAAAGTTGTGCCGACAAACTTCCATCTCGGCCGTGACTTCTTTATGGTAATCATCACCGGTCCGAATACTGGTGGCAAGACAGTGGCTCTAAAAACGGTGGGCCTGTTATCTCTAATGGCCCAGGCTGGCCTGCACATTCCCGCCGACGATGACTCAGAAGTAACCATCTTTCAGGATATCTTCGCTGATATCGGTGATGAGCAGAGTATCGAGCAAAACTTGAGTACTTTCTCATCACACATGAGCCGCATCATCGAAATTCTGCGGACGGTTGAAGAGGAGCGCAAGCAAGGTGTTCCTGATATTCGTGGCGCAATGGCTGATGAGCTGGTGAAGCGTGAGACGAAGCGTGTGAACGTGCTGGTGCTCTTCGACGAACTGGGCGCTGGCACAGATCCTGATGAAGGCTCTGCCCTGGCTCGTGCGATTCTGACCTTTCTGCTCGACCGTAAGGTGACGACGGTGGCGACCACCCACTACTCAGAACTGAAGGCCTTTGCCCATGAGCAGCGCGGCGCTGTAAATGCCTCGGTAGAGTTCGATATCGAGACGCTCTCGCCGACTTACAAGTTGAACATCGGCCTCCCGGGTCTCAGCAATGCGCTTGCAATCGCGCAACGTCTGGGTTTAGACAATCGCATTACCCGTGGAGCTCGTCGCTTTCTTGGCAGCGCAGGCGTTCGTATGGAGAACTTGCTGGAGGACTTGCAGTCCGAGCGCAAGGCGGCAGAGGACCAGCGCTACCATCTCAATATGGAGCGTGTTGAGGCTGAATACCAGCGTAAACAGCTGGAGGAGGAGCGTCAGCAACTGGAGGAGGAGCGTATCCGTATCCTCAATGAGGCTCGTGCCCAGGCGCGCCGGGAATTAGACTCAGTGCTGGTGGATCTGGCAAAAGTCCGCACAGAAGTTGATCGCGGCCGTGTTTCACGCGACCAATTGAGCGAGGCCCGTCAACATGCACGGGGCCTGGAGGAGCGTGTGGCATCGATCCCCACGCCGCGCCGTCCGAAGCCGGTTGAGCCATCCGAGCACCTTGAGGGGCCGTTGCAGATCGGTGATACCGTTCGTGTGCTTAGCTTTGGACAGAATGCGGATCTGCTCGGTCTTTCTCCCGATCGCAATGAGGCAGAAGTCCAGATGGGTGCCCTGCGCATCCGCGTTAGTGTAGATAATATCGAACGCATCAGCAAGCGGAAGGCATCGGCTGAAGAGCGTATAACTACGCGTCCAAATATAATCTTGCCAGACTTAGAGGAGCGTCCCGATGTAGGGTCGCAACTGGACATGCGTGGCTGGCGTGTCGAGGATGCTTTAGAAGAATTGGATACGTATCTGAACGATGCGGTGCTCTCTGGCATGTCGTCGGTGCGTATCCTGCACGGCAAGGGCACTGGTGCCCTCAGGAGCGCTGTACGCGAGCAACTAGCACATCATCCTCTGGTGAAGTCTTACATTCCTGCGCCTCCTCAGGAAGGCGGCGACGGCGTAACGATTGTGAAATTGAGTGCCTGAGCGTTTAATCCTGCAGGCTTTCTATCCGGCGTTCATCCCGCAGGTTATATGCGTCTATCATCCCCACCTGAAGTTCAATCTCAGGTGGGGATTTTCCTGGCCGCTTGCATTATACTTATTCCTCGCTCATGACTCCGCGTTCGTATAACCATTTTACAAAGTGCATACGGTAGTCCTCGCACATTCGCTGATGCATCTCAGCGTTCTCACACAGATTTTCTCTCATAATGAGCAGCTTAACAGCCTCATCCCATCGAAAACCTGTATCTAGTAGCTGGTCCAGCATAGCTTGCTCTTTTGTGTTCTCTTCTTTATTAGAGCGCTTCGCTTCTATATGTCGGGTCTCTTTTTCCTTACGCCCAGAAAATCTATCTGGCATAGCTCTTTCCTTCTCTCTTTTTCTTGCTCTCTCGTCACGTCCTAATCGCTTTTTCAGTGCCCTTCCTTCTTTATCGGCTCACCAGAACGGATTGTATATCCCCACAATTATGCAGGACTCTTGCGTAGCAATCAAAGGACCTGCGTCAATATTAAGGATGCTTGCTTTCCAGCTACACTTCTCTTTACGGTGGTGGGAAATGAATGGAACAATGCTCGTTATGCAAAGAAGGTGTTGTATGGGTACAGAAGCGCTAGTCGAGATAGATCAACTCTGGGAAGAGTTTGTCGCGCAGAAAACTCCTGAACAGCGAAATACTTTAATCACTTTATATACTCCGCTCGTTCGTTTTGTTGTGGGCCGGCTAGGGATACCTCCTACTGGTCTCTTAGATCCTGAGGATCTTGTCAGTTATGGTATGATAGGCCTGATCAATGCTATTGATCGTTTCGATCCCTTTCGTGGCGTGCGTTTCGAGGCATTCGCCTCTGTGCGCATTCGTGGCGCGGTTATTGATCAGCTGCGCTCTCTGAATTGGCTGCCACGTTCCGCTATTTCGCGTATACGCCAGGTCGAGGGGGCTTTAGCAGTTCTAGAGCAGCGTTTGGGACGACCTGCTAAGGAGGAGGAGGTGGCTAAGGAGATAGGGGTTTCTACTGAACGATATCGGCAAATGCTGCTTGAGATGAATGCAACTGTGCTTTCTCTCGACGCACCGCTAGGCTCTCTTTTACAAGACGATGAGGTTACCTCCCTCTCTGAGCTTCTTGAAGATCACAACTCTCCTGGTCCTGTTGAGCAGACGGAGCAACAGGAACTGACCGATACCCTTGCCCTCGCCCTCGATAATCTTCCTGATCGCGAGAAACTTTTACTCGCTCTCTATTATGAGGAGGAATTGACTATGAAGGAGATTAGCAAAATTCTCACTGTGTCGGAATCGCGTGTCTGCCAGCTACATGTGCAGGCGATCATGAGGCTACGCTCAGTTCTTCATAGCTATCAAGCTGGCGAACATATAGTGCGCGATGATGCCGCTAGCCGGAAGCATGGATCTAAAGGCCAGAAGGTTGAAGTTCGTGCAAGTTTTGGGCAACGAAACGTGGAGAAGTCAAATATCGCGACTGGCGGCAATGCACGCTCAAAGCGCAAAATTTCTTGATGTCCTTTTCGCACTTATATGTTTTCTCTCTTGAATCACCTGAGACTACCGATAGTATGCCTTGTGATTAAGAGAGTGGAATGGAGATCAGTTTTTTCTCTATTCAGAAACAATCCTGTCAATCTCGTTGGATTGCCCTACCCATTCTATTGGTTTTGTGCGTCTTGTGGTGGTAGCCTTTTGACCTACATTCTCTCTTCGATCTTCCTGAGATTGATGTGCTCACGCTGAATGTGCGCCCTTGCTAATGTGAGTCGCGGCGCAGGGACGCTTAGCTTATGCTTCTTATGAAGGGAGCTTTACATGCTTGTATTGCGACGAAAAGTTGGTGAAAGTATCGTTCTTGCTGGGGTTATCAATATTTCAGTGTTGGCTGTCGAAGGCGAGCGCGTGAAAATTGGCATCAGCGCACCATCGGACGTAACGATTGTGCGGGAGGAGTTGTTGCACGTCGATAACTCAGAAGCTGAACAATCCATGAGCTCTCATGCTTCAGCTACGCCCGCGCAATCACAACCTGGCTAAATGATTTTATTATAAGAAAGCGATTAAAGCAACAAGAGCATGCTACTACCACAAGAAAGAACTACGTGGCTTTAACTTGCTCTTGCCTTTTCCTGGTTCTCTGCTCTTTACAGGCCTTAACAAACTTTTTGCATTTTATACACTTTTACTTTTTGCACA
>CAXTXB010000446.1:0-5127 GCA_964247965.1 uncultured Dictyobacter sp. | reverse complement strand
GTTTTTACCTGCTCTTTTTCCTGCTTCCAGCAGGAAAAAGAGCAGGTAAAAACACGCTGTTTACGATTTTTCAAAAGTTTGGGATGACCTATTATATCTTGCCCCGGCAGGTTGTTTTTTTAATCAGGTCAAGAAACAGAGAAATTGTATTTATTGTAGGACCTTATATGAGTCTAAAAGCCTTTCGGGGGCGTACTAATAGCGGTGGGTAATAGAGATCAAATCTATTTTGTGTGGGTGGGGATTGTATAGATTACTTGGAGGATTAGCTTATGAATGCAATCGCAGATTGGGGTACAGCCCTGATAGCATCAGTTGCTGGAGCACTGGCACTCGTCTTTTCGTTCATCCCGAAGCTGGTTGGTTTTCTCGTCATCCTTTTAATAGGATGGCTTGTGGCTACAGCGGTAGCCAAGGCGGTTACATTCTTATTGCGCAAAGTTGGCTTTGACCGACTAGGAGACCGCATAGGTCTCAGCCGGCTAGAGGCGCAGATGAATGTGAGCCTGGACGCGGCGGGTATCCTGGGGAAATTGGTCTACTGGTTTGTGTTCCTTATATTTCTGGTACCAGCAGTAGACGCGCTAGGCCTGACCACCGTAAGCGCCCTGCTAGGCCAGATCATCGATTATCTGCCTAACGTGTTCGTGGCTATCCTCGTACTCTTTCTGGGTACGCTGGCCGCTACCTTCGTCGCAGACATCGTGCGCGGAGCTACTGCGAGCAGCAGGGTAGGCAGTCCAAACCTATTCGCGAATATTGCCCGCTACGCCATTCTGGGCTTTGCCGCCCTGATAGCATTGGAGCAACTGCAGATCGCAACCTCCCTACTGAACATACTCTTCACCGCGATCGTAGGTGCAACCGCGCTAGCAGCAGGCCTTGCATTTGGCCTGGGTGGGCAGGAAACGGCGCGCAGGTACCTTAATCGCGCCGAAGGCTCGGTTAGTAACACAACATTGCTGGCGCAAGAGCAGCAAAGGTTGAACGAAGCGAGAGTATTACCACAAGTGACACCAGACCCGGCAGGGTTAAGGCCACAAGTAGGGAACAATCGCCCGATTACCGGTCGGTAATATATCGATAGTACAAACGTATAAACAAGGAGAAAATGTCATGGCAATGAACGTAAACCCAATTGTAGCAGGTGTCTTTCAGCAAGAGTCGCAGGCGAGACGCGCACTGCAAGCTTTACGAGCCGCAGGCTTTCAGCCTGACCAGATTGGATATGCAACACAGGCACAGGGGCAGTCGGTAAATCTGCTCAACGATCTGCAGGGTCTAGGCCTTGGACGTGATAGCGCGAGCTACTATGATCAGCAATTCAGGGCTGGTAACCCGGTTGTCTCGGTCAGACCAGATGGCCGCGAACAGGAAGCCCATGACATCCTGCATCAATACGGTGGCTATGATTATGAGCATCAAACCGGTGTAGCACAATCTAATGTTGCTACAAGTGGCACAACTCTCAATCGGGCAGCAGTTCAGGACACAACTCTTAATCGTGCAGCAGTCGGCGATGCAACTCTGGGTCATGCAGACATCGATGAGCATGACGAGTTCTATCAGCCCCGCCGCTTGCAGCTCCGTGAAGAGCAGCTCAACGTAAGCAAGCAGCGCGTTCAGAGCGGAGAGGTCGGCCTGCGCAAAGAAGTCGTCACCGAGCAGAAGTCTATCGATGTGCCAGTTACACACGAAGAAGTCTACATTGAGCGCCGCGCCGTCTCAGGCGGCCAGGTAGACACCACTCCGATTGGACAGGACGAGGTTATCCGCGTTCCTGTAAGCGAAGAGCAGGTTAACGTCACTAAGAATACCGTCGTCACTGGTGAGGTTGCAATCGGCAAGCGTGAAGTGCAAGAGACCCAGCAGGTAAGAGATACCGTCAGACATGAAGAGGCACGCATCGACCAGCAGGGCGATGTCCATGTACAAGGCACTGGAAACGTTCTGAATGATGATCAGACGAACCGCCTGCCATAAGACTAGATAAAGCCAGCTGAAAATGTCAGCTTATGAGCTAATCCTTTAGATAAAAAGTTGTACTACAAAGAACTCTTAGAAAGAAGGATTAGCTCACAGCCCTCAAGATATGCAAGGAAGATATGTAATAGAAAGAGCGTTGTGAAACGTGTACAAATAGAGGGGTATCCAGGTAATCCGGGGAAGGGGACGCTTCTTTCTATATATGCCCTTTAGAAGAATAGGAGATAAAGATGCAGCAGTCAAACAGAACAGTTATTGGTGTTTTCGACGAAGGCGCCATGGCAGACCAGGCAGTTGCGGCACTAGAAAATGCTGGTTTTAGCAGCGGTCAGATCCATCGACACGGCCACCAGGCCTCCTCTGGCGGTTTCCTGTCCGGTCTGAGAAATCTATTTGGTGGAGATGCGAACCGTGATACCACAGCCGCCGATGACTTCAGCGATCTGGGTGTCTCAGGTGATGAGGCTACTTACTACGACAACGAGTCGCAGGCAGGGCGTCACATCGTCAGCGTTCGTGCTGATGGGCGTGCGGAAGAAGCGATGTCCATTCTACGTGCAAATGGAGCCTACAACTATGGCACACGCAGTGGCGGAACAGGTATCGTTGGTGGTGCAGCAAGCAATGTTGTTAACACAACGCAGACAACCACAGCATACAACAACACGACTGTAGATCCAACCCGCACCGGTGCTGCATATAACAACACCGTCGACACAACCCGCACAGGCGCAGCCTACGACAACACCGCCACAGACGAGGCACGCCGCTTACAGCTCCGCGAAGAGCAGCTTAACGTAAGCAAGCAGCGCGTTCAGACTGGCGAAGTTGGCATCCACAAAGATGTCATCAGCGAAGAGAAAGTCATCAACGTACCTGTCACACATGAAGAAGTGTTTATCGAGCGCACTCCAGTAACAGGTTCGACTGTTACCGACACAACCCCGATTGGTGAGGGTGAAGTCATCCGCGTTCCTCTAACTGAGGAGCAGGTTAACGTCAGCAAAAATACCGTCGTTACCGGTGAGGTAGAGATCGGCAAACGTGCTGTAACAGAGAATCAGCGGGTCACGGACACCGTCAGACACGAAGAGGCCCGTCTTGAGAGACAGGGTGACGTACATGTCAGCGGTACTGCAAATGATCCTCTTCTGAACGACACCACGACCAATAGCACGATTGATAATAGGATTGACCGCACAGACGACAGAACCATCTAACTTTAAGCGGGGACGGCTGGATTTCGTGTATCCCATGAGAGTAATAGCATAACAAGTAAGGGACTACGTAGAGAGAAGAGCGTGGGTTTATGCTAAACGCTCTCAAAAGTGAAATTATTAATAGCCACTGGGAAGCACGAGAGTAGCGAGGGTTAAGCAGGCTTGTAAATAATTACAAGCCTGCGCTTTATTTAAAGCATGAAAAAACTCTAGTATACTGACTCACTTCAACCGACTCTGCGTCGTACCACAGCCAGCGGCGAAGCCGCGTAGCGACAATCCCTTGCGGTTGTCGTTCTTCCTCCACTTAGAGGCCGGCTACCACTCCGATCCGCTTGATCGCAGCGTGACCACAAGAGATTGTCGCTACGCGGCTTCGCCGCTGGCTGTGGTATGACACAGTTTTCACGATGCGATGAAGATTGAGTGCACTTGTATAAGGCTACATTTCGCTTATTGCTAAAAATGTATGATATAGCTATTGTGCAAACTGAATCCTTTTGAATATGTTGGGTCGCTTTTATCCTGTCGTTCGTGTGTCTTCGGGAAGATCATGCGCTGAGAAGGCGAATATGAAGAGCGCCTGAACATTTTGTATCATCTATTCTTAGTCTGTGTCATCTATTCTTAATACGAGGAGAAAACTCCTATGTCAGTACCGACTCGATCACTGCTTCCAGGGCAGAAAGAAACAAACACTAATAAATGGGCGCGGCGGAGGGATATCCCCATTGCTATACTCGCCTGGATAGCAGTCGCATATGTCGTGCTCGTGGGAGCGCAGCACATCATACGCACAATATTACTATTAATTATAGCAGCGTTGCTTGCGTATGCACTGGCACCAGGAGTAAAAATACTGCAACGCTTCATGCCACGTTTTCTAGCAATCTTGATTATGTACCTGGTAGTGCTGAGTATCCTTAGCCTTTTCCTCTACTACATAACGCTAACTGCGATAGAGCAGGTAGGCTCGCTCAGTATCTCCATTCAAAAACTGCTCACGCCAGGAGGGACAGGCCAATTCTCTCCTATAGAGAACACCCTGCACTCTGTTGGTATCTCGCAAGATCAAATCACCTCTTTTCGTACTCAACTCACGAGTAGGCTAGAAGGAGTTGCGGGAAGCGCACTGCCGTTTGTAACTGGCCTCTTCAGTACCATATTAGATATTGTTCTCGTTGCCGTACTAAGCATCTACCTCTTGATAGATGGTTCACGGGTAGTAACCTGGTTTCGTCGAAACGCTCCACAAGCGGCGCGAGCCGACTTCATACTTGACACCATACAGCGTATCGTGGGCGGATACATTCGCGGCCAATTTCTGCTTGCCGTCCTCATAGGAGTACTCGTCGGCATAGGTATGACCATCTTCCATGTTCCGTATGCCGTCTTGCTCGGAGTACTGGCTTTCTTTCTAGAATTCATCCCAGTGCTTGGAACGCTTCTATCGGGGGCCATCTGCACACTCATCGCATTGACGCAGGGCTGGTTGATAGCCGTTGCAGTTTTGATCTACTTTGTAGTCGTGCATGTTATTGAAGGCGACGTAGTAGGCCCACGCATCGTAGGAAAGGCCGTTGGACTCCATCCAGTTGTCTCATTAGCCGCCCTGGTGGCTGGTTCAGAACTGTTTGGAATCTGGGGCGCACTCTTCGCCTCCCCCGTCGCAGGAGTCCTGCAGGCGCTAATCGTCTCTCTCTGGACAAACTGGCGTACCACCCATCCCGAAGAATTTGAGCAGGTGCAGCAGAAGGTAGCTGACAAAGTCGATCAAGGCCTCTCGGGCGGCTCAAAGGCTGAGGAAGCTACAGAGCTTGGAGAGCATACGAGCACCATTGAAAGTGGTACTGTGCCCGCTGCAAAGGAATAATAGATCATCATGCCGAACTTTTGAAAAATGATGAAAGTTGTGTTTTAC
>CAXTXB010000445.1:2424-5129 GCA_964247965.1 uncultured Dictyobacter sp. | reverse complement strand
AATTAAAAACCGCCGCGCGCCCCCCCCGCGACAGGTCATTCGTTTTTGTGACTTTCGCTAATAGCTATTCGTATGGATACGCGAGGTGGAAATTAAGAAATCTACACCTTGCTTCTTTGAAGCTCTGCCCTATTGAATAATCCATGCAACTGTGACCGGGATGAACCGGCAAGGAAAGTGGGGAAGCATCAAATGTCTACACAACACGTATTAGTTACGCCAAGTATAAGATCAAGGTAGCTCGTAGAGCAGTGTGGTTCCTTGGTGTGGCCTTTTTTACAAAAGGATGCACTCATGAACCTGTTTGGATTTTGGAAACGTCAAGCAATATCAGGCGCGCCTGCAGAAGTCATTCAAGCGGCCTGCGATCTGTATGGTCTCTCACCAGAACGTGTTCCGTCTATAAAGGCTGAGAAGCTGAAAGCCTTATCGAAGAATGTCTGGGTCGTCAAGCTGAACGACGATGCCAGCGCCGTCGTGGCCTACAATCCAGAGGAGGAGGAGTCTACAACGACCGCCCCCTGGTTTGGCGAATAAGTTCTTTATGACGGCTGTAGTGTTCTGTATACAATCAGAATACAGAACATAGTAGAAAAAATGTAAGCGACCAGAATACGACCCTACAAAGCCCGGTCATTGGAAAAATCAGTGATCGGGCTTTTTCGTGTATTGCCTGTTTTATTTAAATGTCAGGTTAGTGACCTCATTGCCCTGGAATCGCAAAATGTCTACGCTTCTTTTCAAACACTGCGAGGAGCGGCATATTATCTATCGCAAGATCAAAGCCAGTCTGAAGGTTTCCGCTTTATAGAGAATGCGAATTATATTGATGCTCTACCCAACCCCAGACTTCTATTCGGTTCCCGCTGGCATCCCTTTCTTCCAGATGAGAAACCTGTTTACTCCCTCTTTCTCGCTTCTCCTGATGTTTTCGATTTCTTACATACTCCTAAATTATATTTAAAGCAAATGCTTGATCTATGGCAAGAATAATGGAAGTCTGACACCCTCTAAAAAAAGAATTGCCATCCCCTATCTTCAGATGCGATAATGAAACCAGATTCTGGTCGAAAACTTGATAGCTTTCTATATGAACCATGCCTATTTAGCCAATTCGATCCAGCAAGTTTCCTATGTTATGAAGCGGTACTATAAAAGTACTTTATAGCTCTTCAGGTTTTCTTGTGTGATCGCCTTCGTGGATGCCGTCCTGCCCCTTTCCTCTCGCATTCACAGGGGATGTTGCTACGCAAGAAGATAGCGAAAACCAGGAAACTCTACAATTTTAGAATATGTTTTTGAGAAGGGGAGCAGGCGAGCTACCACACGGTACGCTGCTTGCTCCCCTTCTTTTTGTTTTAATGAGGAAGATATATATGAAGCGATGGAATGCACTGCTTGGCTTTCCAGAGACGCGGGGAACACAAGGTTTTCTGGTCGTCTTGATCATTGATGCGTGCGGATCAGGATTGTTTCTTCCGCTTTCAGTCCTCTACTTTCAGGTTACAGCGGGCTTTTCCTTGCCAATCATTGGCCTAACCTTGACCATCGCAACTGTCTGTACTCTCCCGCTGACATTAATTACCGGAAGCCTGGTAGACCGCTTTGGTGCTCGGCGCGTGACCGCTACTAGCCAGCTCATTCAGGCAGTTGGACTGTTTGGTTATCTCTTTGTGCATATTGTGCCCTTCTTGTTTCTGATGGCCTTGCTGGTGACTGCGGGGACCAGAATGTTTTACGCCGCACACACGGTCCTCGTCGCTGAGATAGCTTCTCCTCATGAGCGGGATCGCTGGTATGGACTTGTCGGGGCAATACGCAATGTGGGCCTGGGAGTCGGCGGCTTTTTTGCAGGTCTCGTTCTGGTAATGCATGATCCGGTTATCTATCATGTATTGATAAGCGTCAGTTCTGCCTGTTACCTGGTTGCAGGCAGCCTTTTGCTACGAATGCCAGAACCCAGATATGAGCGCACCGAGCAGGTGATAAAAGCACGCTATCAAGCGGTTTTACAGGATCATGCGTTTCTTGGCTTCTTGATCAGCAGCATTTCTTTTCCCTTATGTGCCTTGATGCTTGGAACAGCCCTTCCGGTTTATATTACTGAAGCAGTGCATGCTCCTGCCTGGATTGTAGGTCCAATTCTGATACTTACTTCGCTTTTAACAATTAGCTGTCAAACACTCATTGTTCGCCTGCTGGAGCCGCATCGTCGAACAAGAGCTATAGTATCTGCGGCACTGATATGGTGCGGATCATGCAGCCTCTTTGCCCTGGCTCTAATGATTCCTCGTCTCTTTCTTATCCCTTATCTCTTTCTTGCCGTAATTCTCTACACCCTGGCGTCCTTGTTATATACTCCCACCGCCAGTGCCCTGGTCGCCGATCTTGGTCCGATAGCCCTACGCGGGCGTTATCTAGCAACATATGAATTTTCATGGGGTATTGCGGGCGCATTAACTCCTGCCTTGTTTACTATCCTGTACGCGATGACGCCTGCCCTGCCATGGATTGTCCTGGCTGCGCTCACAGCTACTTCAGGCATAGGCGTGCTCTGGCTTGAACAGAAATTTCCCCCTCAAACAATTCGAGCAAGTGAGCACAGAAAGTGAGTAATGCTCTGGCCCAAATGATTCATCCCGAATTTTTGAAAAATGAAGAACATCGTGTTTTGCCTGCCCTTTTTACTGCCGAAGGCAGTAAAA
>CAXTXB010000445.1:0-2414 GCA_964247965.1 uncultured Dictyobacter sp. | reverse complement strand
CACCCCATAAACCGGCCCCCCAAAAAAACTATTTTCTACATTTTTAAAAAATGGGGTATGAATCATTACTGTGATAAACAAACGACTAGACGTGTTCTTGTACGGGGATGTTCTCTCCGGCTATTGGAGGCGCGTCCCGTTCTGCTTGTACTGGCCTAGCCTTTTGCGGATCGAGCGGAGTGTCCTTCAAGAAGAAGGTCATTCCAATGATCACCAGGCAGAGGAAGAAGGAGATCAGGAACGCTTCGTGGATGCCGGTGTAAAGGCCATCGCGTACAACAGTAATGATCTGGTTTAAGAGTGCGCCGCCTTGTGCCTCAAGCGAAGCCCCTTTCTGTATAAGGGCGTTGCGATACGCAGCATTGGTGAGCACTTGCTGATCGGTTGCGGCCTGCAAGAGCGAGGCGGGCAGTTGTTTGGCCGCGCCGGGCAGGTGATCAATAATATATTGCTTGTATGTAGTGGTGACGATCGTGCCCAGAATCGCGGTTGCCAGAGTCGAGCCCATTGAGCGCAGGAAGGTTACTGCTCCCGTGCCTGCCCCTAGCTGATTACGGGGCAGAGCATTCTGCGTGGCGAGATTGAGTACAGGCATCAACGTGCCCAGCCCCATTCCGACGACGATCATATCGAGAATAAGTGTGAGCAGAGTGGCCGAGACGTTCATGAGTGTGAGCAGGAAGATACCGACGGCCAGGAAGACACCCCCGCAGATCGCGATGACCTGATAGCGTCCTATTTTGGCTACGATAAGTCCCGCAAGCGTGGAGAAGATCGCCATAGAGATGGAGACTGGTGTGATCACGGCACCCGAACTCGTCGCGCTCTGTCCCATGACGCCCTGTATAAAGAGGGGCATATAGACGATAACTCCAAACATCGCCATGCCCTGTGCCAGCGTGAGCAGCGCTCCTATCGTAAACACCTGGCTACGGAAGAGACTTAAGGGCAGGATGGGCTCATGCACGCGTGTCTCGATGTAGAAGAAAAGCGCGAAGAAAACAATCACGCCCAGTCCGAGTCCAATGACCAGAATGGAGTCCCACGCGTAGACCTGCCCACCCAGGCTCAAGAAAAGTAACAAACAGATCGTCGCAGCCGCGATCGCCAGGGCTCCGACAATATCGACGCGCCGGAGTGCAGCCCAACCTCGAACTGTGGTTGTCGCCGTCGAGATTGAGGATGGCAGCCAAACGATAAGCGCCAGAAGAGCAAGCAGCCCTATTGGAATGTTGATGTAGAAGACCCAACGCCAGCTCAAGTGGTCGGTAATCCAGCCCCCCGTCGTTGGTCCAATCACGCTCGCCAGCGCGAAGACCGCGCCCAACATACCTTGCCAGCGCGCACGTTCTCGTGGCGAAAAGATGTCGGCGATGAGCGTGAAGATGAGCGTCTGCAAAGCTCCCGCGCCTATGCCCTGAATGCCACGGAAAATGATCAACTGCACCATCGTCTGTGACGTGCCCGCCAGTGCTGAGCCAATGAGGAAGCATGCAACGCTGCCCACCATGAACCACTTGCGCCCAAACTGGTCGGAGAGCTTGCCAATGATCGGAATGCTGATGGTCGAGGTGAGCAGGTAGATGGTGATTAACCAGCTATACAGGTTGAACCCGTGCAGATCGCCGATAATACGCGGAATCGCGGTATCAACGATGGTTATATCGAGTGCTGCCATTAACATAGTTAACATGAGGGCGATTAAGACGCTGATGAGCGCCCAGCCGTGAAGCTTTCGCTCCTGTGAATCCCTCTGCGTACTGTCTGCTGACTCTGCTGAATTTAAAGATGCCATATATTACTCCAAAACAAATCTTAAAAATGTGTTTGATCCCCATCACCATTATGTGTTTTGTTTGCTAATGCTTGTGAGGCCGCTTTACCATTGTCGCCATATTTATTATGTCCAGGATGACTAGAACCATAATGGCTCATTATTCTTGCCCGTTCATCTGAGACGACGAGAAACTTTTGCAGCAAGAGTGTGAATTGTTGTAGTTCTGTATCGCTAAACCCCTGCATATCCGTAGCAAAAGAAGCACGTAGATAGTTTTGTAAGTCTTTCAGGCGCTCATCTCCTGCCTCTGTAAGCGTCACCGCCACAACACGTCGATCGTGGAGATACGGCGTGCGCGTAACGAAGCCAGCTTTCACAAGTCGATCGATGACGCCTGTGAGTGCCGCGCCCGACTGCAGCGTTAGTTCGCTGAGTTCTTGCATAGAGCAAGGCTCGCCGCGCTCCTTGAGCTTCTCTAAAACGACGACCTGGGGTACCGTCAAGCCTATTTTTTCGCTGAGAGACATAAAGTGCCGGTGGCTGTTCCATGTGTGTTCGTGTAAAGCCTGCCCCAATTCTTCCAACAATACATCTCGTTGCGTCTGCATAAATCTCTCCGTTGAATAGAGACTGCTCC
>CAXTXB010000444.1:0-5145 GCA_964247965.1 uncultured Dictyobacter sp. | reverse complement strand
ACCTGGACGCGTCGTTATCTTAAATACCATCTTACGGCCTGTCGAAAACGCCCTGGTCACGCTCCTGGGTTCAAGCTTCCATGTCTGGGTGTTAAGTGCCAGGACGTTAAAACCGCTCTTACCCACAAGAGAATCTAGCCTTTGATACTCGCCCAGGTCAGGTAAATAGATCAGTGTCTCACCAGAAAGGCAACCGCTTTCACGTAGGTCGGATAACTGCGGTACCTTAGATTGCCTGCTCTCGACTGCACGCGAGAGCTGCGCCAGCGCCATCACTGGTATATTCAACTCACGAGCCAGCCCCTTCAGATTACGGCTAATCTCGGAGATCTCCTGCACGCGATTCTCGTTGCGTTTGCCACCCACCGTTGACTGCATGAGCTGTAGATAGTCCACAATGATTAGATCAATGCCATGCTCAGCTTGCAGGCGGCGTGCTTTGCTACGCATCTCCATCGGCGAGATGCCCGCCGTATCGTCAATCCAGATATTCGCTTCAGATAGAGTACCCATGGCGAAAATGATGCGCTCCCACTCATCGTCCTCAATCCAGCCTGTGCGCAGCCGCTGCTGGTCGATACCTGCATCCATCGAAAGTAAACGCTGCACCAGCTGCTCCTTGCTCATCTCCAGGCTAAATACGGCGATGGATTGCCCATGTTTTACCGCTGCGTTATGAGCAAGGCTAAGACCAAGACTCGTGTTGTGTACAAAAATGTCCTGGGCCACAAAATTTGCACCATCAGGCACCGTCAAATCGTATACCTGATGCTCACCGATAGGCTCGATAGATACAATTTTATCCCAGTAGATATCCTCGCTGGCTATGCGTTGTAGCGCTGTGTCCTGCAATACTCCGGCGTAAGCAGCCAGACGATAACGGGGGCGCTGAGCATGTGCATTGTAGCCATTGTAGCCACCATATTTCCCCGTTTTTGTTGTCTCGTCGCTCCTTCTCGCCACCTCTATCAATGCTATACCTTCGCGCTTTGCTCCACTGTGTACAAGCTCCCCTGTCTCTTCTGGTGCATGGCCAATGTTGCCGACCCTTAAAGAGATGACATGTTTGTATTCGGCAAACCGACTCGTCTTCTCGCCTATCCAGCCAATCTCGTCTTGATACCTCTTTATACTTTCGGGATTGGTGATGGCCACCCGCCACACATTGTCCGACTTCTTATAAAACTTTGCCTGAATACCAAAACGCACAAGAGCATGGAAAACGTCGGCGGCTAGTTGCTGCGACGCCGCGCTAAAATTGATGCGGGTGCATCCCTCAGCAGTAGCGTAAATACTACCATCACAACTCAATAGCGCACGTAAGAATTCGGCAAGATAGTGACGACTCCACTTCCATACGCACGCAGGGAAAAACTTATCCTTTGATAGTTTCCCCATCAGTTCTAACTCTTGTAACCATACCGTAACTGGATTTTTCGGTACTGTAAAACCATATTGACTTTTGATTCTGGTAGGTTGCGCTACTGCATAATCAATATCATATTGTTTAATCTGGCAAACCGGAAAGTGATTAGCGATTATGCTCTTGAAATCTTCTACTATCACAGGATCAGTGTTTGTGAACCTGGGTGATGTATGTGTGAAACCACCTTCAGCAATAAAATAAGCCAGCAGGCGTACTTTTTCTATAGACCAGCTTTCGTCCAACCCAAATGCAGGTACAGCCGCAGGTACTGCTATAGATTGTCCAATGCACAGATTGTGCAGCGGAGTCCATCCATCTACACTTAAAAATGGGTGATGCCCTGTAACTTCTACCCTGCGTCCACTCTGTGTTGTAACACGAAAGCAGGGCTGAATGCCACTATCAATCCAATCGCCTATCTCCGTTATACGAACCTTGCCCTCTTCTGAGAGACCGTGAATAGCTGGCAAGCGACGTTTCACACATTCTTCAATTGTCAGCCTTTCACCCGTTGCAGGATCATCAATGAGCGTCCAGGCTGTCATACACTTACCGACGGCAGGCCTGGCAGCAAGGATAATCAGATCGGAGCGCTGCAGCCCACCCGTCAGGCGGTCCAGATCGGTAAACCCAGTGGGCACGCCGACGATAGTGCCACGGTGCTCGTGTAGCTGATCGAGCTTGGACATGTAGTCGGTCAACAGATCGCGTAAGGGCGAGAAATCGGCGCGCGCGTGGTGCTGGCTGATGCCAAATATCAGTTTCTCAGCCGTGTCCAGGGCAACGTTGGCGTCCGCTTCCTCGTAGGCCACCGCCGCAATCTGCCCCGAGGCATGGATCAGGCGGCGTAGGATCGCTGTACGCTCAACGATGCGCCCATAGTATTCAATGTTGCCACTCGTCGGCACCTGATTGATCAGCGATGTGATATAGCCAGGGCCGCCAACCTCTTCTAGCTTGTTCTTGCGCGCAAGTTCATCACAGATCGTAATGAAGTCCGCCGCCTCGTGCATTTCATAAAGCTGGAGGATCGTCTCATAGATTGTGCGATGCCCGTCGCGGTAAAAGTCCTCTGGCATCAGAAAATCCGCTACCTGGACAATTGCCTCGGGATCAATAATGATACTACCGAGCACACCGCTCTCAGCCTCTATATTCTGCGGTAAGAGTTTTTCCACTTCGTCAGCTCCAGCATCTACAAGGTCATATCTTCGCTATACCTTTTCAAGTATAGAGACAGAAAGGAAAGAAATATACGCGTAAAGAACATTTGCTCTTGTACTTCTATTCTAATATATTTGCTATCATCGTGTATATATCCAGGCTAGCATACAGCACAAACGGCATACAAGCTTTCACTAAGTATACGTATGAAGCATACTCTTCCGTGTTGTGAGACAAAGTGTAACGAATATTTGTCACGAAATCAAATAGATGTTAACGGTTTGTAATGTGGATAAGTGGATAGATTTATGCAAAAATTAGATGTAAATACGCCTCATGCATGTGTTTCTATAAGGTTATTAGCACTTATCCACCGTCAAAGCAAAGTTATCCCCATTTATCCACAGAGTTATCCACGAACTTATCCACCAAAATTGGTTTCTATTAATGGAGAACCTATGATGAACTCGTTTGACTACATCTATGTAGGGGGAAATCATGGCTATCTTCCTCCTGTTAATAGCTCATGCCCAAATTTATTAGAATTTCAAAAATTTTTTTTTTTGGTTTTTTTTTTTGGGGCCGCGCAAAAAAAAAAAACAAAAAAAATAATTCCCAAATCTAAAAAAATTCCCGCATTTATAAATAAACCGCAGGACACTAGTCCCTGTTTGCTGTGCCGAAGGTCAACTCATTCCTATTCTAAATGGAGAAGTAGAGTTCAGGTCTTGACCAGGACAAGTGAGAAGGTTATTATAGACCAGTACAACCAGTACACACACGAGTGCTTGATGGTCGTGTAAGGAAAAGGAGCATCGATACATATCCCATGCCAAAGACTACAAAACGTGCAGCAACAAAGCGTGCGGCAAGAGTTGCCAGGGCACATGCGACTGAGTTATCGAGGTTTGAGGTCAGAGATCCAAATGATCGTCGACGCTCTCCCGGCTACAAACCTCCTGCTCGTGGCATCGCTCGCTACCCCTGGGCCTCTGTCATAATACTGTGCCTGATCGCAGGTGCCATTATTTACGGCCTATATGCCGCCCATCTTCCACCGTTTGCGAGTGCGAAGCCTGCCGCGACCCCTGTCCCCAAAGCGACGTCCGCCGCCAACGCGCCCACCGCGCAGCCGACAAGCGGGCAACAAGCGTCCAGTGGTGCTTCTCCCTGCACGCAGCCAAAGCTGCTGGCCGAGATTACGAAGACCGGGCCTATTCCGACTGATGCGGATGTGCAGAAAATAAATCATACGTATAGTGGGGCAAAGCAGGTCGTTGATCAGAACAAGATCTACTGCGCTGGCATCAATACGAATCGTGGCTTAATTGTGGTTGAGCTAGATCCGAAGAAGGCTCCCATCTCAGTGAACAACTTCGTCTTTTTAGCCCAGAATCACTTCTATGATGGCTTAAAGTTTCATCGTGTGATCTCTGACACTCCTGGCAATGAGGGTAATATTCATATTGCTCAGGGTGGCGATCCAAAGGGAGATGGTACAGGCGGGCCGGGCTATAAATTTAATGATGAGCCGGTGCAGGGCGATTATACCGCTGGCACTCTGGCAATGGCGAATTCGGGGGCTAACACTAACGGAAGCCAGTTCTTCATCAATATCACCGACAATAAGCAACTGCCGAAGAGCTATAATCTCTTTGGACATGTCGTACAGGGCATGGATGTGGTGAAGGCGCTGCGGGGTCCCAGTGAGGTCAACAAAAATGTCACTCCAGATACTATGTATTATGTCAGGGTGACTGCCGCATCTTAAATGAAGGTTGCGCTCTATTATCATGTTTGTTGCTAAGCTAGCCTGTCCCGAAAAAATAGCATAGAATGTAGGAGCTTCTAAAAACGGAGGAAGCTCTGAATGTAGAGAAGAGGGCAACTGTATGTCCTCTCTCTTATCGTAGAAGGAGAAGAATCTTGGCCAAGCAATATAGTAGCGCACCCGCGATGCAGATCGATCCTAATAAGAAATACACGGCTATCTTGCATACAGATAAAGGCGATATCACCGTTGACCTGTTCGCCGCCCAGGCACCCGCGACGGTAAATAATTTTGTCTTCCTGGCTCGCGATGGTTTCTATAATAACACGACCTTCCATCGTGTCATCGGAGGCTTTATGGCCCAGGCTGGCGACCCCACCGGTACGGGTACGGGTGGTCCCGGCTATCGCTTCAATGATGAGGCCAGCGCGCTTGCGCTTCCTCACGATGGCGAAGGTATTTTGTCTATGGCGAACGCCGGGCGCAATACCAATGGCTCTCAGTTCTTCATCACCTATGGCCCAACTCCGCATCTGAATGGCAAGCACGCGGTATTTGGGAAGGTGAGCAAAGGCCTGGATGTCCTGCGCTCTATTCGCGAGCGCGATCCACAGCGCGATCGCCAACCCGGTGATACTCTGCACTTTATCGAAATCGTCGAAAGCTAGCTTGCCAGACAATCTGGCTTCTCCTACTCTTCCGATCGGAAGAGTAGGGATTTTTATCATCAGCTGTAGTTTCATTATCAGATAACTTGTCGCGGCTGCGCCGCTCTCTAGAAAAT
>CAXTXB010000443.1:0-5151 GCA_964247965.1 uncultured Dictyobacter sp. | reverse complement strand
TATTTATATCATAGCCCTCTAGTTTAGAGCAGGTGCGTCCAGCATACGCTCCGCAACCCTTAGCAGATCGTCCACATCAAATGGCTTATATAGGATAGGGATACCTTTCTCTCGCAACACATTCTCTTGCTCGACGATGATATCCACTGCCGCTGTACACAGCATTATAGGAATGTCTTTTGTGGGGCGATACATCTTGATTTTTTGGAGAAGGAGGAAGCCATCCTCGTGGCGACCCAGCTTAAAATCCATGATAATAAGATCAGGCTTAAGCTGCTCAACCTCTTGCACATCTTCAAATGCAGACTTGGAGAGCGTTACCTTATAACCCTCCGGCTCGAAGATGAGGCGAAATAGTTCTAAAATTGATTGATCATCGTCGATGACCAGGATATGTGAGGACATAAACAATCCTTTTATCTCATACTAGCATCAAGCAAGTAATACAACCGTAATTTGGCTCAATACTACTAAAAATTATAACACAGCCACCCATTTTTTAGAACAAAAGTAGCTAAATGTTCTTGAGAAATAGAAAGGTTTCTTTTACTTATTTATTGCTAACCACGCCAACGCTCATAGTTTAAATCAATACTACTGGAGATTATAACATAATCACCCACTTTTTAGAATAAAAGTGGAGAAAGTATTTTCTCTATTTCTAGAGAATATTTCCTTTACTTGTTTATCTCTGACGACTACTTCGAAGTTACCAAAACCTACTGGTCTGTCACAAGGCTTATTTGACTCATTAACCTCGCGTAGCGATAATCCCTTGCGGTCAATGCCGTTTAGAGAAGGCTTTGTTCAAAAGAAACGCAGTGAGGAGCTGGTAGTGACGCCTCTGCGAAGCAGAGCGCGCTGATTGGATCAGCCGCACTTCTGGGCCCCTCGGCTAACCTGAGCCCGCCGCTTGCAGCAGCCGAACCCACGCTTTAGCACTGCATGTTCTACCCGCCTCCCACACACTTCAATCACACATGATGTCCCCCGGCAGCCCTCTGCGAAGCGGAGCGTGATGGCACCACAGCATGCAGGGCTCTCGGGGTCGTGGGGGGCACTGCAGCTGAATTCCTTCTGAACAAACCCTTATCTCAACAGCATTGATCCCTTGCGGTTGTCGTGGTAGCTGGCCTTCATACCTACCTAACATAACAACGTGACGAACTATTGCTACGCGGAGTTGACCAGTCCATCTGCCAAAAAAGCTGTGTCAGAGCAGTACTTTGAGACGTGGTAGGCAGTGAGCCCACAAAAAGTACTCATTGTCGGTGTGTTCAGACGTCTATAAAAGAACAGGATGACACATCATGAAATTAGTATAAAAATAATTGTGAAGAAGAGACAGAAATAAGGAGAATATTAGATAATGCAAGAAAACAGGCTGCAATTGGTAAGATGGAATGCAACTTTCTTCGTTGTCAGAATACTAACCATTGGCTTTCTAGTCCTCATTGGATGCATAACACTCTTACCAGCCAACCGGATTCATGCACAACCAGTGCGCTCTAATGTCGGCAGCGGGACCATGTATACGGCCGTCTACGACGTGACCCATCGCCGTTACTTCAGCTACGGCACGCCGGGCCAGTTCACTGTAGCCAGTTCAATGAAGGTACCTATCCTACTAACGTTCCTTAATATGATCGAGCAGCAAGGCCGGACGGCGACGGGTAGCGAGCAAGCGTTGATGACCACCATGATCGAGAACTCCAACAACGACTCAGCCACGACACTCTATAACGAAATTGGAGCTGGGCCGGGCGTAACAGCTTATATGCAGAGGATCGGCGTGAGCGGCCTCTACATCAATCCCAACGCCTGGGGCTGGAGCCAGATCTCCCCCTGGACTATGGTAAGCCTGCTGGCCGCACTCAACGCCGGCACAATTCTTACTCCACAAGACCGCACGCTCGCACTCACATTAATGGAGAACGTCGAGTCGGATGAACGAGTAGGAGTCGGCGATACTGCGCCTGCGGGGGCGGCGGTTGCAATGAAAGATGGCTGGGTCATCGGTCCCGATGGATTGTGGGCCGTCAACTCCTCCGGCATCGTAACAACCAGCGGAGAAACTTACATCATCTCCGCCTACACTCAAGGCCAACCCTCTCTAGGAGCCGGGCAGAGCGCCATCCGACAAATCAGCGCGGCGGTGGCGGCAAATCTCCGCTAAGCAAATAGAAAAGCACAAAGGCGAATGGGAAGGATCCAAACCTCATGGTTTCTCTGCGAAGCAGAGCGCGCTGATTGGATCAGCCGCAGCCACGCTTCAGCACTGCATGCCAACCCAGCCCTACGCAGAGTTCAATTGCAGCATGCCCTCTCCCAGAGAAACGGTGGACGCGTGTGCCACGAGCCTTCTAGGAGGGAGGCAGAACACCCAGTGCTGAAGCGTGGCTGCGGCTGATCCAACCGGCGCGCTTTGCTTCGCAGAGGTGAGGGGGCCTGCGGCTACATCTCTTTTGACCTTTTTCTTCTTTCAACAGCATTGATCTCTTGTGGCATTGACTTCATGCCAGGTTGCGTTCTAAGAAAGAAATATGAGAGAATAAAAAAAGCAGGCCGTTGACTTCATTGAGATAGAGTTGGGATGGAAACATCTCTTACTTCATAGATATGCTCTAAGAAAGCACTCCTAAAGAACTACTAAGGAAGAGGCAAAGTGCCAGAAACGTATGCTTGGAAGCGGTTTCACATCCTTAACAGCCCATTGAGAGCAGACGAATGGAAACACAACTCACATCCTGTGAAGAGCCAGCCCGCAAGCAAAAGAAGGAGGGTAGTATGTCAGTAAGTCCTCAGTGGGAATATTTGACGGTTCTCGTTTCACCAGAGCTCCTCGATTATGAAGAGATTCACCCAAAATCCGTCAATGGACAGGAACTCAGAAACTGGAAGAAGATAGACCTGAATACATTTTTGAGCCAACTGGGCACAGAGCATTGGGAGATGACCGGCACCATAAACATTGCTGTTGGAGAGGCCAGGGCAGGGAGCAGCTATCTGTTCTTCAAACGTATCAAGCCCTGACAAGACCTCCCAGAAGAAAAAGAGAGAAGCGTGCCAGGGACATCAGACATGTGAAGGAATCGTGGCAAGAATCATCCATGCCGCTCCTCATCCGGAAGCCGAAGCAATGCCTTTTCGAGACATGCCGCATAAATTAGTTGGCGTCGATCTCCTTTTTACGCTGGCGCAGCCACAGAGCTATGCAAGTGTAGGAGATCAGGAATTGTTTCTTCTGGCCGGCGACCCATGCCGCACTCGGTGGCGACTCCGAAGTCTGGGACGACCTGCTGGGCGGCTGCGATGCGCTTACGGGCACCCTCGACGCCGTCGGAGTTGTGTACGAGTCCCAGGTAGAGCTTTGTTTCGGGATGCAGGTGCAGGTTACGCAAGGGTGCGAAGTAAGCTTCATCGCTTCGGTTGCGGGGAACAGGCATATGTATCCACTGAATCTCCCGCGTGACGCCGGTAGAGATGGCGTTAGCGATCTCGGTCAGAAGCGTGGTGTCCTTTGGTTCGACGAAGTGCCGGTGTCCCGCGTCGCCGTAGCAGAGGTGGTAGCCGAGCTCGACCGGGGCAGGGACACGATTCCCAAGCCGGATAAACTGGTCGATCATCTCCTCCTTGCTCACGCCAAAGTGGGGAAAGGCAACCCCTTCCATCAGGCCGAATTCGACCGCGACATCCCATTGGATGGCGAGCTCTTGCCCCGGGATGGATGCTATAATTTGATCGAGCTCGGCCAGTAGCGCCTTCTCATAAGCTGGCTCGATCACCGCCTGGTCTTCGGGCGAGATAAACTGGATGACGGGAGCAAGCGGCGTCGGCAGACTGACCTGGAAGCGGTAGTGGTTGGGAATACTGCCCTCTTGCTTCAGACGAGTGAATAGGGCATAAGATGACTTTGCTGCATCGGCGTAGCCCAACCCATCGAAATGTATATCGTCAGAGGATACGGGGTGGCGCAGCTTTAAATGGCGAATCGGCACGTAATCGTTGGGATTGGGTGGAATCACTTCTAAATAAGGGCTCTGCGCTAGAAACTCATATTGCCAGACGATCCAATTGGTGCGGGTACCTGTTTCTCCGTCCGGCAGACGAAGCAGGCGCTCTCCCAGGATCGAGCTGGCGTTGCGAAAGACCTCTTCGGCACTCTTCAAAGGAACGCTGCCCACCAGGTGCACCCCATGGGGCGTCGCCTGTGCTGCTGAGCCTGCCACATCGTTAGAATGTTCATTTGACATACAATTTCTCCAATCTGCCTGTCCCCAATGACAGCTAGAACTACGAAGTTATTTCCATAAAGGTATCATGTTCTCTCTTTGACTTCTTCCGCTGTACTACTCTGACCCACTTCAGTTGCCCGGCCCACTCCGCGTAGCGACAATCCCTTGCGGTTGTCGTGGTCACTGAGCAGTGAAGCCGGCGAGCACCCCAATCCGCTCGATCGCGGCGTGACCGCAAGGGATTGTCTACGCAACCTCCCGCTAAATGAGCTGTGCCAGAGCAGTACTCAGGTCTCAACAAACCAGCCATACTTGAATAATCGAAAAGAAGAGGTCACATAATAGTATAAGGTTGAGTATCGATAGATGGCAAGCTCATACTTAATAAAAATTGAGTCTATAGTAAGTTTATACTCTCGGCAACTAGTAGACCAACCTGCTGCACTGGAGTGGCTAGCTCCACGTAGCGACAATCACTTGCAGTCAATGCTGTTGAGAGAAGGCTTTGTCCAAAAGAAACGCAGCGATGGAGCTGGTAGCGAGGCGTCGGCGAAGCAGAGCACGCTGATTGGATCAGCCGAACTCACGCTTCAGCACTACATGTTATCACGCCATCACGCACCGCAAGGCCCCCGAGGCACCGGCCGAACTCACGCCTTAGCACTGCCTGTTCAAATCACTTGTATCATCCTTGCCGTCGTGTCCAGAAATATCTCCCTCTTCTCTTTCTTACAAGTATATGCTTCTATCATATGTACAAGTATTAAAAAGGGGAGAACATGCAGTGCTCAAGCGTAGGCTCTGCGAAGCCGAGGCGAGGGGCGTTGCGACTGTGATTATGCTTGTGCGTGAGGCAGCCAGGCATGCAGTGCTAAAGCGTGGGTTCGGCTGATCCAATCAGCGTGCTCTGCTTCGC
>CAXTXB010000442.1:0-5169 GCA_964247965.1 uncultured Dictyobacter sp. | reverse complement strand
CATACCTCCCTTGCCTCTCATAGAGCCCCGCCAGGTCGTTCAGGCTCGTCGCTGTATCAGGATGCTCCTCTCCCAATACTTTCTTAGATAGCTTCCATGAACTCTCAATCAATCCACGAGCTTCTTCATATTCACCTTGCGCCTCTAAAAACAGTCCGAGCTGGTTTAGCAATCTTGCTGCTTCTGTAGATTCTATACTCCACTGCTCTATCAACGCTGCACTATTTTTTGCCTGGGGGAGCAGGGCGAGGCAAAGAGACCAATTCTCATATTCAGGAGAAGGGAAGAGATAGTCTATCACTAGGACTGCTCGTTCTGCCCATAAGCGTTGGATATCTTGATCCATGCTGTTTCTGAGTACGAGCTGGACGAGGCGGTGGATGGTCAGGATGTGGTCGGGACTACGGTGTATTAGTGAGTAGTTGAGTAGTTCAGTGATGGCGTCGTTGAAGGTCAGCGGATCTTCGTTGATGGTGTTGAGAACTGGGCCGAGTTGGGAGGCTCCTTCAATGAAGATTTCTTCGAAGATGCTTTCGGGATTGAGGAAGGCGCAAAGGGACATGATATCAGCAGCAATGGGATTGGCGTGCTGCACTTTTTCGAATGAGAGGGACCAGGTAGTGGCGACGGAGTCGGGATAATTTAGTACATATCTGCCTCTACGCTTCAACAGAGCGTTTTGCCTCTTCATAAATAACAAAATATACCCGTCTAGCCCGCACTGGGTTTCTTCGATGTACGCTCCCGCCTGATCGAGGGCAAGGGGAAGACCATTCATGAGTTTTACGATCTCTTTTGCTAGCTGTTGGTCCTGTTCACTAGCTTTCTCGAAGGAGTCTTCGAGATCGAGAATTCCAATGCGCCGTAGCAGGAATAGAGCTCCCTCCTCAAGGTCCATTTCTTCCATCTCGATGCGCTGCGCAATTCCACCCATAATTTGTGAGCGGGTGGTGATGAGTGTATGACCTCCAGTTGTTAGACCGGGAAGAAGTTCTTTGACAATGCTGAGATCATCTGCGTTGTCAAGAATGAGTAGCCAGTTTTGATGCTGATGTAGCCAGCGCTTGAAGGCATTTAAGATGATAGATTGGTCCTGTTGATAGCGCTCTGGTAGGTTCAGCAGTTGGGCAATAGCGCTGATGTCGGTTAACATCCGCTCATATGAATCAGCATTGACCCACAGAATAGCCTTGTAGTCGTTCTGATGGCGGTAGACGTATTCGAGGACGGTCTGGGTTTTGCCGATGCCCCCGAGACCACTGATGGCCTGGATGGGCGTAGCATCTTTTTCGTTGTGCAGAGCGGTATAAAGCTGGTCGAGTATTTCCTGACGACCAGTGAAGAGGTGATTGCGTTCAAATGGCACATTTTCTATAAGATATGTTTGCGTTGAAGCTGGCTCATCTATTTTTTCAGGAAAGTATTTTTCGACAAATATTCCTGCTGGTAAGCCTAACGCTTTTTCATACTTTTCTGTTAATTCTTTAGACGCTGGCTTGATATTATTTTCTACTCCAGATAAATGACCTCTACTGTAATCCAACAGGCTTGCCATCTGTGTCAATGATATTCCTTTATTTTGACGCGCTACCCTTAAAGCTTCTCCTAATGAAATATCGGTAGCTTTTTCAGTAGAAATTATTTTATCTTTTCGTACCATTATTTTTTAATCCCCATATGCCTTATAGCCACTTGCAAAATAAGAGAAGTGGCATTATTATTATAACATAGTATATGCTCCGAAACAAAGAAACAAAGAAACAAATCGATACGTAGAGGATAGATAAATATGAGCAAGCTGTCTACTTCATATAGATTGACGGATAAATTTGCGTTTACCATCGCTGCTATGCATACCTTTGAAACGCCTGTTAAGGTGGTCACCAGTAGAAGCTCTATTGGACTACTACCATTTCTCCTCTTCATAAGTTGCTTAGTAGTAGGTATATTTGGATTTTGTTTCATTATCTACGGACAAGGGCATAAATTATCAAATAAATTATTTCGAACAATCGCGAAAGGGACGATGCTTCTCTTATTTGTTGCAGTAACAGGTGCTATTAGCAACGCAATTCAGAACAGTACGTTTGATGCCTTTGGTGGCAGAGTATCAAGTCTTTTGATTGCAGGAGCTATTGGGGGGATCGTAGCTTTTATTGGAGTACTCGTTAGTCAGGAGATTGAGAAATTATCTTCACTACGTCTGACTCTTATGGGTTGTGCCTGCGTTGCACTAAGTGTCTTTGGATGTTTAATGCTCACTCTAGCTATTCTAGTAGGAGAAAGTTAGCCGTAGAGTACTACCAATACGTTCCACCTCAACTACTACTGCCGACTATCTTAAACAGTGACCTAGCTATTCCCACTTCTACGCAAGATGCATCTCGTTATTTTCCGCCTTCCTCTTCTCCATCTAGCTTTTCGGACAAAAAGACTCTTTTGCACATAATATTTCCTGTACTCTTTAGCTACAACTCTCATAGTAAGCTGTTTTCTACTATTGGCAAACTGTTGAGTAGACAGATGATCAAACAGGTGCGGATTATACCTCGGATTCGTATTGAAGGGCTTGAGACTGGTATGGGGGGCCGGCGTAGCGATAGTGGAAGGCGATCTCTGGCGCGTGGGAGTGGATAGAGTCGGCGTAGTAGTGCGCGAGTTGCTCTGCGGTTCGCAGGTGGAGTTGAGCACTTTTCAGGGCGGAAGAGTTTGAGTAGATAATTTTCGCCACCAGTTCGTGTGTGAAAGAGAGGTGTAGCGCGTGATCAGCTCCGTTGGCTTCGACCAGAAAATGTCGGGTTAGCAGTAGGTCGAGCAGTTTGCAATCTTCGGCGGAGAGAGGAGAGCTTAGCAGTGGGGGCGGGAAGGGACGGGCGATAACAGAGGCGTGCTCCAGCAGTTCGATGGCCCTCTCGGGCAGGCGGGCCAGGCGGGCCAACACAGTGTCATGAATTCTTGTTGAGCGCTGCAGCACTGCGAAGAGATAATCATGTTGAGACGTGTCTGGCACAAAAGCATTGTCTTCTTTTTGATGGGTAAGCAGGCGTGCAGCCTCGGCTTGATCGGCAAGCAGACGTGCAGCCTCGGCGAGAAAGAAGGCATTGCCTTGCGTTGTCTGGTAACACTGTTCTGCTGAGAAAGTAGCGATCATAGTATGTACCTTGAGATAATCATCCACCTCTTCGATGCTAAAAGGTGACAAGTGCAGAAGGGAGAAATAGTTGCAGTCACTCAATGAGAGCAGCATGGTGTAAAGCACGGCATTTTCTTGTACCTCTTCGGAGCGGTAGGAGAGCAACAAGAGCAATGATCCGTGTTGACCAGCCGCCATATGCGTCGTGCTAGAGCGAGCGAGTCGATGCAGTACCAGGATGGATGCTTCATCAGCCCACTGTAGATTGTCAACAGCAACAATGAATGGGCGTTGCTGGCTGAGTGCTTGAAACAAATCAACGCAGCTAGCGATGAGACTGCCATACCCCTGTTGGGTATTAAGAAAAGATGGTGGAAGAAGGCCTGGAATGCGCACAGGCAGCTCCGGCAGCAGATGAGCAAGTACAGCCAGCGCCGAGTCGGGTAGTGAGCGCAGTTCATCATTGTCAAGCTCAGCCAGCCACGCTTTCAACATTATCAGTAGTGGCGCAAATGGGAGCCCTTGTTCAAGAGCCTGACAGTCTATAGTCATGGCTGCGAGGGAAATACTGCGTGCGTGATTAAGGATGTGACGCAATAAAAAGCTTTTTCCGCAGCCCATCTCGCCCGCCAGCGCAATTGCGCGTGTCCCTGGTTTAGCCTGCCTGTCCTGAAGGGCATCGATGTGACGCAACAAATAGTCTAGAGCATCTTTACGGCCCACGAAGTGTGGATCATGGATATATCTCTTTGTGCCATTGCCATTAGTCGAGACAACCGGCGCGACAGACTCGCTGCTGGAAGTACTCGCGGCAAGCCTGGTAACTGTCGGCGGATGTTTCACTGATTTTATATGCAGCTCACCGCGCAAAAGTTCAGTGTGCAGCTTAAGGGTTTGCGGAGAAGGATCGACGCCGAGCCGATTATGCAGCTCCTGGCGACACTGCTCGAAGGTTTGCAGCGCGCCAACCGTATCTCCCAGCGCCACCTGGCAATACATAATAATGGGGTAGAAGGGCTCACGGCAAGGGTCGAAGCTCAAGCCCCTACGCCCCACGCTGATGGCCTCGTTATAAAGGCCTAACTTACGCTGAGTCTCCATAAGAGAGAGCGCAGCCACGAAGTAGCGTTCGCGCAAACGAGCGCGCTCGGCCAGAGTCCAGCCTTCATTTTCATCTTCCGCCAGGTAGTCTCCCGTATAAAGCTGCAACGCTGACTCCAGCAGCCGGCGTCTCTTTGGGCTTTCATGACCAACATTTGTCTCATCAAGCAAACGTTCAAATTCGATACAATCGACCCAGACCGTCCCATCCATAGGAAGTTGCAGTGTATAGCCAAGGCTAGCGCGTGGCACGAAGCGGGAAAGCTCTCCCGATGCACGCGCAGGTTCAAGCACGGAGCGCAAGATACTCACCGCGCCACGCAGCGTTTTATGAGTATGTTCAGCCGAGTAAGGCCAGAGCAGATCGATCACCTTGCTCGCGGGAACAACATGGCTCCGTTCAGTGAACAGCAGCTTAAACAACTGGCGGGCATGGCGTATCTGCCAATCCCTGGATGTTAGTAGCACTCCATCACGATATAAACGAAATGTACCCAGCAGATAAATGCGTAAGCTCTCCATTAACGGCACCTTTGCACGCACACTACCAGTAAACCTCTTTCATAGACAGGAATCTCGCTCCGCGTCACGACCATCCCTTGCGGTCACGCCGCGATCAAGCAGATCGGAGTACTTGCTGGCCTCACTGCTCGTCTCCCACGACAGCCGTAAGGGATCAATATTGTTTAAATAAGAAAAAGGTTAAAAGAGATCCAGCCTCAGGCCTCCCCACCTCTGCGAAGCAGAGCACGCTGATTGGATCAGCCGCATCCACGCTTTAGCACTGCATGCCTGTCTTTCCCTCCAATAAGACGCGCACACCTGCGAACATCTTTTCTTTCGGAGGGCGCGCACTGCGATTGAACGCTACGTGAGGCCAGCAGAACATGCAGTGCTAAAGCGTGGATGCGGCTGATCCAATCAGCGTGCTCTGC
>CAXTXB010000441.1:3864-5182 GCA_964247965.1 uncultured Dictyobacter sp. | reverse complement strand
AAACAGACAAAAAAAACCTATATAACAAACTTCCGCCATCACTCGTAATAAACGCCTTTGGCGTACTCACTCTTTGTCATGATATTTCCTTTTTCTATACATTTCAAGCGTGCTTGAAATGTATAGAAAAAGGAAATATCATGACAAAGAGTGAATCGAGCTCTGCATAAGCATATGTTAAGAAAGCGATGATGGGGTTCGGGTTCCGCTATGCTCTTAAAGGATATCTAGAATGAAAAATCGGATCATTACAGTTTCAGATCCCGTGCGCCAGAAGGTGGCGACCTTGGGCGCCCAGGGCCGCAACTGGCTGGTTGGCTTAGGTGATCTTATTAGGGAATTAGAGCGAGAGTGGCAGGTGATCGTAGGGCCGAGCCTTGAAGGTGGCACTGAGGCTTACGTTGCTGAAGCCACAGCCGGGGATGGTTCTAAGTTCATCCTTAAAGTGGCTATGCCAGAAAAAAGTGGCAACACCGTGCTCGCACATGAAGTTACAGCCCTCACTGTGGCAGATGGGCACGGATACGTTCGACTCCTGCGCTACGATCTCAGCCGCCGGGCTCTCTTATTGGAGCGACTGGGGGCTCCGTTGCGAGAGCTGGGATATTCCACTAAAGTTCAGATGGAAATTATCTGCACGACCCTGAGAGAAGCCTGGGTCCACATTCCGTCCGGGTCACAGCTCCCATCTGGAGCCAGCATAGCTAAGTGGCACTCGAAGTTCATCGCCGACCTTTGGGAACAGCTCGACAAACCTTGTTCTCAGCGGGCGCTTGACATGGCGCTCTCCTTTGCGCAGGTACGTGCACGAGCCTTCGATCCAGAAACCGCCGTCCTGGTCCACGGCGACGCCCACAACGGCAACACCCTGCAGGACCTCTCCCAGACTCCATCTTCGTTCAAGCTTATCGATCCAGACGGCCTGATAGCCGAGCCAGCGTACGACCTCGCCATCCCCATGAGGGAGTGGATAGACGAACTGATTGACGACCCAGTGAGACTGGGTCGTGAGAGGTGTGCCTATCTCAGTCATCTCACAGGTACGGACATGCAAGCGATCTGGGAGTGGGGGTTTATTCAATGCATGTCCACCGGACTGCTGCTGATACAGGTGGGACAAGAACAAGCTGGCATCCAGATGCTCCAAGTCGCCGACGCGTGGGCCAGGGCGTGACCTCAATTTTTGCATCCACACGCCTTCGGCGTGTGTCGAGTCTTACTAAATATTTTACGCTTTTTACATTTTACAAGCTTTTGCGCTTCGCGCAAAAGCTTGTAAAATGTAAAAAGCGTAAAATATTTAGTAAGACTCGTAAAG
>CAXTXB010000441.1:0-3854 GCA_964247965.1 uncultured Dictyobacter sp. | reverse complement strand
CTCTCAGGCATATCGGCTGGCGGAAATCATGATAATTCTTCCTCCAGGCCGTCAGTCTCCCTCCATTTCTCCGTGCCGTCGTTGCGTAGCGTGAGAATATCATAAGGTTTTAGCTGCTGGTCTTCCGGTGCAAGGACGATCGTGTCAGATCTGCCCTCGACCTCTAGCAGCCGCAGGACGAGGCCTCGCCCATCCTCAGCCCCCTTTAAGCAGGTGACGAGGCTTGAATTGGTTGTGAGAGATAGCAAGCTTGCGCTATAGGGTCCGCTGCCACTGCGCGAGACGTGCGGGGTGACTACAGGCGGGCGCAGCAGCTCATCGGCTAAATGATGGGCGGCCATGATATTTACGTTGCCGCCCGCGCGCAGCCGCAGGGTAAACTCTTGTTCGCCCTGGTCGGTATACAGGTACTCGTTTTCTGGTTGTAGTACATATGGGTCGTGATGCGCATAGGCGGGAGAGCGTAGGGCAGTGATATAGAGCGCCTTGTCCAGCGCGGCATAGGAATATTTCGCGTCGTTGGCCAGGGCGAGTCCATAGCCATCTTGATCCCTCAGGAGTACCCAGCGCTGGCCCGGCCATTCACGACCATCGGCCGGACGTTCCAGGGAGCCGGCTGGTACCTCATAGCGGAAGGTTGGCATCGAGAAGGCTACGGGGTAACGCAGGCGCAGCAACTTGTTCTTTTCATGCCAGTCGATCTGCACACGAATCTCAAGGGGCAGTTCTGGATCATCATACAGGGAATATGTGCTTACAATCCGGGAAGATCCTATGTGTGCCCGTGTGCGCACGCTCGCCCGCAGCGGACCTTGCTCTACGATTTCGATACGCTCACATATGGCTGACGGTCCCGTCACACTATAGCGATCAAGACGATGGCTCCATGTATCCGACATATCTTCAATCAGCAATGGTAGATGCGCCGTACCCGCGAAGATATCTCGCTCCGTGCTCTTTTCGACGAGATGGGCAATGCCGCCTGTGTCCTTATCTATCTCAAGACGCCATGCAGAGCTCTCGATGCTGGTCTGCGATGCTGGCGACCTCTGTGGTGTCTGCAGCGTACTAACAACCTGGACGCGTGGCTCGCCCGCCTCTACCATGTAGAGCCGATAGCCGAAGGGGGCTATAGTTGAAGTGAAAAGGAGACGGCGTATATGCAGCGTTGGTACAAAGCCTTCGGGCGGGAGTTCCTGGTACGCAACCTCGCGGCCCGTATGATCCAGCAAACGGCGAGGCCGCCCCTCCCGGTCTAGCCAGGGCTCATACTCAATGGGCACATGCTGCTCCGCTCCCGTTAAGTTAAAGACGAGAAAAGCAGCCGCCTTGAGATTTGGATTCGGTGCAACAGTGGCGGCAAGCTGCCGTAAAGCTGTATTTAGTACTTCTTCCGCGTCCTGGATGATGCCTCCCAACGCATCCAACGTATCCCGACTGGCGCTCGCGATACACGCTCCACCTAGAATGTCATGAAATTGGTTAAATAATAGCTTTTTCCACAATTGAGTCAATTGTTCCTGTGGATATACTACACCGGCAGTATGCAGTGCCAGCGCACTGGCCGCCTCAGCCTGGACCAGCCGCGCCTCACAACGCCGATTCAGCATCTTCACGGCCGAAAGCGCCGAGTAGCAGCCAATCGCGTGCATCTGCATTTCGTCGCGTACCTCCGGCCGAGATACAGATGCAACTGCCGCGAAGTAGCGCACAGGATCACTAAATAGCAGCGATTTTCCCTCCGCCTGAAGCTGGTTGATAAGTGCGATATTCTCTCGCGTAGGTCCTCCGCCGTGATTGCCTACGCCATAGAAACACATAATCGGCTGCCCGGATTGTTGTATATACGCCTCCGCACGCTCAATCTTCCCGGCCAGCGGATCTACGACGGTCTGATATTCGTCGGTGAGTCGAAACGTGGTGACGCGAGCACCATTGGGCGCGATCCAGTCGAAGAGCGCCGCCGGCAACGTCTTCTCATGGGCGGCCGGGCGCATAAATACATAGTTTTCAAAGCCCAGGTGGCGCAAAAGCATAGGGAATGTACCCGCATGGCCAAACGAATCAACATTATATCCAACCGTCACATCAACCCCAAACTTCTCGCGAAAATATGCCTTGCCATACAGCCCCTGGCGTATAAAAGCTTCGCCTATAGGAAGATTGCAGTCTGGCTGCAACCACCAGCCATTTACAATCACCCAACGACCTTCGCGGACAAAGTGTTGAATACGTGCGAAAAGCCTGGGCTCAAACTCTTCAATCCAACGATACACAATCGCCTCGCCCCGTGTGAAGATAAAGCCTGCATCCTCCTCCAGCCGATCTATCGCCGCCCAGCAGGTGCCGATAGCTTCCGCGCAGCCCTCTGTCCAGCGCCACTGCCAGACCGGATCAATATGGGCATTGCCTACCATGTGCAGTGCTTGCTGTGTTGATGGGACCATAGCAATACGTATCCTCTCTCGTTATTGCAACGTGTTTATTCGCTGTTGTACTCGCAAACGCGCACCACACGAATCGCGCACAACAAGGCTAGTAGGGAGTTCAATGTGCTTTATCAGGCCAGCCTGTCCATTGATACGACTTATCAGCAAATTTCCGGCCCGTAAGCCCATATCGATAAATGATTGAGCTACCGTAGTGAGTGCAGGATTGACGTGAGTCGCGAAGGGCTGATCGTCGAAACCAACGAGCGCCAGATCATCAGGAATACGCAAACCTTGACGCTGCGCTAGCTGCATCAATTTCAGTGCGATTTCATCGTTTGAGGCAAAGATTGCGTCAGGTCGATCAAGTTGGGCAAGAAAAGCTTCGTAGTCATCAAGCCCTTCTGTTGCTGTGCTATTTATCCTGGGATAGACCAGCCTTTCATCGTAGGACACTCCGTAGTCCTGCAACGCCTGGCGATATCCTTCCCAGCGTCCGCGGGTAGAGGTGGTACGTAAATCCTCACTTCCAAAATATACAAAACCGATACGCCGATGCCCAAGGATAAGCAAATGCTCGGTCGCACGATAGCCACCGCTATGATTATCTATTCCTACATAGTCGGCCTCAAAACCTGGATAATAACGATCAATGAGCACGAATGGCACGCCGGCCGCTTTCAGTTGCCAGATAGACTCATCGTGCGTGGTATTGCCCAGAGGATAGATAACCATACCCGATACATTATCTGCGCGCAACCGTTGAATATCAAAAGCTAGTTGTTGCGGAGTATTCTCGGAATATACAAAACTAAGTTGATAATTGTGGGATTTTGCAGCTTGTTCGATACCAATTAAAAGATCTAAATCGATGCGCCCTACCAACGATTTAGATGCATTGTTGGATGATGCATATACTAGCGCGATACGTTTCTGCACCCCTGACTCTTCAACATGGATCTCTGGCGTAACCTCGCGCACAAACGTTCCGCGTCGGTGCGTTCGCTCAATCAGCCCCTCACGTTCCAATGTATCCAACGCCTGCCGTACAGTTCCACGACTAATACGATATTCCTCTGATAATGCCACTTCAGATGGTAGACGCGCTCCTACCGGATAATCCTTTACCTGGATACGCTGGCGTAGATGATGCAGAAATTGTATGTGAAGAGCCTCTGCACTCTCGCTTTTGTCGAATATGAGCAATACATTCCTCCCAATCCTTCTTAACCGATCGTCTTGACTCTGGTGAATTCTGTTCGTCTCGTTTTTTCAAACATCTTTTTGTAGTGTATACTAATTATCTCTTGGTGATATTACCAGCAAGCATCACTATTTTCAAGGGTCTGATTCGCGGAACGATTATGCCTTACTGCTCTGTCAAGCTCCATTGCAGCCCTACGTCCCAACACTGGCAGCGGGGGG
>CAXTXB010000440.1:0-5205 GCA_964247965.1 uncultured Dictyobacter sp. | reverse complement strand
ATCCATTACTAAAATTGATGCTATGAAAGGAACTTGACTGAGTTCAGGATGGGGCTGATATACTTCTGCATCGCCTCTGTATAGATACCATCGGGAATGAAGAAGTAGATCACATAATAGCTCTTCCCATGCTGTACAGAAATGGTAGAGAAGCGCGTCTTCGTATTTGTGCTATCTAAGAATGTCGCGTCCTTCTCAATCCATTTCGTGCCTGCAATGCTGGGTTGATTATTTGTCGCCTGTACATTCTGGATATTATGCACATCCGAGAACTGGGTCAACTCCTGAATATTGGATTGATTCAACTGGTCAGCGTTTGTGATACTGGTGGAGGCGCTATCATTAAAGTGGGTGACGAAGAAACTGATGCCAATTTGATCCTGTGATGCCACATTCAGCGAGGTTGCAGTCGTCGTTTGTTTAGGGCTACCCTGCGTCCAATCTGAAGGATACAGAAGCGATATGTTTACATTTGTATCTTTCGCTGTTTTAAATGAGGTTGGAGTTGGCAAGGGCTGATTTCCATTCTGGGCTGGAACTGGTGTGGCTGCGTTCTGTTGCTGGCTGCCGCTGCTAGTACTGCTCGTACTTGTTTTCACTGGTGTCGTTGTCGAGTTGGCCGGTCGCCCAATGGTGGCAAAGACGATCAGGATACCGAGGATAGGAGCGAGCAAAAGGACCGCGATCACAGAAATGACGCCCCCTACGGTTCGCCGTGGTTTGCTCTCAGTTTTCGCCCTGAGCGGGGATATGGGCTGGCTTTGTGGTACATGTGAGACGATACCAGGTACGTTTTGCGGCACGCTTGTTGGCCAGGGAGGAGTCCCGGCTGGTAGATAGGAGAATGACCGCTCTCGGCCCGCGTAGTTCTCTGGGGACGTGTAATTGAGATTCTGCTGCTGACTAAATCCGCATTGTGGGCAGAAAGTGGATGAGTCCGAAAGTTCGTTCGAGCATCGCGCACACTTCATATTCTCACTCCCTGTTACTCTTGTGTTTTTATTAAATGACAGTCAAAACGTACAATACCGCTCTGCCTTTCAGTGACGACCTTTATAACCTCTAGTTTGATGCGTTCACCTATGGCAATTGGAATGTCTTCTTCATCCAGTACACGGCACTCAAAATGACGTTCAGGATCAGTAACATCAGCAATGACACAGCGTACGTATGCATGCTCTTCACCTTGAAAGATAGTTTTCTTTCCCGGCTCTTTCACTAAAAGTGTACGTTCGCGAATCAATTGTGATGCTCCTCTGAACTAGATGCACTCAATTTAATAGATACTGTTTACACAAAATATTTGTTTAACGTACATAGTAAAGGAACAGTAGGCCAAATGTCAACCTGTTTCTTATGATTATCGAACACAGTGAGAGAATTTGCAAATTTTTGACGTAGTTACTCATCAATCCTATTGCCAGACCTGAATAGTCCCATTTGTAAGGGCTACAACAAACCGCCCGTCGGCGAAATCGATGGCGCTAACCTGCCATGGATGGTAGAATTTCTGTATGATTTGCCCGGTCGGGATTGACCACAGGTCGATGACCCCTTCGTTTACTTCGCTGTCTTCTCGCGCCACGGCTAACCATTGCCCATCAGGCGAAATCGCGAGCCTGGCTGTGCTCCCCATCGCGCCCGTGGCAAATTCGCTATACGTGCCTGTGAGCGTCTCACACAGGCGAATCTTGTTACCAATGTAGACGAACGCGAGCATTGAGACGTCGGGTGTGCTTACATAGGGCGGGGTGCAGTCCTGACATTTTCCTACGACGACGGAGGTGATGACCTGCGGATGCCTTCCACCGCCCAATCGCCCCCTGGCCGTGAGATCCCAACGACGCACTATAGCCATCTGCGCCTGTTCATTTGCAACCTGCGCGCAGGAAAGGGTAATCAGCGTTTTTGCGTCTTGCGAAAGTGCTCGCATACGTACCGCCCAGAAGTGTCTATTCTCCATACTTTCTTCTGTGCAGATCAACACCTCGCTGAGCTTGTTTGTCGGTGTACCCATCTCATGTCCGGTAACATCCGTGCTGCGTACGCCCCACGCACGTGGCGCATGCCCATCTTCGGTAAGATGTGGTAGCGCCATGCTGGCCAGTCGCTGCCCATCGCGTGAGGCCTGTACCTTGACGTCCAGCGAGTAGTGGGCAGAGACTGCCCGTTCGGTGAGTGGATAGCTCCACAGCCTGGTTCCTTTAAATGCGTCCCATATATGCAATCCCAGCCGTCCCCAACCCGCTAGTATCGACCCGGCGCTCGAAAAACGCAGCTCGCGCAACGATTCTATGGTAGCATCTGGATCACTGGCAAAACTGGTTGCAGCGCCAAATTTATCATCGACTATTTGCCAGACCATCCCGTTGCCATCCGTCGTGCCTGCTGCCACGAGAATACCCTGTACGGTGCGGACGCTGCTCAGTGTGGAGATGACCCCTATCTTGCTATTGATCGATGCTCCCGCGCGGAACGGACCCTTTGTGCTGAAAATGTTGAGTCCAAAAAACTCGACATCCTCAGGATTCTCCGGTCTCTGCTGCCGGGCTGCTGGACGCACAAATCCTCTTTTACGCAGGTCGATCACACCGCCCATAATCGTATCATACTGCTGCCTCTTCTCAGGGTCACCCAGTACTGAATAGGCCCGATTGATACGTTTCATCTCCACCGCCCCCTCCGGCCCCGCTACATCAGGGTGAAAGCGCCGTGCCAACTGCCGATACGCCTGCTTTATCGTCTCAGTGTCAGCATCACCCGGAATGCCTAATGTTGCATAATAATTCTCTGGTCTCTCCATCATACTTCATTCTTAATAGAATCAGATCTTTTTATCGTCCGTCTTTCGTTTCTTCAACAACAGATAAAGACGCTGTAGCACAGAAATTAGGGCCATATATCGAAATACAAACTATCTTTCTCAATCATTTCATACCAACGGGCTCTGCTATGTTTTAAAATGTCTGCAAATTATTGTACTTCGGACAATAATTCGCAGACATGTACAAACATAGCAAATAGTCTACAACGCTGGCGTATTGCTAAACCGGACCTATCTATTAATGATACCGTCTCTCTCCTCTACCTGTAAAGAGCAACGAGAAAACGTATCCCCCTTGTCTTTCTTTCCGTTGCCAGTGTACTATGTACATAGGAAGAGAAAATGCGAGAAATCGGCTTTACCGTCTCTCCTGATTCTACCCAAGCGAAAGGACACATTCCATGAAAGTAGCCTATATTTTTAGCACGACCGGTCACACTGTAAGTTACAAGCTAGGCAAGATGATTCTGCCGCAGCTAGAAGAGCACCGTCATGGTGCTGAGGTCGTGGGCATGTTCTTCTTTGACGATAATACCTATGCCTTGCGCAAAGGTGACCCCCTTGGCGAACGCCTCAGCACTGTCGCAAAAGAACAGAACATCCTGCTTATGCTCTGCGACCAGTGCGCCAATGAGCGTGGCCTCGCTGCTCCCAACGCCGAAGGTGGCTATAGTGCGGTCGGCACCGTCGAAGGTGTCCACGTCGGCTGCTTCCCCGACCTCTACGCTGCTCTCGCCACCAATCCCCCTGACCAAATCATCACTCTCTAGATAATATGGATTATATAGCATCATAACCATACTATTCAAAAGAGGGAGCGGAGATAAGTATCCACTCCCTCTTTTAACGTCTGTCGAGTATTCAGCAAGTACATGATCTTACTAGACTTATCACTAGAGATCAAATATAGCAAAAGGCGTAGTATTACTCTGACCCACATCATTTGACCGGCTCGCTCCGCGTAGCGACAATCCCTTGCGGTTGTCGTGATGGGCGTGTAAGAGATTGGCTACCACGACAACCGCAAGGGATCAATGCTGTTTAGATAAGTAGCTAAGACGTTGTCCAAAGAAATCCGGTTGCAGTGTTCACCTCGGTTTCCCAGAGCCCGCCGCTTGCAGCGGCCGAACCCACGCTTTAGCACTGCATGTTGTGATCCCATTACGTTTAACAAGCCATCCCAGAGCCCGCCGCTTGCAGCAGCGGGCTCTGGGAAGCCGAGGCAAAACACTTCTCTTTGCCCTCTGCTTCTCTCCGTATTTAAACAGCATTGACCGCAAGGGATTGTCGCTACGCGGAGCGAGCCAGACAAAAGAGGTGAATCGGTCCAGTACAGTTTAAAATAGTAAAAGTAAGATGATGTTCAGGAGCAAATACTTTTATGGAAGCAGATCGAGAGAAGAAAGAAAAAGGACTGACGCACTTTTTAGATACTCATGGACGACTGAAAACGTGGCCGCCAGCAAAAGAAAGAGATAAAATTCTCATTCTTGCCCATCTTGCCTCCCCCTTTGTTAGCGGGAGAACATACCCGGTCAAAGAGGTGGATGAACAGTTAAAACAACATATTGCGTTTGCGGATTATGGCATTGTTCGCCGCGCTCTCATAGAATACTCTTTTATGGATCGAGAACACGATGGATCTTTCTATTGGCTTACAAGTCTTCCTCTGTCTGATGAAGAACGTATAATCCTACGACGAAAAGGCAGAGGTTAACAAACGACTAGCTGGCATCACAGCTTTACCGAGATCAAGGGGATCGCTGCTAGCGCCAGAAAGATTCCAAGTGCCTGTATGCGCGTAACCTTCTCCCGCAACACAATTGTCGCCAGGATCACTGTCGCCGCCGGATATAAAGAAGAGAGAATGGCTGCAACATCCAGGCGACCTAGATGCGTTGCCAGCACAAAAAACGCATTCCCTAGCGCATCCAATCCTCCGGCTAGAAGCACCAGAACTGCTACACCCTTCTTCGGCAACGCCCGCTGCCGCCGCACTCCAACTACAACCAGTAGAAATAACACAGATGTCAGACGTGCAACTGCCAGGGGCCAGAACGTCGCAGTATGACCTACGCGGCTAATAAGAATGAAGAAACAGCCAAAACCGATCCCAGCCAGCAATGCCAGTCCCAGCCCCTCTGGCCGTCCCTTCAAGCGTTCTGGCCGCGATATCAGCCCCACTGCGATCAATGCCAGGACAAATCCTCCCACCTGGACTAAACTGGGCAACCCCTCTGTAAAAGCGCTGAAGATAACGGGTATGGCCGCAGTCAATATTGCGGAAACCGGTGCGGCAATGCCCATGCGCCCGACTGAGAGTGCCGAGTAGAATGCAATCAGCCCTATCGCCCCCACCAATCCCGCCACCCCTCCCCACA
>CAXTXB010000439.1:0-5241 GCA_964247965.1 uncultured Dictyobacter sp. | reverse complement strand
CTTTACAACCTTCGGTTGTAAAGAGAACAGGCAAAACATGATTCTTAGAACTTTAAATTTCAAAATAACTTATAAAGTGTAATTATAAAACAAGTTTTTGCAGGAGTTGCTGTAAGGCGACGGCGGGATCGGTGCAGAGGCCGACGTGGACGGGGGAGATCTGGATGATGGTGCTGCGTGGAGAGACGAGCCAGTGAAAGCGCTCGGATTGTGAGAGCTGGCCGATGGGACCGCCCTCGGCATTCCCATGGCAGACGTTGAGCAAGTGGTCGAGCTGCTGCTGTACCGAAGCAAAATCCATATGGGGGGCAAAGCCATGCAGACGATCCTCATCTGCCTGGATGAGAGCGCCTAGAAAACGGCGTGTGCGACAGAAGAGGATGACGCCGACATTGATGCACTCTCCACGTTCTACGCACGGGACAAGGCGAATGACCGCATAATCATACGAGCTGGTTGCGGGCACGCTGAGCCTCCTCTACAAAAACGCTTGAATGTGCCAGGCGATCTAGCAAATAGTCCAGGTAAGCCTGACGATGGGTGGTCGCGTCAGCGAACATGGGATCTTGACCCAGCCAATCGTCGGGAATGAGCGCAACGATATCGTGCAAGACGGCTGGTTTTAAACGCTCTTTTAGACGCTCGTCTACCTCACATAGGGCGCTTGCAACTGGCAATAGCACGTGTGCCTTGATGGCGGTGAAAGGCGTGCGGCTGCGCTCTTTGTAATCGGTATTGACGTGATGAAAGTAGAGCGAGGCCCCGTGATCGATGAGCATCAGACGGCGATGCCACCAGAGCATATTTGTGTTGCGCGGCGTGCGATCAACATTCGTTACGTAGGCATCAAACCAGACGATTTCAGATGCTAGCACGGGATCGAGCAGGTAGGCGTCCAGGGCATCAAAGGTCAGCGAGCCGGGCAAGAAGTCGAGCGCCAGGTTCAGGCCTGCACTCGCCTTGAGCAGTTCCTGAATCTCAAAGTCGGGTTCAGAACGACCCAGAATTGGATCAAGCTCCATAAACACGATCTCAGGCACAGGCAGGCCCAGGGCACGAGCAATCTCACCCGATAACAATTCGGCGATTAGAGCTTTAAGACCCTGACCAGCCCCACGAAATTTGAGCACATACAGACCGTCATCATCCGCCTCAACGACCGCCGGCAGCGAGCCACCTTCGCGCAAGGGGGTGACGTAGCGCGTCGCAGTAATTGTTCTTAGCATACACCTATTTTAGCACATCCCAACCTGCGACGCGCCAGACCCTTGGAGTTAATGACGATGTCATCATGCACAACGGAGGTTGACTTATTCCAGTTCGCTAGACGCGCGTTGCACCACCATCGACAACGATTGATGCACCATTGACATAGCTTGCCAGATCACTTGTAAGATAGACGGCGGTGTTGCCGATATCTGACGGCTGCCCAAAGCGCTGCATGGGGATGGCAGACATGTATTGCGCGGCCGCGGCCGTGCCAACGATAGGAGCATCCTGGGTGGTCATAGCAGTTTCAATTACTCCAGGGTGGATCGCATTGACGCGAATCCCTTGTCCTCCCAGTTCATCAGCCAGTGCATACGTAAGCAGACGTATAGCACCTTTGGTGGTCGAGTAAGATGCGGCACCCCGACTACCCTGGATACCTGCAATGCTAGAGATATTAATAATGCAGCCACTCCCCTTACGAACCATACGTTTAGCCGCTGCCTGTGCACCAAAATAGACACCCTTGACGTTGATCGCCATGATACGGTCAAATTGTTCCTCAGTGGACGCGAGGAAATCCCCTTGAATGACTATGCCTGCGTTATTTACCATGATATCAACGCCACCAAACTCTTCCGCGGCCTCAACGGCGGCTTCAAGGTCTGCAACTTTAGTAACATCACAGGAAACAAACTTCGCGCGCGCCTGGGTCTCCGCTTCGATCAACTCGTGGGTTGCTTGCCCGCCTTCGCGTGGCTCCTGCCGAACATCAGCAATGATAACGGCTTTCGCTCCATGTCTAGCAAGTGCAAGGGCAATTCCTCGTCCATTCCCACTTGCCCCTCCAGTTATGACTGCGACTTTGTTGGTTAGCAATTCTGCCATGACTTGTACCTTTCTGGTTTGCTTCATTACAACCGTGACGACTCCCCACGGCTAAAGCCGGAGGCTTCTCAGAGGCGCGTCCTCTGAAGGCTCCGTCCAAGCCTGGGTGTTCTTCTTCGTTTTGGGTTGCTTCTCTTTGGGTACTGGACGCAGATGCAAGCCGTCTTGCCATACCGCAAGAATGTTTTTGGCTGCGTTGACATCTCTGTCCAGAACTAGGCCACACGCTTCACAGATGTGAACTCGCTCGCTGAGGTCTTTGTGTGGTCCCTCATGAAGACATCCACTGCATACTTGCGACGTTTTGTATGGGTCCACTTTCACCACTTTGACGGTACCAGCGTTTTCAGCTTTGTACTCGCACATAGCAATGAAGGTGGACCACCCGGCATCAAGGATGCTTTTATTCAAACCTGCTTTGACTGTGGCCCCATTGGGCAAATAGACGCCGGTGTGCTCGCCCTGTTTGGGCTTGGGTGCTTTCCTCATTTTTGACGGTGCTAGCTCCTCAAACACAATTGCTTCGTAGGTATTGACCAAACAACGCGACCATTGATGCAAGAAGTCTTGTCGTTGGTTGCGTACCTTGCGAGAGGCCTTTGACAGTCGTTGTACGGTCTTCTTGCGACGATGGGAACGTTGTTTCTTGCGTGCGAGCTCGTGCTGAATCCTCGCAAGCTTCTGCTCAGCCTGACGATAGAAGCGGGGATTGTCAATGACATCACCACTTGAGAGCGCTGCGAGGTGATACAGGCCCACATCAACCCCCACCGCTGCATCAGTGTAGGGGGTCCGTTGCGTGATGCCCACTTCACAAGCGATACACGCATACCACCGTTCATTTTCTCGCTTCATCGTACACGTTTTCATGGCTCCCCGGATGGGACGATGAAGTTTGATTTTGATGTGTCCAATTTTCGAGAGAATCAGTACGTGCTTCTTGTCACCTCGCTTCTCAACGCCAAACCCCGCTTGTGGGTAGCAAAAGCTAGCATAACGGTCTTTGCCCTGAAAGCGCGGGTAGCCGGGTTCCTCTCCGCTCTTGACGCGCCGAAAGAACGCTTTGAACGCTTTATCAACCCGGCGCACCGTGTCTTGTCCAATTTGCGAATGGATCTCTTGGTACTCTTCCCTGACCTCTTTGATCTCAGGGAGTTGAGTGATCTGATCGTAGCAACTCACGCTGTAGTCTCGTGCATGCTCTTGACGCCACTCAGGATCGTAATAGTTTGGATGTTGTTTGCACACGGCCCAAGCATCACGACGTTCTTGGAGTGCTGCGTTGTAGACCTCTCTATTTCTGTCGAGAGTCCACTGCAAGGTTTCAGCCTGCTTCCTGGTCGGATAGAGGCAAAACTTATAGGTTGTAAGACTCATCGTGCTTTGCCTCCTCCTCTCTCTCCTCTTGTGCCAGTGTTTGCTCTAGTAACCACAAGGCTTCTTTGTTGAACGAACGCCTGTGTTTCCTGGCTGACATTCTCACCTTTTCGAGAAGATCAGGCGGGAAATACACGGACATGCGTTGGAACTGCTTCTCTGTTTCCATAGCGTCATTCTAGCGTGAAAACAGTGCTCCGTCAACTCAAGAGTATCAATAGGGCAGTGCCCTACCCAAGCCCTAGAAAAGGAATGCGCCTTGTATCCCCATGGCTGAAGCCAGGAGTTTTACGGCGCGATCATATAAAACTTTTGTACGATTAGCATATCACAGAATAAGGCAATCAACTGCGCGCACACCTGGGAGGTAAACATGAACCTTACCTTATGAGCTATTTATAGCTTACAAGTTAGAGTCGGTGTCTCTTGCGGTTGTCGTCGTTCACCCGCGCGAGAGGCCTACGCGGCACCGCTACCCTCGAAATGCGTCAACGTATAATGGAACACATCAACACATTTTTGATTATAGGTTGCTTGATCATAGATGGCTGGCAGCCGTCCCAGTATCTTCTTAATGCTATCATCAATCACGCCGCTCGTCTGCTGCTTCTTTTGCCATTCGATCCCTATCTCTTCCCGCTTTAGGGAGTCGAGCAGTTCTTTTGTGAGGGCTTTGACTTGCTCCCGATCTTCTGGAGAGAGGGGCTGGTCTATGCGTGTCAGCAGGTCGAAGATTGCCAGACCCTCTTCGCTCAGTCCTTCGCGTTTGGCGCGGAGCTCTTCCTCGTGCAACTGGCGCGCGAAGTCAATAAGCTCTTGTGGATAGAGGGCGTTGTTGGCACTGTTATCGCTATTTTTATACACAATCTGCTTGAGCTTTTCCTGGTAGTCAACGCGGGTTGGATTTTGTCTGACCATCTGCTCTATTCTCTGTGTAAGCTGACTGCGCAGTTGTTCGGCCTTGATGTTTGTATGTTCTTGCCTCATGCTCTGTGCGAGTGCGTCATAATCGATTTTGCTGAGATCAAAATGTCCTTCGGGCAGATAGGCATCACCGGGCGTCTCTCGAATGTAGCCATTGAGATAAATGGAGGTCTCAACCAGATCACGTGCCTCATCTACGACCTCGTCGATGCTCACTCCTTGCATTGCTTTATACATTTCAGCGGCCACCTCCCGGAACAGATGCACATGCGACATATATGCCCCAGCATCCTTATCGGGGAGGATGGCTTTATAGAGACTGCTTACTTCAGTTGCCAGGGCCAGGAAACCAATCTTGACATCGTCATTTCCCAGAAGACGATCAGCGATATCCAGAATAATCTTCTTGCGCTTATCAGCCGTCTCAGCAGCCTCTAGTGCCTGCAACTCACGGGGGATATTGATATCCTGGCGCATGCAAAATTGATCGGCCTCATGAAGCGCGCTCTCCAACTGGCTGATAAGTTCGCTCTTATCACCGATCTGCACATCTTGCGCAGTGCCAGTGTCGCTGGCGGCATAAACAGCAAGGGCCTTGAGTAGATCGTTAAATGAGCCGACATAGTCAATGATCATGCCGGTGATTTTCTCTCGATCATAGACGCGGTTGGCGCGGGCGATGGCTTGCATGAGTGTGTGGCCCTGCATGGGGCGGTCCAGGTAGATGGTCGAGAGGCAGGGGACATCGAAGCCGGTTATCCACATGCCGCAGACAAAGACGATACGCAGGGCTTTTTGTCCTGAATTGGATACCAGGTGCAGGTTATCCTGGAGCTTAAATGC
>CAXTXB010000438.1:1780-5258 GCA_964247965.1 uncultured Dictyobacter sp. | reverse complement strand
ATGATGCCGATGATGGCGTGTCCCCGGCCGGCTTTGTTTGGTAGATGTTGTGCCAGCCTCAGGCCCTTGAGGCCGTAAATGATGGCGAAGGTGCCGATGACGAGCCCGGCGAAGCCTGCGACGGTTGTGAGGGTGACGATGCTAACGGCGAAGGAGATGACTCCGTTGATGATTGCCCTTTTGGCTTCCTGGTTGCTTGGCGCTAGTTCGTTCGGTTGGATATCCTCCTGCTCTGCCGGGGCGGTTGCCTTCCTCTCTCGCATGACAAGAGGTATTTCGATCAGCCCGGGCATGGGCATTGTCGCTTGATTATCGGTTTCTGTCAGGGGATGTGACGCATGTGGCTGGGTGGCCGCGCCCGGCGGGAATATTTGCTGCGCAAGAGGGTCGTGGATGCTGGGACCCGTTCCGTTCAACGCCGGTTGTTGTGAGAAGGGTATCTGGGGAATTTGCACGATTTCGCTTGTCTTACTATCCTGCTGGATGAAGGGAATCTGGATGCTTTTGTCCGTTTCGCCTGTTTCTGTCATTGGCAGGAGTTGAAGAAAACGAATTTGTGTTGTGTCTATCGTGTCGGTCGATGGAAGCGGTTGTGGAAAGGGAATTTGTGTCGGGTTGTATGCTCCATCGACTGGCTGCTGATTCGGGAAGGGGCGCTGTAGTGCATCGGGTGCCGCTGATACTGCTGACGCTGCTGGTATTACTGTCTGCCCTGGTTCTGGGAAGGGAAGTTGCGGAGGGTCGTTGGGTTCTCCTGATTGTGTATACGAGAAATAGGAGTCTTGATGCATTACGAGTTTCCTCTCCATCTACATTTCTACAACATGAGCTTTACAAATGTGCTTTTCTCTATTTAACATGATATGCCTTTGCCTGTCAAAAAAATAGGAGAGATGTTTGGATAAATTGTCTATTCGTCGGATTTATTTACCTATGCTTTCATTGATGTTACCTGGTGCTTTCACTGATGTTAAGGGATTGGCCGGTGTAGCTAAGGAGGCTTTGCCATAGGACTAGCAGTATGAGTGTGAGACCAAGGGTATAGGGCAAGAGGGTCCAGATGCCGATGAATTGTGCGAGTACGCCTGCGATCCAGGGAAAAATGGCGAGTCCGATGATGCTTACGCTGACCAATATGCCGATTGCGCTGGGACCCAGGTGGGCTGGGACGAGTGTGGTGATGATGGCGACGGTGAGGGGATAGATGGGGCCGAGGCCGAAGCCGATAAGGCTGAAGGCTACAATGACCAGGATCTCGTTGGGGATGAGCCAGACGAGCAGGAGGCCGATTCCGATTGTGATCATGCAGCCGTATATCAGTCCTTTGGTCCCAAGGCCGATACGCTCCGCCAGATTCTGCAAGAGAAAACGTCCCAGGGTGAGGCCCAGCCAGTAGCCGCTGACGATCCAGCCCGCCAGGAACGGTCCCTCGTGCCGGTCTTGCAGCAAGAAGCTGTAGGTCCAATTGCCCAGGCTCACCTCGATGCCAACATAGACCAGCAGAAAAAGGGTGGCTATCCAGACGGCAGGAAACTTCAGCGTTGCACTCAGCACATTTTCTGTCCTGGACTCCTTTTCTTCCCGCGTGGATTCGTTGAGCCGGGTGGTACGGGAAAAAAGACTGAAGCTGAGCAGCAGTAGAAGACAGAAGCCTCCCAGGAGCAGATAGGCGCTGTTCCATCCCCATTGAAGGGCAAGTATGATGGTGCCGGCCACGGGTCCAACAAGTGCTCCCACGCCATAGAACGCATGCAAATAGTTCAGTAGAAGGGCGGAGTGAGGAAGTTCAGTGATATAAATATTTAACCCTGTTTCGAGCAGCCCTATGCCTAACCCCAGCATAAGCCGGGCGGGAAAGAGCAGGACGAACGGCAGCTTTAATCCAAAGGGAAGTACGCCGATCAGGAATGTTATCGTCCCCAGCAGGAGAAGCCAGCGCAGCCCCAGCCGCTGCGTCAAAAGACCGCTACCCAGGGCGGCAAGAAAATAACCAAAAGAGGCGACGAAAAAGAGCAGGCCAAGGACGGCATCGCCCACGCCGTAAAATGTGCTTAGACTTGGCAGAAGGACGCCATTGATACCATCGTTCATACCACTTAGCACAAAGCCCAAAAAGGCGAGACCGACGGGCAGACGAAGGGAAGGGGATGTTGTTTCTTTCATGCGCTTCTTTCTAAGGTTGCTAGCTAGATCATGATCTTTGACAGATACTCATTATATCCCCCTTGTGCTGCCAGCGTGTCTCTTATCTCCCGTATGTCGCGTGTACAGATTGGGAATATATTTTATTGTGGAAAGTAGCTTGAATGCTTGATTGTGCATAGTGCTCTGGTACAGCTCATCAGGCAAGTGACCGGCTCCCTCCGCGTAGCGACCATCCCTTGCGGTTGTCGTAGGAGGCTCCGCGTAGCGACCACCCCTTGCGGTTGTCGTTCTCCCTCCACATCAGAGGCCAGCTACCGCTCCAATCCGCTAGATCGCGGCGTGACCGCAAGGGATGGTCGCTACGCGGAGGGGGCTGATCACTTGCCTGATGAAGTGGGGCGGTCCAATAGGTCTCATAAAGCGCTTTTCCGTAGAGAACTATCAGATAATTATTAGATGGCCATCAAATGAAAGGATCAACACCTATCATGGGACAACTAGATCAGAAAGTAGCAATCGTCACTGGCTCTGACAGCGGCATCGGCCGCGCCATCGCCATACAGTTCGCGCAAGAGGGCGCAACGGTCGTTGTGACCTACGCGCACAACCAGCAAAAAGCTGCCGAGGTGCAGCAATTGATCGAGAAGAGCAACGGCAAGTGCATCGTCTTGCAGGCTGATGTCTCGCAATATCAGCAAGCCACCGGCCTGGTACAGCAAGCCGTAAGCCAACTTGGCCGCCTGGACATCTTTGTCAACAACGCCGGCATGGAGATCCACAGCCCATTCCTGGATGTGACCGAGGAGCAGTTTGATCGCGTGGTCGATACCGACCTCAAGGGAGCCTTCTTCTGCGCCCAGGCCGCCGCCCGCGAGATGGTCAAAAACAAAGTTACGGCTGGTCGCATCATCAATATCTCATCCGTGCATGAAGATATCCCCATGCCGCAGAACGTTCCCTATTGCTGCGCCAAGGGTGGCATGCGCATGCTCACCCGCACCATCTGCCTCGAACTGGCACCACACAACATCACCGTCAACAACATCGCCCCCGGAGCCGTGGACACCCCGATCGACGCCGACGTAAAAGCCGATCCCAAGAAGTACCAGGCCCTGATCGACGAAATTCCGCTGCACCGCATGGGCGAGCCAGAAGAGATCGCCAAACTGGCCCTCTTCCTCGCCTCCGACGCATCCGCATATGTGACTGGCTCAACCTTCACCATCGACGGTGGCCTCTCCGTCAATTCCGGAGCCCTCTAAACCTCCATTCACCCACGACAATCCCGCACGGTTGTCGTGGGTGAACTCCACTCTTCATTCATCTGACACTG
>CAXTXB010000438.1:0-1770 GCA_964247965.1 uncultured Dictyobacter sp. | reverse complement strand
CAAAAATCAGAGAAGTCTGCCTCAAAATCAGGATAGGCGAAATCACATGGATGTAGAGCAGATAGCCACCCAATTTGGCATTAGAGCCATACCAGAACAACTTCCAGGTGGCTCACAGCCGACCTTTCGGGTGGGTAATATTGTTTTGAAACGAGTCAAAGAAACCTCTTTAGAAAACAATCATTCACCTGAACTCATCCAATGGATTGCCGAATTCTCTCACACTCTAGAAGAGACAGGTTTTCGCTTCCCCAAAGCCATTCTCACCAGTGCAGATACGTGGATCACTCCTGATGGTTGGACAGCATGGACCTTCGTGTATTGAAGGCATTATCGCCTTTCATAAGGCGTTACATCGCATAGAAAAGCATCCAATGATGGATGAGAATCAGACTCCTTGGGGAAAGGCTGATCGATGGTGTTGGGGCGCAAAGCCAGACGCTATCCATCCAAAGGTAAAGCCGCTCGTTGATCAACTCTATGATCTTTGGAGACCTATCGAAGCATTGGAACCACAACTCATACATGGAGACTTAAATCCAGAGAATATTCTTATCGCGCCACACCTTCCACCTGCGTTTATCGATTTTTCACCGTTTTGGAGACCTGTTGAGTTTGCATTAGGGATGTATGCTAATTGGATCGGTCCGCGCCAGGGTGATGTCTCAGTATTACACTGCTTCCAGCAGATACGAGCATTTGATCAAATGCTCATTCGGGCCAGTCTCCGCATGCTCCTGGTGATGTCTGTGCTGGACCATTTAGATGACTGGGAAACCTGCTCAGAAAAGAAAGCGGCAGAGTTGGTGATTCAATATATCCAGCGGAAGAACTAGGAAAGACTATCCTTCTCGTTTCAGTCCATGTGACAATTACTGCAGAGTGGCGTGAAGGGGAATTATGGTAGTAGGGAATAAGAGAGGATGTTCTCTGAATCAGATGACAATCCTTTGCGGCATTGACTCCAACTCAATCGTTCTTAAGCGTGAAAAGAGCGAGAAGAGGTCTATAAAGCTGCATGTGCTGATAAAACCGCGAGTGCAGAATATAGATCGGTAATAGAGACATGGAGAACGGCGCTTTCAACTCTCATTGACGATTTTCAATCGACAAATCATCTCTTCTATGTTACACTGTCTCTATCATGAAGTGGAGGAGGAGGACGGTCATTGGCGAAGACGTGGGATCAGAATATGCGCACGCTGATTCACTTTGACCCACAGACGTTTGTGGATCTGGTGTCGCCGGGAGCACAGTATGTTCAGCAACGACCGGAGAAGTTACGCAACTGGCAGTTGGAGGTGGATGCCCTCTTAGATGCGGTCATCGGTGGGGAGGAATTTCTTGTACACATCGAATTTCAAACATACAATCATTCACATATGGCAGAACGTTTGCTGCAGTATAATGTCCTTGCACGCAGCGAATATCAAAAACCGGTTCGATCCTATGTCATTTATCTGTTGAAGGGTGGTCCAGTTCGTCACTCTCCGCTCTGCTGGACGGCTCCAGGGAGTCAAGGGCAAGAGGAGATACTGCGTTTCTCATATGGAAGTATTGAAATTGGAGACCTGACACCGGACTTTATCTTCCAGCTGGGTCAGCCTGCACTGCTTCCTTTCATCCCTTTAACCGATGGTGGGGCGACCCCTGAATTGGTAGAGCGGATGTTTGCAGAGATGGCTCCTGCCAACGATAGAAATTTGGAGCTGGTAGGCTTTACGTTGGCCTCGCTGGTGTTCAATCGCAAGAAGAGCAAGCTAGATTGGA
>CAXTXB010000437.1:0-5268 GCA_964247965.1 uncultured Dictyobacter sp. | reverse complement strand
TGGGATGTTCCCTTCCCAACTGCTTTTCATCGATCTTCAACGCTTGTTGATATAATGGTTCGGCCTCTATATATTTCCCTTGTTCACGGTAGAGTTCAGCCAGGTTATTCAAGCTCAATGCTGTATCTGGGTGTTCCTCGCCCAACTGCTCCTTGCTTATCTTCAAAACTTGCATCAACAACGGCTCCGCCTCCCTATACTTCCCCTGCATGTAGTAGAGGATTGCCAGATTACTCAGGCTGCGTGCTGCCTCCGGATGCTCAGCACCCAACTGTCCTTCAGTGATCCTCAACGCTTGCTGATATAACGGTTCGGCCTCTGCGTACTTCCCTTGCTCACGGTAAAGCTCGGCCAGATTGTTCAGACTCAGTGCCGTATCTAGATGTTCCTCACCCAACTGATCCTTGCTCATCTGCAACCCTCGCATCAACAATGGCTCCGCCTCCCTATACTTCCCTTGCTGAAGATAGAGCTCTGCTAGATTGTTCAGGCTAATCGCTGTCTTAAGATGCTCAGCGCCCAATTGCTCCTCACGAATCTTCAACGCTTGCTTCAACAATGGCTCCGCCTCTCCGTATAATCCACGCGCGTTAAGGTAGTAGCTTGTTTGATTGAGCAGATAGGGAGCAGCAGGGAATACAAGATGAAGGTGCTCGATTTGATCAGCTGCAATCAATGCATGGGGCAGGAGTCGCTCCCATTGGGGCCAGGTCTTGTGTTCCGCTGATGGAAAGGCGGCGGCTACCGCCCGCACAGACCGCTCCGCCCACTGCATCCTGCTCGACTCATCCATCTGATCTTTAAGCACAGCTTGCACCAGGCGGTGTACTGAGATCTGCTGCTTACGAGGATCGCGATCCAGCAGGGAATACGCTCGCAGGGCTTCGATGGCCTGGCTTAAGAGGAATGGGTCTTCAACCACGCTTGTCAGCGGTTCCTCTAGTTCTTTGGCTCCCAGAGTCAGAAGCTCTTCGGGAATGCCGTCAGGGGCAAGGAAGGCACAGAGGCGTAGGAGGTCGGCGGCGGCGGCATTGCGCTCTTGGATGCGTTGGAAGGAGAGCGACCAGGTGGTGGCGACCGCTTCAGGATGATCGAGCACCAGCGAGCGGCGATCTTTGAGCAACTGCTGGCGATGGCGCTGATAGGTCTGTTGATACTGCTGCAGGCTCATGCCGGTTGCCTCCAGGTAGGCTCCGGCCTGATCGAGTGCCAGGGGAAGTCCGCCTAGTTCCTGGCTGAGCTGGATGGCGATAGCTTGCTCGTCGGCTGGAGCTTGCTCAAGTGGTGCATCAGAGAGGAGGAGGGTGGCGCGTCGTAGGAGGAAGAGCGCGCCCTGCTCAGGTGAAAATGTTTTGACTTCGATGCGGTTGGCGAGCCGCTGCATATCCGAGGCGCGGGTGGTTATCAGAATATGTCCGCCAGAGGGGCGAGGCAGGAAGGGCGGGAGGAGGTCGAGGTCGTCGGCGTTGTCGAGGATGAGCAGCCAGTCGCGGTGCGTTTGCAGCCAGGTTTTGACGGCCTGGATGGCAATCTGTTGCTCCTGGGCATTCCGTTCGGGAAGATTGAGGAGGGTGGCAAGGGCGCTGTAGGAGGCTATGAGGGCTTCCTGGCTCTCGGCGCGGGTCCAGAGGACGGCTTTGTAGTTGGAATGGTAGCGATAGGCGTACTCGGTGGCGAGCTGGGTTTTGCCGATGCCGCCGAGGCCGCTGATGGCCTGGGGCTGGCTGAGTGCCGTGAGCTGGCCGGATTGAAGCTGGGTGTGCAGTTGAAGCAAGAGATCGTCACGTCCTATAAAGAAGGGATTGGGGGGATAGGGGATGTTCCAGGTGGATGGAAGGGTTGTGCGCGGTGCACTCGCAGTTAGCACCGTGAGATCTGCGAGGGCGCGGCGGATGCCTGCGGTGACATCAGTCCAGACCTGATCGCGGTCGGTCCATTGCGTAATGGGTTTGCCATTCTGGGGCAGGCACTGCAGGCGGGCAAAGGGAGCATCATGCCAATCGCAAGGGCGAACGATGATGGGGATGACGCGAGCTTCATTGGCCTCATACCGCTCCAGAGCACGCTTCATCTCGATCCCGTAGCAGTAGTTGGAGGCTATGAAGTCGGGACTGATGAGCAGGAGGATAAGCACGGATTGCTCCAGATGGGCATCGATGGCCTGGGACCAATCAGTGCCGGGCAGAATCTGGCGGTCGTGCCATATAGTTATGAGATTCTGGCGTTTGAGCGTTGCGAGGGAAGTGTGCAGTTGTTTGAGCAGAGCTTCGTCCTCATGCGCATAAGAACAGAAGACTTCGATGGGCGTCTGGGCACTAGACATTGGTGGGCTAGCCTCCTCTATTACTTGATACTCCTGAATTGATGCATTTCTATGCTGACTCCAGTATAGTGGATTGGGGGGGAAAGGGCAAGAAGAACTCTTTCCCCAAAAAAAGAACGAAAGAAGGGCTGGATAAGGCGGATGGAAGTGACGATTGAACAACGGACCATCTTTATTCCGTCCACTACGCATCAACGTGAGCATGAATGAGTTTTTGAGAAAGGAAAAAACAGGCTGGGAAGCGTGGAGTTTTCGCGGTGAGCCGAGTGGTGGGGCGGGTTTCCGGACGCCGTAAATGTGGTCTCTACCGGTATTTGCGATAAATCGCAAGAGAAAGGATACAGATTTATCATAGAAGGAATAGAAGGAAAAAGGCATGGTGGCGAAAGGGATGAGAAAAGGGATACAAGGAACAGCGTACCCTCTTTTTACATTGATTTTCTCTCTTTTCACTTCTTCCTCCTTTTACCAATCCTCGTCTTAAAAATGCGATTTATCGCAAATACTGGTAGGGGCCACGTTTACGGCGTCCGGAAACTCGCTCCACGGCCCGGCTCGCTGCGAAAACTTCACCCTTCCCGGCCCGTTTTTTGTTCTTGTAAAGCTCATCCTTTTTTAAGTTGATGCGTATTTATTCTGTCCGTTGTTCAATCACCGCTTCCGTCTACCTTATCCAGCCCCTCTTCACCAAGATGTGATATGCTAAGAGACATGAGGACACTATAGAGATGAGGAGAGATTTTCTTTATGCCTGTACACGCTGTGGTCTTGCCCGCCCCCAATAAAGAGCCGGAAGTTCGCGTCTTCTCCGATCCAGGGCTTGAGGATGGAGAGGTGCTGTTAGAGACGATTGCGAGTGAGGTTTGCGGCACTGATGTTCACCTTCTGCATGGACGGCTGGCGGGGGTGCCGTATCCGATTATTCCAGGCCATGTGAGCACTGGACGCGTCCTACAGGTGCGGGGAATCGTGCGTACAGTGGAGGATGAGGTGGTGAGTCCCGGGGACATTGTGACCTTTCTTGACGTTCACCGCACCTGCGGACACTGCTGGTACTGCCAGATCGCGAAGGCTTCTACGCGCTGCCCCGAGCGCCGCGTCTATGGCATTACGTATTCTTCGACGGAAGGTCTATTGGGCGGATGGAGCGAACGGATCGTGCTCTTACCGGGTGTCCATATTCTGAAGCTGCCGCCGGCCCTCGCGCCCGATACGTTTATGGCCGCCGGCTGCGGCCTGCCCACCGCCCTGCATGCCGTCCAGCGCGGCGAGATTACGTTCGGCGATAGCGTGGTGGTCCTGGGCGCGGGACCGGTCGGACTCTGCTGCGCCGTCCTGGCCCAGTTGCAGGGGGCGACGCAGGTAATTGTAATCGGCGGACCAGCCCACCGGCTCTCGGTGGCGCGCTCATTCGGGGTGGATATCACTATCGATATCGCCCAGTACACTCCCGAGGAACGTGTCCGCATTGTACGCGAGGCGACCTCTGGCCGGGGCGCGGATATCACCATCGAAGCGACCGGCGTTGCCTCCGCAGTGGCTGAAGGCTTTCGCTTCACACGCGATGCCGGCACCCTGGTAGTCGTGGGTCAATACACCGATGCCGGTCCAATCAGCATCAATCCCCATCTGGAGATCAACAAGCCACATCTGCAGGTACGCGGCTGCTGGGGCAGCGACCTGGGACACCTCTATCGCGGACTGAAAATCATGGCTCGCTATGCCACGCGCTACCCCTGGCAAGACATGATCACCAGCCGGCATCCCCTCACTGATTCCGCCAGCGCACTCTCCGCCGCCGAGCGGCAGGAAAGTATCAAGGCACTCATCCTCCCCAATGGAATGCTTTAACGCCGAGCCAAACAGAGATCGATGTAAGAGAAGATGAGCTTGAGGAATCTTGTCCGCAGGAGAGCAAGATACGAGAAGTTTTTTCTGATCATGTATGTTATGATGATCCAAGAAGCGATTAGATATTGCGTTCAAGGTGGGTGACTGACTCCGCGTCGCAACAATCCCCTGCTGTCATACCCCCCGCCTCTGCGAAGCAGAGCGCGCTGATTGGATCAGCCGCAGCGTGCGCTCTCCGAAAGAAAAGACATTCGCAGGTGCGCGAGTCTTCTCGGAGGGAAAGGCATGCAGTGCTAAAGCGTGGCTGCGGCTGATCCAATCAGCGCGCTCTGCTTCGCAGAGGACCGCAGGGACGCCGCAAGGGACATCTGGTCCAACTAAAGTATATATCGAATTTCGCTACGCGCAGCGGGTCACCTACTAAAAGAGTTGTGCCAGTCCAGTATATTATCCAGCAGTCATAAGGAGAACATCCATGCAAAAAATCACCCCTTGTCTGTGGTTCACTGACAACGCTGAGGAGGCAGTGAACCTCTATACCTCCATTTTCAAGAACTCGAAGATTGAGAACGTATCACGTTACGGAGAAGAAGGACCTGGACAGCAGGGAAGCGTTATGGTCATGATGTTCCAGCTTGAAGGCCAGGGCTTCATGGCGTTAAACGGTGGCCCATATGAGCCTTCCTCGCCGGCCATATCGTTCTTCGTGAACTGCGAGACACAGCAAGAGATAGACCAGCTGTGGAACAAGCTTTCTGAAGGCGGCACAGTCCTCATGGCACTCGATACCTACCCGTTCAGCCAAAAATATGGATGGGTCACAGATAAATTTGGTGTCTCGTGGCAACTGAATCTCGCAAGCCGCGCACAAAAAATTGTTCCATTTTTCACGTATGTCGGCAAGCAATATGGCAAAGCCGAGGAGGCAATGAACCTTTACACCTCCCAGTTCAAGGATTCGCATATTCTCAACATAGAGCGCTATGGACCAGGCCAGGGGGAAACTGAGGAAGCAGTAGTGCACGCCGTGTTCTCCCTGGGCGGACAGGACTTCATGACCATGGAAAGCGGCCGGGAACATGCCTTCACCTTCT
>CAXTXB010000436.1:0-5275 GCA_964247965.1 uncultured Dictyobacter sp. | reverse complement strand
CTCGCGAAAAAAGTTTCCCAATAGTGTCAAGTTCGAGATGATGAAATGATGTGATTTCTCTTCCTTTAAGTAAGTAAGGCAGTACAATAAATTTGTATTTCCGTCTAAATTCTCGTATCTTAAAAAATTTCCTTCTTGTGTATATGAAAAAAGAATAGGATTGCGTAGCTACCTTGACAAAATTTGCTATTTGTTCTATGATGTTAGAACAAAATTTCTAAGAAGGAGTGTCGTATGATCGACCAAAGCAACGGGGTGGTTCGTGAAGAGCAGCCAACGCGAACATTTAACCCAAATGAGCATTTAATCCAGATCAAATCCGGTCAGACATCCAAGGATTACTTACAGGTACAATGGAGATTAGTCTGGTTCCGTTCCGCTTGCCCCCATGGCACGATCGAAACAGAGATGCTCCATCTAGATATCGACCGTGACACCGAAGAGGAAGCCTTTGTGTGGAACGCGGAGAAGCGACGCAGCGAGAAAGTTATAAAGCACGCAAAGGGCTTTGCCATCTTCCGCGCCATCGTGAAGGATGGCCAGGGCGGCATTGCTACAGGCACGAAGTCGGAGAAGGCGGCAAGCTTTCCAGACTTTATTGAGAAGGCTGAGACCGGCGCTATAGGCCGCGCTCTGGCTGCGCTGGGTTATGGTACCCAATTCACTGGCGATGAATGGGAGGAAGCCCACCGTATTGTGGATAGCCCGGTTGAGCGCCAGGTCCAATCTGCCAATGGCAATGGCCATAGCAATGGAAATGGTGTTGCCGCAACTATTCGTACAGGCGTCGTTATCAGTAATGGCAATGGTTCAAACGGGAATAGCACGAATAGTATGAACGGCACGAACGGAGTGCATCCAGCGGAGAGTGATCCGCAGGCCGGTGCGACTGAGCAGCAGGTGGCGAGCATTCGTAAGCTCTCCGAACATCTTGGTAAGGCGATGCCCGAGGATGGTTCGACGCTTACATTCTTAAATGCAAAGAAGTTGATTCAGCAGTTAACAGCCGAGTATAGGGAGTCGAGGCGCAAGGCTTCCTGAGGAAGAGTTATTATGACCCCAGCAGAGCTTGCGTGCGCCGCGAGGCGTACAGAGCAGAGGTGGTATGAGTTGGTGAGGGCGGAGCAGCAGGGTGCCTCAGTGCAGGCACTTGAGCATTTGTATGGTCTGTATATGTTGGCGGTCGAGGAGTACAACCGTGCTGTTCTTGAGCAAGAGCGGCAAGCTGTACAGCAGGCGCAGAATGCGCCTAGTCCTCGCCCCAGCGTGATTGGATCGTTTTTTGGCTCGTAGTCAAGGTCTTCTTAGGCTCACTTGTAAGGTGTTCGCTGAAGCGTTGTACGAGATGGGGCATCCAGCGGTGTAAGAAGTTGTGTCGCTCGCCGTCGGCCTGCCTCCCTCCGTAGCGCTCAAGGCTATAGGCCCGCGTAAGTGTATCAAGGATTGTGAGATCCGCTGGCGTATCGCTATCGCTGGAAGCAGGGATGTCGCGGGCCGTGTGTAGGATACGTTGTTGATATTCTGCCGGTGTCTCTTCAGGATGGCGAGCGAGGTCCTCGCCCCTGGCGGCCATCGAGGCCAGAAAATCGCGGTAGCGTGCGCGCATCGAATTCTGGTCCAGCGCGGCAAGCGGAAATGCTTGCTGGCGCTGTCTGCGGTCCTCGCGCCGGGCGCGCAAAATCTGGTTTATATCCAGCCCCTCACGCACCTCTTCCTCTTCGTCGAGCGCATCATCCGGCTCTCTCCGGCGTCTCTTTTGTAAAAAACGCGTAATTACAATTGTGGCAATGATAACAAGCACAACGATCAAGATACGAAGAATAAACATCTCCATACTGGAATCTTGTGCGGCGTGTACAGTCTGGGCCGGGTGCGGAACGGGAGGTCGCGGACGACTGCTCTGCGAATGGAAAAGTAATAAGATCAGACCCAGGATCAGTGCGAAAAGGTCAGTGCTAATGGTCGCGATGAAGTCGAACACATAAATGAGAGCAGACGCGAGCAGGCCCAGCACATACCAGAGTGGGCTCAGTAGCTCCATAATAGTCTGTAAGGGAAGCGTTTCGAGCGCGATGCTCACCGCGACCACTACAATCCAGGTTAGCGTCAGGGCGGTGAGCCAGCTTCCCATCTTTTCGCGCCGCTTGCCCACGGCATGGCGTGCCTGTTCTTTCTTGACGATTCCGATGCGTGCGAACGAGAGCGTGATCGTGCCAGCCAGGAAGAAGATTGGTAGGTCGCGCAGCAGCAGATTCGCCAGGTTGGGCAAGGCGGCAAATAGGGAGAGGAGCGCGAAAATCAGAACGACAAGCATGGTGATAAAGCCAGTCTTAAATGCGTTGATCAGTTGCTCCTCGTTCAATCCTATCCGCACGCGGTCCGCGCCGCGCTTCCAACTCCAGCCGATGACGACCAGCGCGACAAATAGGAACGTGGGATCGGTTATCACCGCGAGATGTGTGACTGCGAGCAATAGGAGGGCCACCACGATGCCCAGGATGTCGTAGAAGGTGAAAATACCTGGACTGGCACCGCGCCGCTCAAAAACGTATCTGGTGCCCATAGACCACCAGTGGAGAAAGAGCAATAGGAAGGTGATACTCGCGGCATCAGGATAGAGGCTGCCGCTGCCAAAGAGATACGGCACCAGTAAGAGCAACACAACTGCAATCGGCTGAGTCTCCATAATGGCGGATGCGATCGGGACTGCAACGATCTCAATCCAGTTGGAGCCAGGTTGAGCTGAATCCGACTCTCTGTTCGTCTCCAATGGTCCTGACGAGCTCATTCCATTTCTCCTTTCCACCGACATGATGAACTGGCAAGCTAGCCGTATCTGGAGGTTTGCGCTCCCCTTCCTGGTCGCCAACCAGCAGGATATGTGCCGCATTGCCATATCTACGCCGCTCAAGTAAACCGTCTATGGTATTCTCGTTCAAAGTATGAAGAGGACTAATCAAGAGGATGGTCGTCCCGGCAGGAAACATCTCGTCCTCCATCTCGATGATACGTTCGATGGGCGTATGATAACTGGGCATCAGGCGGGCAAGTGTCGTCAGGATCTGCTCGTACTGATTAGGATCGAGGGCGAAGGGGACGCGCACGCCAGGAGGAGAGATCGTGGTCGCGTTTGATTTAAGCGCCGCCGCCTCGTCCACCACCGCATCAGTATTAACCTCTGTACTAATAATATTGGTCGCCGTCACCATCGAGCTATTGGTGAGGAAGCCAACCATATAGCCATCATCCAGCGCCCAGGTAGCCAGGGATGCCGCGATCGAGATAGCAAACTCCTGCATCTCGACATCGACCCCCTTCTTCTCGCGCGAGTAGGCCCAGGTATCGAGCAGGATCAGCAGGTGGCGCTCCGTTGTGGATTCATAGAGCTTACTGCGCATCTCACCCACACGCGCCGTGGCCTTCCAATCGATGCGGCGTGGATCATCGCCCATCTGGTACTCGCGCAGGCCGGCGAACCAGAGCGGATCTTCCAGCAACTGGCGCGGGCCAATGCGCTCGCCCATCGGAAATGCATCGGGCAGCCCCAGCGCTTCAAGCGGGGCAATAAGTGGATAGACCAGCAGTGTCTCGTTGGCCGGCAGGAGTATCTCTCTGGTGAGCCAACCAAAGGGATCGCTGGAGCGCAGCTTGACCGGTCCCAGAATGTGGAAGCCGCGCGCACGACAGTTCATCCGGTAGCGCCGCGTCACGCGCTGAAAGGACCAGAGCAGCCATGTGCTGGTAAACGTATCGCGATTGACGGCCCACAGCCGTGTATCGCGATGATTCAGCACCGTCAGCGGCGGCGTCACAGCATCCTCGACCTGCAGCCATGGCAGCGGCAAAAACTTCCGATTCTCGACGCTAATCGATAGGGTTACTCTTTCGCCAAAAAAGAGGTGCTCATGATCTACATACTGACGCACAATCAAGTGGTTGAGCGCCCGGCGGAACCAGATCTCAGGCACAATGCCTACTAACAGCGTAAAGACGCCGGCCAGCACCACTAACGGCTGCCGCGTTAGCACGCTGAGCACAAACAGGGCGAGCGCTCCATAATACAGGAGCGACGCTGCCTGAGCATTGCCAGGTAATAATCTTCTGTTTCTGACGTATCTGGCCGCTTTTTCCTGAAGCGCATCATAAACCGCATCATGGCTCTTCTCATCTAATCGTTGGTGAGATCGTTTCAACGGGAACAGGAGTAGACTGGATAATCTCATGCACAATCTCGCCCGCCCGCCTGCCGCGCATCCGATTGCGGCTCGTCGTGAGCAAGCGATGGCCCAGGACGGCGGGCGCGAGATATTTAATATCGTCTGGCTGCACAAAATCGCGGCCCTGGATGGCTGCATATGCCTCGCAGGCGCGATAGAGTGCCAGCGTACCACGCGGACTCACACCCAGCTGGATCGCATCATGCTGGCGAGTCGCACGTATAATCGTTAATAGATACCGCTCAACCTCCGGCTGCCAACGCACCTGGCGCACCGCCTGCTGCAGCGCACTAAACTCAGCCGCAGTCACCACGGGCTGCAGCTCTGCCAGTGGCTCACTATCTTTAAAGCGGTGCAGAATCGCCTGCTCCTCGTCTTCCGTTGGATAGCCCATCTGCACGCGCAGAAGAAAGCGATCGAGCTGCGCTTCTGGTAGTGGAAATGTTCCCTCAAGCTCAATAGGATTCTGCGTGGCGATGACCAGAAACGGCCTGGGAAGCTGCCTGCTCTCGCGCTCAACCGTCACCTGGCGCTCAGCCATCGCCTCAAGCAGCGCTGCCTGCGTGCGCGGTGTCGTCCGGTTCACCTCATCGACCAGCAGAATCTGCGTAAAGAGCGGGCCGGGGCGAAAAACAAACTCATTCTGTTTTTGATCGTAGTAGCTCACGCCGATGATATCGGTCGGCAGCAGATCCGGCGTCCCCTGCACGCGCTGAAAGGTCGCGTCCAGCGAGCGAGCCAGCGCTTTAGCCAGCACCGTCTTCCCCATACCCGGCACATCTTCAAGCAAAACATGTCCATCGCTCAGCAGCGCCACCAGCAGCAAATCAATCACATCCAGCTTGCCAATAATCACACGCGCAACATTGGCACGGATCTGCTCTGCATAGCGCTGCACCCGGGCAAGAGAGGACACAACCGGTTCATTTGCCATCGCCGTCTATCTCCAATCTTTCAAGTTTATCTTCAGTGAGGAGCTTGTGGTATTGTAGCTATACAAGTATAACACAACGACCTTGATATTGATTAGAGTCTGTATACATCAGAAATATTTTAAT
>CAXTXB010000435.1:2739-5298 GCA_964247965.1 uncultured Dictyobacter sp. | reverse complement strand
CCGAACAGGTGTTTGCGGAAAAAGGTTATCGCGATACTTCGATGGATGAGATTGCAGCCCGGGTTGGGATTGGAACGGCGACGATTTATTCGCATTTCATGGGGAAAGAGGATTTGATGGTGGCGGCAATTCTTGATAATAGTTTCCATAAGATTGTGGAGGGCGTCCAGGCTATTTGTGCTACAGAAGACAGTGCTACACAAAGGTTGACACGCGTATTCCACTTTCTGGTTTCCAGCGATTTCTTCCTCCGGCGCGCCGAGATTGCTTATGCAATGGGCGATACTCCAGAGGCGCAAAAAGCGCGTTTTTCTCGTCAGGATGCAATTTTAGAGAGTAGCCGTGTATTTTCGTATGAATTGACTACTCTCATTGAGCAAGGGAAGGCTGCCGGTGAGTTCCAACGACGGATCACGACCTCAGCCCTGCTTAAGGCCTTTGTTGGCCTGGTACGCGCTCAGAGTGTAAAGGATCAATTATTGTGCAACGATGATAGTTCTGCTGATGAGATGCTACAGGTCTATTTGCAGGGTGTTGTCGAACATACACAAGGGGCTGGAGATTATTCTGTTCCTTTTTCTTCAAGCCACTCGTTACCTACAGGTACTGTATAGGATTATGACTAGAAATATGGAGATATCTCTATACTTCTCGTCTCGTCTGTTCTCATTCGGGCTGGTCAAGCCTTTCATCTGTTGTAAGCTTATATGGAGTAAGAGGCATGGCACAAATTAGTGGGGTACAAGCTGTCGGACCACGGTATAAGTGGGTGGCGCTGTCAAACACGACTTTAGGTGTTTTGATGGCAACTATTAACACGAATATCGTGCTGATCTCTTTGCCCAGCATCTTTAACGGCATTGGCGTGAATCCACTCGATCCGAGCGAAACCAATTATCTGCTCTGGATGTTGTTGGGTTATATGGTGGTGACGGCGACGTTGTTGGTGACCTTCGGGCGTATCTCGGATATGTTTGGTCGCGTACGTATGTATAATCTGGGTTTCGCTATCTTTACTATCGGGAGTATATTGCTTTTCTTGACGCCGGGCTCGGGTAATACTGCGGCATTAGAGATGATTCTCTTCCGCGTGGTGCAAGCGATCGGTGGTAGTTTCCTTTTTGCAAATAGTACGGCGATCCTTATCGATGCATTTCCGCCTCACGAGCGTGGTATGGCGATGGGAATTAACCAGGTGGCTGCTATTGTTGGCTCGATCCTGGGCTTGATTCTAGGTGGTGTGTTGGCGGCGATCAACTGGCGCTTTGTCTTCCTGGTGAGCGTGCCGTTTGGCCTCTTTGGGACGGTCTGGGCTTACCTGAAGCTGCGTGAGTTGTCGACTCCAAACCCTAATCAGAGCATCGACTGGCTGGGAAACATTACGTTTTTTGTGGGCTTAATCGTTCTTCTCCTGGGTCTTACCTATGGCATTGAGCCGTATGGACACGCGGCAACCGGGTGGGGCAATCCTTTTGTGATTGGGGCTGTAGTGTTCGGCTTAGCCCTGCTGGCAATCTTCGTCTACGTTGAAATGCATGTGGCTAACCCAATGTTCCACCTTGCATTGTTCCGCATTCGTGCTTTCTCTATCGGTAACATTTGTAACTTCCTTTCTAGCCTCTCACGCGGTGGCTTGCAGTTCATGCTGATTATCTGGCTGCAGGGCATCTGGCTGCCACTCCACGGATATAGCTTTGCGGACACTCCGCTGTGGGCGGGTATATATATGCTCCCGATGATGGCAGGAATGATAATAGTTGGACCATTCAGCGGCTGGCTCGCCGACCGTATCGGCTCTAAGGTTCTGGCGACGCTTGGCTTATTCCTGCAAGTGCTGGGCTTCATTCTGCTGACGTTCCTGCCAGCCAACTTTAGCTACGTCTGGTTTGCGCTGCTCTTAGCGCTGATGGGCCTATCTCAAGGTTTGTTTTCAGTACCAAATACGACCTCGCTCATGAATAGTGTCCCACCGGAGCAGCGTGGTACGGCGGCGGGTATGAACTCGACGGCGACCAATGCGTCGGCGGTTATCAGCATGACGGCTTTCTTCACAATTGTGACGCTTGGCCTGGCTGCTGCGCTACCAACCTCGCTCTTTTCAGGCTTGACGCAGGCAGGTTTGAGGCCAGATCTTTCTAACCAGATTGCTCATCTGCCACCAATTGCAGCGCTCTTCGGGGCGTTCCTGGGCTATAATCCGATGGCTACCCTGATCCCGGCTGCGGCGCTTCACCAATTGCCCGCTGCCAGTCAGGCAAGCTTGTTGGGCAAGACGTTCTTCCCGAACCTGATCTCAGATCCATTTATGGTTGGCCTGCACGCAGCCTTCTACATCTCGGCCGCGCTCTGCCTGGTTGCTGGTGTCGTTTCCTTGCTGCGCGGCAAACAATATATCTATGGCGAGGAAGAGTCTGTCGAGTCCGTCGAGGCGCTGAAGGAGGAGCCCGTCCTAACCGGCGAGGCGTAGTAATCTAGCAACAAACGATTCATCTCGAATGTGTGAAAAATGAGGACCATGGTGTGTTCCCGGCTCCTTTTTCTGCCTCCGGCAGAAAAAGG
>CAXTXB010000435.1:0-2729 GCA_964247965.1 uncultured Dictyobacter sp. | reverse complement strand
AAAACAATGGTCCTCATTTTTCACACATTCGAGATGAATCATTTCTGAAATCTTAGTCAGTCATAGTCGTGGCCGTCGCATATGACGCAACAAATGCTTTTAACACAGGTCTGGGGTACCAACCACAGCACAAAATCTCATTATCTACACGTATACATTGGCCACCTACGCCGTAAAATTGAGCCTGACCTCACCCACCCTCGCTTCCTCACAACAATCTCCGGCGTAGGCTACCGCTTTAATGAAAACGACGACGAATAAGTGTTATGAAACTTTCGATAGCGTGTTGATCTGTGCAAGCGTGCTGGTCAACTTCTGTATGATCGCATTGCCTTTTTGTAAGAGCAGGCGTTGACCAATACCAGAATCAATGTGCAGCAGGTAGCAGGGGCCAGTAATCGGGGCATTATCAATCTTTCGTTTCGGATCGTAAACTATTAGAGCACGCTCACAGGGGACAATAGCTGTACCGGGGTACTCGGATGGATAGATCTCGTCTGAAAGCGGCAAGCCGAATATGGCGGGTCCACCATTTGAACGGTAGAAGGTAAGATTGGCACCTAGCAGCACCACACCGTTTGTACACTTCCACGTTCCGTTTCCACCATCCTTAAAGTAAAGGCTCACAAGAGGATCATTTAAATCAAGCACCGTGTTTTCTCCCTTCAACGCGTCCCACAACTCACTCCATGGATAGACACCTGGACAGTTACTACGATTCACGGGATCAATTGAGAAATGGCCTGTAATACCTCCATTCGCATCGGCTGACTGCTTTGGGATACCCCAGCGATCGCAGATGTCCTGCACTAGCTTTAAACTGGCAGCACGCTGCGCGTCTGTGAGCTGATCCGAATTGTCGCTTGAAGGTTTACAGTGTTCAATCGAAATGGTGATCAAATTCGGATTAATGGATTCATCCCAGAAAGCATCATGCCCTGCTGAAAACGCTCCGTTCGCCCATGCGCCATCTTCCTCAGCCACGCACTGAACTATCACACCGTCTTGCCCGATCACATAATGACTGCTCACCGGGTTACTCCCTCCTTGAGTGGATGCGAAGTAGTTGCCTATCGCTTGCGCGGATGTCCCTCCGGCTGTTCCATGAAGAATGACATACTGGGGCTTGAAACCATTCCGACCTGGAAAGCAGTTGCTGTTTGGAATAACAATCACACCGTTCTCATTTGGAAGCATTGAATCCCCCTTCCACCACTATACACTTCTTGCCTGATTGGAAGCGACCGCCGGGTTACTGACGGAACCTGCAAACACTACTCTATTGAAAAGGTGCTCTACTATCTAGTATAGCACGGGCACCAAAAAGGGAATTGGGTACCCTATCTCTTTTTTAAGCACTTTTCACTAATCAGTTCCCTGCCCCTTGAGCTCTGTCTTATCAGATACTCCTTGTTGTGACCCCTGGCTATCTGCTGTCCTCTTTCTCCTTGCCTCTCCCTCTCGCACAAGCAACAATCCTTCATGGCCACTGTAGAGCAGCATAATACATAAGAAGATGCCGAGGACGAGAAGTGGAGAGAGAACGCTCCCTCCCAGGCCAAATAAGAGGATCAGCGCCGCCAGAAATCCCAGGCGTATGAAGATGCGCGAGGTTGGCCGGTGACGGACAACTACCGCTTTAAGCGTCAAGCCTGAAAGCGACCAGAGTGCCATTCCCAGTATAAGTAGCCAGCGCGTACTAACAAGTAGCAATGCATATCTCGCCTCTACAACAGCCTTTTCAAGTCCTATACCAAGTATGAGTAGACCACAAACAAGCGGAAGATGCACATAAATAAAAGGTTGACCCGAACTGAGCGTGTCCCCTACAGGTGCTACATCCAGAAAGGTAAAGTACAGCCACCAGATACATGCAGCCACACCAAACGAGAGCAGCGTTGCCAGGGCTGCGCTCGACTGCAGGGTTTGCCCGGTAGCTTGCCCAACCGTCACCGCGATGATCTCTCCTAACAGAATGATCGTAAATGATGCAAAGCGTACCGGTACGTGCGAGGTATCGACAGGAGCTTGCTTTAGTCTATTAATGCCCAGCCACGGGGTGACAAAACCGATGCTTAGACCGATCAGCCATAGCACATAGCACCAGGGTGCTTGTATAAAGGGCGAGAGTAGCCATAAGCTATCGCCTAATCCAAATCCACGCAGGTAGAGTCCAATGATTGGTCGTGCTTCCCGCACATAATAATATGCACGTGCATACATAATAAATAGACAAAGGCGCGCCACTATATACGTTGCAGCAAAAGATCCAGACCTCCCTTCAAATGCAGAGGGAACGGTGATTGCCATGCCTGCGGCCGCCAACATTATTCCAAAGGTGCCCAGGTGGTGGAATAGATCGTTGGTATCAAAACGTGTATTGTAGATCGTATGACCAACCCATGCCCACCAGATGGGGACAAATAGGCCCACAGCTTGTAACAGACCCAGAGCGGTCGGTCGCTCAAATAGTCGCACACCAATCGCTGAGACAGCTACGGAGAAGACAAGATCATAGAAAAGTTCTAGCCACGTGGCCTGCCGCTGCACATTCTCGTCGGGTAAACGCAAACGAGGTCTTGCAATAAGTTGAAATATCATTCTATGATGTAAACCTTTTCTCCATTTATTCCTACAAAACGACATATAATCGTTGACAAACTCGCCTCCCAGGCTTTGGAACTTCTTTCCATCCCAAGTATAGCACATACACGCAGAAAGCATAGAAG
>CAXTXB010000434.1:0-5313 GCA_964247965.1 uncultured Dictyobacter sp. | reverse complement strand
AAAATAAGTAAAATGACTGGTATTAATTTATCTAGAGAGGTTGTTAAATAACCCATGGCTACTTTTCGTCCTGCGCGCGAGAATGATCTGCCGGATATTTATTATATTTTCTATTTGAATGAGACGGCCTATGCGTCTGCCTCTCGGCCGGCAATCGGCGAGGTCTCGGCTGACTTTCGGCATATCTACAGTACAGGCATGATGTACGTGGCGGAGGAAGATAAACGCGTGGTGGCTTTTGCGGCCTCTATTACGCGTGGCGGCAAGACGTTTCTGACCCATCTGTATGTCCACCCTGATCACCAGTCTGAACACCTGGGCAAGCAGCTCTTACATTTTGTCTTGCCGACCGGAGAAAAGACGCGGTTTACAGTGAGTTCTACGGATTTGCGGGCACAATCTCTCTATATTCGCCTGGGTATGCAGCCTCAATGGCCAAATTATCTGATGGGAGCCTCCGGCTCGCTGGCGGCGTCCTCATTGCAGACGGAGATTGAGTGCGAAGAGGGGAAGGCCGATGATCCTCAGTTTGTAGAATGGGATAGTATAGCCAGCGGCCGGCAGCGGCCGGAGGATATTGCGTACTGGGTTGGCGAGCAGCAGGCGGTTCCACTCTGGTTTCGCCGCGGAGGTGAGAGGGTCGGTTATGGCTATGTAAGCCTGAACACAAGCTCGTTCTGGGCCTCGGGCGTCTGCACGATCGGTCCCGTTGGCGTCAAGCAAGCCGAAGATTCCGCCGATTGCGTTCTGGCCGCACTACGCTGGGCGGCGCGGCAGAAAGCGCGCTCATACCGTATAGATGTACCGGGTCCACACCCCGCCCTGACCTCCTTGCTTAACGCTAGCTTCCACCTTTTTTACATCGAGACCTTTGTCTCCTCGGCATATACACCCTTTTTTGACCCGCGCTGCTACATTCCATCAGGTTCTAACTTATTTTAGAAAGTGTTTAATTCCCGACACACTCATACAAGTTGTCTATTATCAAAATTTCAATTTTATGCCCTGACCTTGAATAGGAGATCCTCCCTGTTGGTTAGGGTTGTTCGGATTTTGGTTTTGTGGCGTCGGTTGCAGCACCGGTGTCGGTTGCAACACCGGCGTTGGCACTGGCGTCGGCGGAATCGGCGTCGGCGTCGGCACAATTGGCGTTGGGGTTGGTGGAATTGGCGTCGGTTTTGGAGTTGGCGTCGGTGGAATCGCCGTTGGTTTGGGCGTGGGCTGCACTTGTGGCACGGGCGCGGGGTGGAAGTAGAGCGGCCTCAGATCTCCTTTGTGGTCAGCGCATGAACCAGCCACGCCGCCCGTCAGGCTAAAGGCACCATCCTGGCACTCGATCACATAGCCTTGCCCATTATTGAAGTTGGTGATGCAAGAAAAGTAGACGCAAAAATTGGCGGGCGGCGCGGTAATCAAAACTCCCGGTGTTGCGAAATCGTATCCCCACGGATTCGCGATCACATTGGGCAATGGTGTCGGCGTCACCGGCATCTGGGTAGGCGTTGGCACTACGCTGGGAGTTGGCATGACCGTAGGAGCAGTTGTAGGTACCACAGGCGTCGTCAGCGAATCCAACGAATTGAATGATTGCGGCTGCGTGCTCTGAGTGCGTCCACTTAGCGAAGTGATTGCAAGCAAAAAGGTAAGCAAAGGAATAAATATAGCTACAATGGCAATACCTACCTGGATTGCTACGTTCTGCCTCTCGTACCAGGCGCGAACGCCACCAATCCTGGATGGGCGCGTGCTCACAAGCCGACCAGCTACAGGGCGTCCTTGGTAAAATTGTGGATTGTTGTTTATGTTGTCCTGCATCTGTTATGTCCTTCTTTGTATTTATAACTGTCAATATAAGCACGATTGCGTTAGAGCTTATTTACCTGATCATGCCATCCAGGCCATAGAAGTTGCAAGCAGGGTTTCAATAAATCGGCTTGCTCCATTTTCGCCCTCAATAGTTTATTCTACGTACTTATAGGCAAGGACGATCACGGGTAGACATAATAACATAGATGTACAAATGGGGGAGGCATATAAATCATTCTTTTCTTAAAAGTCCGTTTATCAGGAATAGATCTTCTATGATATACATGCAATAGAGGAACATATTCATACTCAACGATGAACATACATACGTCTCTTTATCATGAATGCAATTCGGATTGGTCTCTCACTGCTAAAGAAGAAATGTTGGAAGTTATCTACCCATCCTGGTAGTAATCAGTTCGAATGAAATTCAGGATGAATGGACATCGTGTTTCCTGTTTTTAACAAAGGGGTGAATAACACATGGACGCAACGACGACGACTGTACTTTGGATTGGCACTGCACTTATGACGATTGGACTTCTTGTCTTCCTGTATCTTGGCAGTCGAGCAACTGAAGAGAATCGATCATTCTTCGCAGCCACTTCGCTGGTGGCATTAATTGCCGCTACATCTTACTTCGCTATGGCAAGTGGCCATGGTAGCGTTATGGTGGGAGGAAGAACCTTCTTCTTCGCACGTTATGCAGACTGGGTATTCACTACTCCGCTCTTGCTCCTTGATCTGTCCTTGCTAGCTTTGCCTTCCCTACGCGGTCGTACAGCATTGGTGGCGACTCTGATTGGGGCAGACGTATATATGATTCTCACTGGACTGATTGCAGGTTTGCTCAATGATGCAAGCAAATATATCTGGTTCATTACTAGCACGGTGGCTTTTATCGTGGTGCTCTATATTCTGGTAGTGCAGTTACTCGGCCAGGCTAGGTCACGTGGCGGTGAGGTCGGGAGTCTTTTCAGAACTCTTTCTACCCTTACTCTCGTATTGTGGGTCTGTTATCCAATCGTCTGGTTGTTAGGAACAGAGGGGTTTGGTATCTTGCCACTTGCCGTTGAGGTGATTATCTATGCTATCCTCGATGTGACGGCGAAGATCGGCTTTGGCTTCTTGCTGCTCACGAGTGGAGTGGTGATGGGTAGGGCTGCAACGAGCAAGGGTGAAGTTCTTCCTACTGTCTAACATCAGGTAAAGGAAGACCACTTTCATGGCTTCCTTCGAGTGGATCTTCTCTACTTGTCTTTTTCGACGTGGGAGGGCGACACAAGCCCTTCCACGTGCAGTTCACACGCTCAGCGGAGACGCCGGTGTCAACATATCATACTTCAGCATGGATGGAAAGTGTGAAACATCAGTTTGGGAGGCTCCTGGTGCCTTCTGCACTGGAGGTCTATGCCGACCTCGATTGGGATAGTGAGGCAGAAGCATTTCAGAATCCGGCCATTGAGTATCCTGCATATTATCTAGTGCCTCATCATGGCCTGAAGGCGGGGTATCTTTCTAGCTGGCAATCATTTAGTTGGGAACTTATCGAGAGTATTTTTGGCATTCGTCAGGTCCGGCCCGCTTTGCTAGAGCTAGCGCGGTCCATGGATATACATCATAAAGTGCATCATATAGTAGACCTGGGCTGCGGCACCGCATTAACAAGCTTAGCCCTCGCCCAGCTCCTGCCAGAGGTACAGCTTATATTACTTGATCTCTCACCCTACCAGCTAGCGGCAGCTCGTTGCCAGGTTCAACACTTCGGCCTGGCGGGGAGAACACAACTGAGGCATGCACGAGCTGAAGAGACGGGGCTGGCTAGCGAATCGGCTGACCTCATTCTGGCAACGCTGCTCTTTCACGAATTGCCTCGCATCCAGGCCTGTACCGTCATACAAGAGGCACAACGTCTTCTTGTTCCTGGCGGTCAGCTGATCGTGTTTGACGCCATTCAGCAGGTCGTACCATGGCCACGAGTTGATCGTGCTATCAATGCTACGTTGGCCATGGTTATGCATGAAGTATACTGGAGTGAATATATGAGCCAGCCAGTCTGGCAAACTTGTAAAGAGCTGGGCTTCCCCCATGTAGAACGCACATTGCTCTTCGCCTTGCCCTGGATCTACCAGGTTGTCACTGCGACAAAATAACACTCAACAAGCGGTCTTTATTTATCATTGCCATAAGCACACGCATTTCCCGTGCAGACGGAACTTGGTTAATTACCGTTGCCACTCATGTTCATCGAGGGCATGGGGGCTGGGTTGGTGCCATCGGGATTGTTGACGTTGATCATGGTGATCATGCCGCCGGGATAGGCCCCGTTGTTGGTTGCATTCTCGTCGATATGATCGTGGAACATGAAACGGCCCACTTGATCCAGGCGTAAGATGATCTCGTAGCGCTCTCCGGGCTCTATGAGGAGGGTATCCTTGTAATAAGGCTGATCCAGTTTGCGGCCGTTCGCGCCAATAACCAGGAAGTGGAAGCCGTGGGTGTGCATCATATGGACCTCCGAGCCTGCGTTGATCAAGCGAACCAGGACGGTCTGACCAAGCGTGGCATTGATGCTATCATTAGTGTCCATCATCGTATCGGGATAGGCCTTGCCATTGATAAAGAAGTAATCGGGCTGATAATTATTCCAATCTACGGCCGGGCCGCCGTCGTGCAGAGCAGTATAGTACTTCTGGTGCTCTTCACTATCCATCTCGCTGAGCACAAAGGTATATTGCTTATTGAAGAGCGGAGTATCGGGATACGCGCTATTAGCATCGGCCGCCGATTGCACAACAAAGGCTCCATACAGGCCCATCTGGAGATATTGGGCAGCCTGGCAATGATACCAGTACGTACCCGCATGGGCTGCGACAAAATGATAAGTGAGGCCCATTTTGATCGGTCCCTGGTCGGGCAGATGAAAGCCATCTATTACCAGTGCATAGCCATCACCGCCAGGATTATATTTCGTATTCGTCGGATCTTCGTCGTTGACCAGTGTCAGGTTGACTGTGTCGCCCTCAGTCACCATCAGGGCAGGACCAGGAACTTTTGCGCGCCCATGAGGATCATTGGTATAACCAAAAACATGAATCTGCGCTCCATCCGGTAACTTGAGAATATTATCGCGTACATATAGAGTGAAATTATGTACTTGAGGAGTGTATGGATAGAGGTTGCCGGATGAGGCGCGCACAGAAGTATTTGCAGGTAGCTGTAACGCAAGGACACCTACGACACATAGAGCGACACAAAGGAATACCAGCGCCAGCCGTATTTTTACACTCTTACTCATTACACAATATTCCTCAGAAACTGTTTGATCCCCATCACCTCCACCTCCCTGCGCTCTGACTTGTCGCGGCTTCGCCGCTCTTTATGATTAACATCTCTCTTATTAAACTTTTTGCACTTTTGCACTTTTCTAATTTGTTTGCGCACAGCCTAAATTTGGGCCAAATTAGTGTCACGTTCCTCAAACAGCTTGAGAGCACACTGGTAGAA
>CAXTXB010000433.1:3494-5318 GCA_964247965.1 uncultured Dictyobacter sp. | reverse complement strand
GCTATGGAACGCCCGATGTTCTTGTTTATACGTCCATGCCAGAACCGAAACCTGGTCCTGGTCAAGTCTTGATCAGGGTCGAGGCGGCAGCAGTCAACTACTCGGACATCATGCGCCGCAGCAATACTCCGTATCCTTTCCCGACGCCGTTGCCCTTCATTCCGGGAGGCGAGGTGGCCGGGGTCGTCGAGGCGCTCGGCGAGGGCGTGGGAGAACCGCCAGTCGGTACGCCAGTATTTGCCCTGGTTGGGGATGATGGCTCGACTGGATATGCCCAGTATGCCGTGGCAAATGCTGCTCAAGTCATTCCCATTCCGCCTGGTCTCAGCATGGATGAAGCCTGCGCGCTCGTAGTTGCAGGCACGACCGCCATGCTCATTCTAAAGGAGGTAGCCCATCTGCAGGCGGGCGAAAGCGTGCTGGTGCAAGGTGCCGGGGGTGGTGTGGGTAGCTACGCCGTCCAGATTGCCAGGCTGCTTGGTGCTGGAACTATAATCGGCGCGGCCAGCTCGTCCGCCAAGCGAGAGGCAGCGCTTGCCCTGGGAGCCGATCATGCTGTGGACTACACGCAGCCTGGCTGGCCTGACCGCGTGCGCGAGATGACCGACGGCCGTGGTGTGGATGTCGTCCTTGAGATGAACGGGGGCCAGGTCTTCGCGCAAGGACTCAACTGCCTCGCACCGTTTGGCCGCTCCGTTGTGTACGGCATGGCGAGCCGGGAGCCTCTGCAGCTCGATCAGGAGACCATCATCAGATTCTTCTATAGCCCGTCGCTGAATCAGTCGCTGCACGCCTTTAATGTGGGACTCTGGTTTGGACTGCAGCCCGCCGCTTCTGTCAGCGCCCTACAAGACCTGATCGGCTTCGTCGCCTCCGGTCGAGTAAAGGTGCCGATCAATCAAACGCTACCACTGTCCAAAGCAGCGGAGGCGCATCGCATGATCGAGAGCCGAGGCGTAACCGGCAAGATAGTGCTCAAGCCCTGGGAGGATGCATGAGCAAGACTATTAATACGCAGGCGTTTATGATCTCACTCAAATTTCTGCCACAATACCGGCAAGAGATTTTCGCAATTCTACCACAAGAACGAGCTCGCGCTGAAGAATTGCGGGCGCAGGGGATGATTGAAGCCATCTATCTTAGCGCTGACAATACTGTTGGCTGGCTTATAGCCCACGGTGAGTCCCAGGCTCAGGTTCAGGAGGCGCTCACCTCGCTCCCACTCTATAGCCACGGCTATATGGAAGCAACCCTGACTCCTCTAAGCTAATTTCGTCGTCTTGCCATAGTGTTAGCAAGCTTCTGAAAGACAGAAGTAGTAAAAATAAGAAAGAAGTACAACATGTCGCCGAACAAAATAAAACCATCGTCCGTCGTTTCTATGAAGAAGCTATTAACCAGGAAAATCTTTCTCTGATGGACGAGCTATTTACTGCAGATTACCTGCACCATGATCCTGCCTTCCCGCCTGAGTGGCAGCAAGGAGGGCTCGCAGTCTACAAGCAAGTCAACGAAACCTTCATCTCAACCTTTGTCCCGTTCCATGTCGAAGTGAAGGACATATTCGCCGAAGGGGACAGAGTCGTATCGCGTTGGACCTTCAGTGGTAGACAGGAGAAAGAATTCCAGGGCATTCCTCCCACTTATAAGCAGATCGAAGTCGAAAACATAGTTATCCATCGCCTCGCCAACAGCAAAATCGTCGAAGCCTGGTTCAGCTATGACGCCCTGGGACTGTTGCAGCAACTCGGCGCGATTCCTGGAATGAGAAATGACTCATCCCGCGATAGATAGTGTTAGGAAACTTTTTTTGTGAGCTTATTT
>CAXTXB010000433.1:0-3484 GCA_964247965.1 uncultured Dictyobacter sp. | reverse complement strand
ACAAAACACACCAACAAAAAAATAACCCCACAAACCAAATATCCCCCGGGTAGTTCTCCATTTCACATTCCAGGTGTGGTGGACCCTGCTGAATAGATGCACGTAAAACATTGAAGTCTCTCTCTGACCCGATGTTTTCCAGGCACCAGGTAGCTCCAGCCTCAGCATATGCCTGCAGCTTTGCCCGTGCTTGCCCATCATAGATGGCATTAAACACAGGTCCTCCTAGAACGATATCGAAAGGCGAGGCATGATGCCCATCCATGAATATTTTGAGATCCCGTACCTCGTCAGGAGTGAGGCCAGCAAGATTACCATCACCCCCTAGTGTGACCGCATTCACACCATCCCACCGGGCCGCTCGCAACATTGGTCCTTTTCTCGGCCAGATACCAGCGACCCAGATTGGAATGCGGGGAGTTTGTAGGGATGGAGGTAGAAAAGTAACCTCATTAATGGAATAGTTCTCTCCATCATGACTGAAGGGTTGTCCGCTCCACAAGCCCTGAAGGATCTCCAGGCTCTCATCAAGCAGCCCGGCTCGCTTCTTTGCATCGACCTCCTCTCCAAAATGAGTAAATCCCTTATCACTTACATCGCCTGCACCCACCGCCAGAATCAAGCGACCGTTAGATAAATGGTCCAGCGTGACCGTTTCACGAGCCATTTTCCATGGCCGACGACGCGTTGGAGTAGCCACCATCGTACCAATTTTGATCCGCTTCGTCTGCATAGCAACCGCTGCTAGCGCAATCCACGGGTCGCATACTGCAACATTATCAGCATCGTAGTTCATGGTATCCCAGACAAAAAAACCATCCCATCCGGTCTCTTCTGCCAGCTTCGCAAGATTAGCCAGCGTACGTGCGTCGCCATACATCCCCATATTCGGCAAGGTCAATCCGTAGTACATAAAGTACCTCCTTCTATTTATTATTATTACCTTGAGTTCGGAAACCCTTCTTTTGCGTCCATGGAACAAGCGATTCGTTGTTTAAGATGAATTTTAGCTTTTTCTAGTAAAGCAATTTGCTTCTCTATCTCTGCCAGCTTCTCTTTATAAAGAGTAACGGCCTCCGGACAACATCTGTGATTCGTATTGTCGAGGGGAGACGGTGAACTATCAGGCCTGCAACACCAGACAACTTGAAAAATCTGATCAGCAGTAAGCCCCAGGCGCAGGTAAAACTGAATATTTCTTACCCGTTCGATTGCCGTCTTGTCGAAGGAGCGGTAACCGTTTTCCAACCTACTAGATTTTAGTAGCCGCTTTGATTCGTAATAACGCAGTGAGCGAATACTGACACCAGTATGATGAGCGAGTTCACTGATCTTCATATTGTCTCTCTCCTTCATTATCTCGTCTTGTTAGCATTTTAAGGCATGACATCATGTTATAGTCAAGTACTATCATCATCACAAAATGCAATTTGGTGATATCATGGTGACACAGGGGAGCCGAAACAAGCGAGATTTTGAATGGAGCTATCCCTGTTCCAACACGACCCGGCCATGGCTTCAGTTGGGTGAGGCTGCAATCAAACATTTTCAAGAGGCGTGATGCTCAAATATCTGCTCACAATTAAAGCCACCTTCCATTTTATAAGGCCACGCGACGGGGTCGTTATTGATCCCTCGCCTCCTGAAGAGATTGTCGGCAACTTCAGAAATACTCTCTTCACTGGAATGCTGATCTTTGCGGATGGAAGGCGGCAAGAGGTAAACGGACGCTTTATTCGAGCTCATTTTTCGGGACGACCAGTAGGGCTACCTGCATGGGTCACCGAGTGCTTTCTTGAAGGGCTCGAATCAGTGCCAGAAGGCACAGAGCTGTGGTGGGACGAGCCTGAGTAAGATCTTTCCTAGAAATAACGCTGTTCACTGGCCCACGTCAATTGCCCCGTGTAGCGACAATTCCTTACGGCACTTATTCCAACGTATTGAAGAAGAGGGGAGGACGGACGGAAGAAATGACGTTGTTGCCGAAATGGGTGAAGAGGTACGCTCACCTTCGCTACTAGTTGGAGTTGATGCCGCAAGGGATTGTCGCTACGTAGGGCAATTGACGTGGGCCGGTTCGGCAGACTATACTGCTGCATAGAAGTGTCCGTCGAAGAATGAATTAGAGCAAGGAGCTCGTCAAGATGGAAAATTGGATTTGCATAAGATGCGGCGTTCAGTATGCTGAGAGCGTCCAACCTCCGCCGGAATGTCTTATCTGCCTGGATCAGCGTCAGTATGTTGGCTACGAGGGGCAGCAGTGGACAACGCTGGCGAAGATGCACAGCGATGGTTTCCATAATGTTATAAGAGAATACGAGCCGCACCTCACTGGCATCGGCACGGAGCCGTCCTTTGCCATTGGGCAACGGGCGCTTCTTGTGCAGTCGGAGGAGGGCAATGTTCTCTGGGACTGCATGGGCTACTTTGGCGACGAGGCCATAGCAGCTATTGAGCAGCGTGGGGGCCTCAAGGCCATCGCCATTTCACATCCACATCTGTACGGCAGCATGGTCGACTGGGCCGAACGCTTTGACGCGCGTATCTATCTCCACGAGGCCGATCGCGCCTGGGTGATGCGACCGAGCGAGCGCATCACCTTCTGGTCGGGCGAGACTCTATCTCTGATGAGCGAGATGCTGCTGCTGCGCCTGGGCGGCCATTTCCCCGGTAGTGCAGCCCTGCTCTGGAAGAACGGCGCGCATGGCCGCCTGCTCACTGGCGATACCATCTCAGTTGCCGCTGATCGCCGCTGGGTCAGCTTCATGTATAGTTATCCAAACATGATTCCGCTGCCAGCCTCAGATGTTAGCAGGATACGCGACGGCATTCTGCCCTATGACTTCGAGCGTTTATATGGAGGCTGGTTTGATAGCATCGTTGCCGAAGACGCCAAAAACGCTGTGATCCGTTCGGCGGATCGCTATATCCGGGCACTGGAACACCCTTTGACCTGAACCGTTTTATCCTTGACTTGCTCCCATTGTCGAGATCTTATCGTCCTTCCAGTTCCACCATTTGAGGAGTTGAGGATCATGAACTTCATGTGAGGCGTAGTAGACCGCGCAGCGAAAGACGTACAGCATACAGCGATCTACATGCTGTCCCTGTAGAGTGCAGATCGCTGCGTACAGTTCTTCTGGATCGCGGCCGCGCAAATCTTGCACTGAACGTAGACCCAGATTCCACAAATCCTCTGCAATGGACTTCCCAACGCCAGGGATGCGGCGAAACTCTTTAAGCACATCCTGCTTGAGTGGTTCGAGCATTGCTATTCATCCCCTTTCCATTAAAAGTACTGGTGCTCGCCAATATTCTTACTTCAAACTGCCCAGCATCACCTCTTTTCCAGCGGAAGCACGAGCATTGTGTGGATCGAGGTTGAGTGCTCGCTCGAAAAATGTCAATGCTCCATCGTATCTCTGCATCTTCAGCAGTCCTTCCCCCATTTCGACGTAATACTCCATCGTCATCTTATCAGCAG
>CAXTXB010000432.1:0-5343 GCA_964247965.1 uncultured Dictyobacter sp. | reverse complement strand
TTTGCCCAAATGGAACCCAAACTTACACAAGGGTCCAACGGATATTCACTTTCATATAGGTGTCCGCTTTGAACCATATCTACGTCAATGAGTTCATCACATAGAAAAGAGAGGAATGCATTGTGGCTTGTAAGGACTGATGGACATGATATGCTTCTCATTTGGGACGCCTGGACATGATATGCTTCAAAAGCTGAAAAGCGAAGCAAACATGCTACGCACTGAAGCTAGGTATAAAGACAAGTAGTGGTCAATATATTCTTCAGGAGACTGGTCAAGATCAAGTTCAAATTACAAACTGCATTGCTGTCAGTATATCTAAGTTATGCCTTTAGTGTCGAGAGTAGTGGGAGGGTGAGTAATTCCATAGGTTCAAGCCTGTGTATATCAATGACGAAGTCCATGATATCAGGTACGGACCAGGTAATCGTGAGTTCTACAGGCTGGTGGCTTTTAGGGCGTGGGCGTGTGCCAAGGGCATCAGCTTCGCTGGCCCAGCCAGTCTGGAGCCAGGTGGTGTAGGGGACGAAGGTGGATGGGCCGCGAAGTGCTGGTTGGCGGCGGGCGTTGCCGGTATTGATTGGCGATAGTGAGGCCTGTGCGCCGTGGCGGGCGAGCAGGCGCTGAGTGTCGATGATCATCACGATTTGCGGCAAGAATTCGGAGACTTTGCGCAGGCGATTCAGACGCTCGATGTCGAACCAGAAGAAGACTTTCGAGTTGAGAAGTGTGTACCACTGGGACGGGGTCATGCCACGCAGGCAGCGCTCCAGGGCTGTGGATGGCATCGGCTTCTGATCGTTAATAAGGGTCCCGTTTGGTAACACAAGTTGCCTCAGGCGCTGTTGCTGGTTGATACGCAGTTGCTCCTCTTTATCTACATTGGCAAGTTCGAGCAAGGCTTGTGCACTCAACAGGCCGTGGCGTTGGATTGAAGGCCAGTTGGCGACATTAGTGAGATGATATATATGGTTCGGAATATACATGGATTCTGTCCTTAATTGAAGGAATGAGCGATCTTTGGAAGGCCAGACGTTAGATTCGCGTGAACACTAATTTTAGCTATCTTTTCCCTGAGACGCTTCCTTTTTCTGTAATTTTTCCATCGCCACCTCGTAAAGTGGCGTAGCTAGCGTATGTGCGGCAGGTATCTGGATACGATTATACATCCAATCGAACTTGGCGCGCACCTCTTCCAGCCTCCAACCATCGGGCAGAGACGGATCGATGCGGTTCAAGAAAAAGTCGATATTGACCTCCAGGAAACTCAAGCTGTCGGCTGCTTGCACCCAATTAGCATCCGGCCAGCCGCCGAACTCGTGCACGCGAATAAGTTTCGCAACCTCCGTAATTAAGTCCTCGGGAGCATGTTGCGTACGCAGAAAATCACTAACGATGCGTGCCGAGCGCCCTGAATGGGCGTCATTATAAATAGGATCATCTGGACCACGACCCGGAACTTGTTTTGGGCTATCAGCTCCTGGAAATGCACGCTCCATATCGTGTGTCAGCGTAGCCAGCAGCATAGCTTCCGACGCATCGGGATTGATACGCCGCAGCCACTCCTCTGCCTTCAGCAAGTGATCGGCACTTTTGCCATAGTTATCCCTGACCCAAACCCGTGATACTGCAATCAAATCGCTCATTTCATATAGCCTTTCTCTGGTGTGCCCCACGTCACGATGCCAACGACTTGAAGTGGAAGCATGCCATCCGGGTGGAAATGTAATAGCAGAGATTTTACCTGCTGATCAAAGTCAGCTACCTGTTGCGGTCCCATACGTTCTTTAGCGTGACCACTCCTTGAGTGTAAGCCCTCGATAAAATCATCGACTGATTGCTGAAAAGGAATGGGTTTGGTCTGCACCTCTCCTTGCTGCTTAAAAAAGCCCTGTCTATTTAGCTCTGCAAGTGCCTTGGAGGCACTGGAGCCTTTGTGACCCTTACGCAGCGAGAACTCCTTACGAATTTTTCCAAGCTCGTCATCCCACGGCATGGGCAGCGTACGGCGATCAATTACTGCAAGGAAGCCAGCGGGTGCGAGCACAGCCTGGAAGCGTGGGAATGCAATCGACCAATCGGGCCAGTGAATGCTGGAGCCTGCAGTAATAAGCGCATAGGGCGGAGAGAGTGGCACCTCTTCAATCTTGCCATAGATCCAATGTAAGTGCGGATGATCGCCGTTGGGGAGCCGCTTGCCTTGCTCGATCATAGATCGCGAAAAGTCAACGGCATCCACACGCTCAACCTGAGGAACAAGCAGACGAGCGATATCGCCGGAGCCAGCCCCCACATCCAGGACCGTGCGCGGCTCAATTGTAATAAGACCACCGAGAATAGAAAAGACCTCCTGTGGATAGGGAGGCCGATAGCGATAGGCATCAACCACCTGGTCATCTTTGAATGCCTCCGCGTAGTAGGTACCGAAATGCTCTGGTTTTGGTTGCATGTGTATTTCCTATAGTCAGAAGAAATGCAAAGGTACGGATCTACTTCCTAATATACTACAACAACTAGTTTAAATTCCTGAAACAAAATCTGTTGTTTTTCTTTATCTAGGCATATCTTGAGGTGAGTTGCTATTTGTAGTTTGACAAAGTTCATTCGACTTTTTTGAACTCTTCAACTGGAAGCGTGCGAAGAGCACGCCGTGGAGAGCACCAGAGCCATGGCTGAGCAAAAAGGAGGCCAACCACGACGATAAACAATGTCGAGTGTACACCAATACTTTCTCCAAGCCACCCTCCAACGAGAGCGCCAAGAGGAGTTGTTGCCCAACTTATCACTTGCATCGTTGCATTTACTCGTCCTTGCATATGATCTGGCGTAATGGATTGACGGAGACTCACTTCATGGATGTGATAGATGATGAGCGGGCAAACGGTGAGAAATTGCGCACACGCCAGTAGAAGGGCTACTTCGAGAAGTGAACCACGAGCGAGAGGAACTAGAAGTGCACCAATGATGCTCAGCAGAGAAGCCCCGATAAGCGTTGCTCCAAGTCCATACCATTGTGCCACCCGTTTCGCCAGGAGTGTTCCCACCAGAAATCCCACGTTGCCACATGCATAGATAATCCCTATCCACACGACACTGACCCTCAGTTCACGGCTCATGTAAATGAGCAAAAGGGAGAGTTGTACTCCCCAAAAGATATTTGCCACTCCATTCGCAGTAGCAAGAGCACGCAAAATGGGGTTCCTCACAACACTAAGCAGCCCTGTACCAATCCCCGCCCAAAAATTTTGATGAGCGGAAATTGCTCCAGACTCTCCTCCACGTATGCGCCAGATAAAGAGTGCAGAGAGGAAAAAGGAAAGGCTATCACCAATAATTGCCACAGGAGCTGTCACTAGTTGAATAAGCACGCCTGCTAGATTGGGGCCGACGATTTGCGCAGCAGATTGACTCAACTGAAGAGCACTGTTCCCTTCAACAAGATGCTTGCGCTCAATAAGCGAAGGGAGAAAAGACGTTGAAGCGATGGTAAAGACTACTGTGAGTATGCCCACGGAAAAGCTCACCAGGTAAAGCACTTCAATCCTTAAAAGATGTAGAAAACTCAACAGGGGAATAAAACCAAGAAGAAGTGCTCGTCCAAAGTCAGAGACGAGAAGTAAAGAGAGACGACGCAAACGATCGACCCATGCCCCAACAACAAAGCCGAAGAGGAGTTGAGGTACCTGGCTCAGAGCGAGGAGCAATCCCATCTGAAAAGTCGTTGCATGTAGCATGGTAATTGCTGTTAGCGGAAGTGCGAGGGTTGTAATCGCAGATCCTAAGAGAGAAATTGTCCGACCCGTCCAGAGTTTGAGAAAATTGCTCTGCGACCAAAGGCCCATCCCTTTTCGTGAAAAATCCATAAATATGCTCATCCTTTGTCATGTATCCTCCTGATTGATCTGCTTTTGTGAGGAAAGACAAACGAAATTGAGAAGCGGGCGATTTTCTCCGCTATATTATATAGTAGCACCTCTACCCCAAAAGCAGCGAGTGTTTTGATAGAAGCAATTGTCGTGCTTGTACAGGCTACCTGGCCTTTAACGTAACAAGCGTTAAACCTTTATCTTAGCTAGCAAGCGGGCGCAAGCGAGGTCGGCATCGTTGAAATTGCCGGTATCTTCGATGTTCCACCAGGCGGAGAGGATGGCTTGCGCGAGGGCCCAGCCGTGGATGCGAGCGCGAGCAATGCTGAGCTCTTCGGCGAGCTGGTCTATGCGGCGGGCGAGGATGCGGGTTGGATGGAGAGCGTTGAGCAGTTCGGGTAGTGGGTTGCGTAACAATGCTCCGGTCTCGTACGCAGGCTCGCCGATTAGCCCCTTTGGATCAATGGCGAGCCAGGGAGCGCGCTCGGCGGCCAGGATGTTGTCGTGGTGCAGGTCACCGTGGAGCAGGACCGGATTGGACATCGATGCGCTCAGTGTTGCAAAGAGGTATTCCGCCTCCGCCAGCAGATCGGCGGGGAATGGTCCGTTGCCACCTTGATAGAACTGTCGCAGACGCGCAAAACCTTTGCTCCAATCGGCTACCGTGGGAAAGGGATGGATGGCTGGCGCTGGTCGCCATAGCTCGCGCATCACGCCTGCAGCGATCGAGGTTGCCTTTTCATCGTCGGCCAGGCTTCTGAGCAGAGTACCGGGCTGCAAGCGCTCAAGCAGCATCACTTCAGTTTCAAGGTTGTGCTCAAGCAGACGTACCACGCCGGAGCCCGCGAAGAGCTGCAGGGCCTCCACTTCCTGAATGAACTCGCTGGTTGGCGAGCAGGCCTTTATGACCACGGGCGTCCCATCGTGACGACGAGCGGGCGCGACATAGTGGAAGGTCAGGTTAGCAAATGGAGCAGCGATAGTGATGTGCCAGCGCTGTTCGCAATCGGCAAGAATGGTCGGCAATCGGTTGAGCCACATCAGGCCCTTCTGTTCATGAAATGCAACGGTTCTGCGGATAAAAGCTTCGGGAATGATAAACATAATAAAATTTCTCCGTTCGTGTGCTTACGTGCTTGTATAAAAGGAGCTAACTACGCTTCTTGCTATAGTAGAGGTATAGAGTTAGAGAGGAAAAATGGTGGAGCGCGAATTGAAGAAGGATATACAGTGAGTAAAATAACGCTATAGACAGTGTTTGATCTGTATCGTGCTGAGCACCTCTCCTCGCTCGCCCATCCGCACGCCTTCAGCACGCCCTCTTCCTCTTAAACTTTTTACATTTTTTACACTTTTCTCATTTTACATTTTTCTATTTTTTGAGCATCGCGCAAAAAATAGAAAAATGTAAAATTAGAAAAGTGTAAAAAATGTAAAAAGATTAATAGCACTCGTAAAGAGCGGCGAAGCCGCGACA
>CAXTXB010000431.1:5088-5349 GCA_964247965.1 uncultured Dictyobacter sp. | reverse complement strand
CCCATGCATACCTCTTCATGTTCACCTCTCTTCATATGAGAGCATAATTTTTAGATGGTATTGTTCATACTCTCACTCCCTTCAGAGGAAGAAGACATTCATTGCGGGCACATTCGTCATTATGCCGACTTGATATTTTGCCTCTAAAGATGGTCTGTCTAGAGGAATGCACATGCGTAACCGTTTATGAAGGCACGCAAGTAGGATGTCAGGTAAAAACGACGATAAAACAAATCCAAAGGAATACAAATTCTTTTAGAG
>CAXTXB010000431.1:0-5078 GCA_964247965.1 uncultured Dictyobacter sp. | reverse complement strand
GTATTGGAGATAGAAACCATCATGAAAAATCGCTATTATGTTCAGCCCCTTACAGAACAAGTATTTTTAATTCGGGAGCGCAAGTCTCTTGACGGAGGTCCGGGACCTAATGATCGTATTGTGCGTTCATTTGCCATACGTGCCGACGCCTACATGCATGTCAACGCGTTGAATACTCCTACCGCTGCTACTACGCCGTCAAGTGTTTCGAAGTAGTTTGAATATCACGATTATCTTCATCGAAAGAGGCAGCTCTTCGATGGAGAGATGAGAGAGAAGACTGATGACAACTACCATCCCCTTTTCGGAGCAGCTCAGTGAGCAGTGGCTGCTTGACAGAACGTATCATGCACAATTGCGCAATGGCGGCGAACTTTCAGTTCCCGACCTCACGAAGGCGATGGAGCAGCTCGTTGACTTTCCCGTTCTGCCCTCGTTGCAGTCGGCGACATCAAAGCTGCCCGAGCTACTAGCTACTAAGAAGAGCTACAACTTCTCCGTTCCGATTGCCACCTGGAGAGAGGTCTCGTCAAAAGAAGCACAGACGCTCTATCAACAGGGAACACCTCTCCTACTCTATGGGCAGCACACCTGGGAACACGCGCAGGAAGCCTCTATAACGTGGGGCTTGAATAAAAACATGAGCAAAATCATCTACGGAGCCGCAGAGGAGAAGCCGGAGGCTGTATCTGGCATTGAATACGCCGTCTGCTACCTTGACCTCCAACGAGGCGCGTTCTCGAATTCATCCTGGCGAGAATGGTTCCCTTCTGACACAGCCAGGATTTTCGATGGGAGCGCTCCCATCACCTTCTTCCGCCCTCTTATCCAGTTTCCCTACACAACTCATTATACGGTAATTGCAGCAGACGGGCAGGCGCATGAGTACGCGGACAGGACTGGAGCAATTGAAGGTTTCTCAGCACTACCGGCACAGGAAGTGCAAGATGAGGCGGCCCCCCCTCATTTCTATTACTATCATGAGGTCAAATTGCCAAACAGTGTCCAGCGGATCGGGTTTTTCGGATCTCAGAACTGAGCGCCGAGGAAAGAGAGAGCAACGAGCATGAATAATGCGGACTACTTGAAACAGAAAAATATTCCAGTCGAGACCACGACCTATCATGAGTTGATGGATGTCCTTGATGGCTATGGAGATAACCATTGGTGGGCATCGGAGAATCCTGCCACGCGCGCCTATTATCAAACGTTGGATCAGAGCCACTCGCTCATTCTTCCATATCGGCAATACGTCAGTGATCTCACGCTACTGCTTGGGCGCGAGGTCCACCTCTACGAAATAAGGATGAGCAATAAAGAAGCGCTGCGAGAGGAAGTGGAGCCAGCCTGGGAGCGAGGCAAAGCGGTGGAAGATGCAAGCGTTCATACACGTTAACCGTCTACAATAGTGGAAAATATATAGTTAGGAAGTGAACTCTATGGCTTATCAGAACCCCTTTGATCTCCTTTCGGCCGGCAAAGTAGTGTGGAATAAGTGGCGGCTAGCCTACGCAGATGTCCAGGCCTACCAACCAGATCTTCACCAGGCCCAACTCCCCGGCGTCGATCTACAAGGAATGAATTTGCAGCGAGCTGATCTTACAGAGGCTAACCTGCAAGGTGCCAATCTGCAAGGTGCAGACCTGTTAGAAGCAGACTTACGTCACGCAGACCTGAGAAATGCAGATCTAAGTGACGCGAATCTTCAGATGACCAACTTACGCGGAGCCGATCTACGCAACGCTAACCTCAGTAACGCCAACCTGCAGGAAGCCGAACTCAACAATGCAGACCTGCGTGGGGCCGACCTCAAGGGCGCACAAATGAACAAAGCCTTTCTGCTTAGCGCACGTTTTGACGAAGGGGTCAGTATAGACACCGGAAATACAGACGCCAAAGGGAGCGCATCGAAAGTTCCTGTCGCTTAGCTCATCTTCCACTTGTTCTGTAGATAGTTTATAATTAAGTAACCGCTTCTCAGAAAGTGCCGGATACCCATCGTGTCCGCCTTCTCGCGCCTTCGGCGCTCGTTCCGCTTTTCATTTTTTGCTTTTTCTCCACTTTTCCGACCGAAAAGTGGAGAAAAAGCAAAAAATGAAATAGAAGAGTATTACTTATCTTTTTACACAGTTCTGTGCACTGCCCGGAATTGTGTAAAAAGATACATGACATGAAAAAGAATGAGCAGGCCGAAGGCGTGCGAACTCGCGATGAGGAGAGACGACAACCGCGAGGGATGGTCGCTACGTGGGCAGTTAATTGTCCGTCTATAGAGGCGGTGAGAAGTATAGAGCGTGCTATACAGATATTTCAATCCATGATCATCTTTTTGATGAAAGAGGTGCAGCATGAAATTCGGTATTGTTCTTCCCAATGGCTGGAAGATGACCCTGGTGGGCATCAAAGATCCTGTTGAAGCTTACGAGGCAATGACCAACGTGGCTAAGGGTGCCGACGAGGCAGGATACGAGGGTGTCTGGCTCGTCGATCATTTTCACACCGTTCCCGTCCCCTCGCAGGAACTGACATTCGAGTGCTGGACATCGCTGGCCGCGCTGGCCCGCGATACCAAACGCATTCGCATCGGCCAGATAGTTGCCTGCAACAGCTATCGCAATCCAGCCCTATTGGCGAAGATGGCGAGTACGCTGGACGTGTTGAGCCATGGCCGCCTCTATTTTGGCATTGGCGCGGGCTGGTATGAGCACGAATATAAAGCGTACGGCTATCCATTTCCCGATGCCCCCGAGCGGCTGCGTCAGCTAAGGGAAGCTCTGCAGGTCATTCGCGCCATGTGGGAGCAGGAGGAAGCAACCTTCGAAGGCAAATATTACCAGGTGCGCGGCGCAATCAACCAGCCGAAGGGCGTGCAGAAACCTCACATTCCCATTCTCATCGGCGGCGGCGGCGAGAAAGTTACATTGAAGCTCGTGGCCCAGTACGGCGATGCCTGCAACGTGAGCGGCGACTGGAAGGGACTGGAGCACAAGTTGGCCGTCCTCAAGCAACACTGCGAAACCGTTGGGCGCGACTACGAGAGCATCTACCGCACAACCGGCGCATTCTGCTCTATAGCTGACAGCGACGAAGAGGCCCTGGCACTCGTTCCGGAAGTCTTCAAACAAGACATAAAAGAGACCTCCCTCGTCGGCAGTCCCGCCACCATCCGCCAGCGCATCGCCCAGTTCGAGGCTCTAGGCTTCCAGCAGATCATCATGGATCTCCCTAGCGCAACCGACCTGAGCGTGCTCCACCGCTTTGCACAAGAATTTGTCACAGCTTAAGATAAATAAATAGGAATGGCTCATCCCAAATTTTTTAAAGATGAGGAACATCATATGTTACAGGCTCCGTTTTGTTGCGGAGGCAGAAAAAGGAGCCTGTAACATATGATGTTCCTCATCTTTCAAAAATTTGGGATGAGCCATTGTAGATTACTTTATATGACGATCTTAAAGCATATCCTCTCCTGAGGGAATGAAGCAAGTTGCGTCAAAAAAAGGTGTTTTTGCGGCCGAGACGAAGGTATCGACATAGACGATGCGAAAGCCTCTTTCGAGCAGTATGGCCAGGCAGGGATGCGGTCCCGGTACGGCGATGCGTATCACGTTCGCTTGCTGTAAGGCTCGGTTTACTGCGGCCAGCACACAGGCGGTCGCGTCCTCCGTCTGCTCCACTCCGAGCGGCCCGATCATACATGCTTGTGGATACCATAGGCTGCCCGCGCCGGGCCTGATGAATCCATAGCCAATAACTTGCCCGTGCTTGCGAAACCAGATTGGCTCGCCCCGCTGCTCGCGCATCCAGAACTGCAGGTCCTCGGGCCGCGAACGACCACTGATCCGCGTGTCCCATTCAAGCAGTTCAGGGTCGGTGGGATCAGCCTCACCGATCTCTATCTCGGGGCCGACTTCAAACGAAGCGCGTGCAGGCTTCTCCAGTCGCAGCACTAACAAGGGCCACTGCGGCTGCATCCCCGCTCGAATGTAGAGGGCGAGGGCACGAAAGTCAGTTGAGCTCGCTGTACAATGGATCAGGCCGTCCTGCGGTACAGCTAGCTCAAGGAGTCGTTGGCCGATCTGTCCCGATTGCAGGCCTAGTCTCACAAACAGGTCGGTGAGGAAGGTAATTTTACTGCGTGTAATGGCCCCCGCATAGCCCAGCACCTTCCCATCTTGCTCCGCCACCACCATCTTTCCCGCCTGCAGAATATGTGGGTAGGTTTGAACTGCACTCAAGGCCGGCGGATTATCCCTTCCGGTCACCTCGTTCTGATAAAATATCTCGTTTATCGTCTCCAGATCGGCCTCGCGCGCCGCACGAAACCGTATCGTGTTGCTCATCATATCCATCCCGTTCCTCTTATCTATCTAATATTTTTATTCGTCTAATATTTCTAATAGTCAGCTGTTGAAAGCTCTTTTTGATAGTATAACCATCAAAGTGGCACTTGACAAGTTATAATTTCCCTGTTATCGTTATTGCGACCACTGTTCTTGCTATACGGTGGTTGTAGGATATGATCGTGAGAGAAGAGGAGGCTGAGGAGGCATATTTACTCTGCACTTCTAAAGTAGCTTGCAAGGATTTTTTACTATAGAAAAGGATGATTGGGTATGATCCCGCCTAGATGGCTCTTTTTTTTACTTCTGGTCGTAGCTTTTGAGCTACTTTCCGACGTGCTTGCCAAGCAGTTCTCGCTCAATGGCAAGATACTTTTTGCCGTACTTGCAATTCTGGGTTTCGTGGTTACGAACATCTTCTGGCTTTTCAGCTTGCGTAGTGGCGTAGGCCTTGGCAGAGGGACAGTACTATTCGCCGTTCTCACTGCCATCGGCGGAGTGATAATTGCACTCTTCATCTACCATGAAAAAACCAGCACATATCAACTGGTAGGTTTAACATTGGGTATTGCCGCCATTGCCTTTCTTTCAATCGAGTAACCAGGCTGATGAAGAAGACGAGTATATAAATTTACTCTACCTGGTACAAAATATGTTGTGAATGACTCATGCCAAATTTTTTCAAGAATGAGGAGCATGGGGGGTGTGTTTGGGGGTGGGGGGTTGGTGTCGGGG
>CAXTXB010000430.1:236-5355 GCA_964247965.1 uncultured Dictyobacter sp. | reverse complement strand
CTTCGCGGCGTCCAAACCCCAGGCGCCCCAGAGTAAGAATCCCCATCACGATCAGGGATCCAATCAGAGCCAGCAGGAAGACCACCATAGAACACCCCTTAATATTGTAGTAAAAGGTAACGGTATTTTCACATCTGACATAACATTTTGCTATACTAATTTATAACATAATGCTATTTATTCTGTCAAGATCATTCATACACAACTATTTGGAGCTCTTTTTTTCTCTAAATCGAGCCAATCTTCTCATTTCTATGCTTGCTTTTTTGCAATTTCCATGCATCAAATGTGAGAAGCTACAGAAAAGCTCCACGAATACTAATGGGCGAATGATCGAATAGTCACATGCTCATACATATTAAATATCATTTCTTGCAGAAATGCCAGTTCTGTTTACAAGGAAATGTAAGGAGTTACTATAATCGTCATCAATAGAGAGTACACAACTCACATTTATTTGGTGGCAAGCAGCGTTGACTTTTTATGAGGTGGATGGTACTCTAACAAACAGACAAAAAAATATAGGACGACCCGCATTGAGCGAAAGAAGTATGAGGGCTACAGCCGACAGCGATCCGAAGCAAGGTGAGAGTTCGGAAAGGTGATGGGTACTCAGAACGCATTCGTGAGCGGCTGGCCGAAGAAAGTCATCGCAAGCTCTTAAACTGCTCAGGGACGTAACGCTAGCATACTAGCACCCTGAGGACGTGAAGGGTAAAAAAAGATGGCAAGTAGGGCAGGTGGGTGGTTCCCACGCGGTAGCACAACCAGAGAAAAAGTGGTCACTGTCATTTCTGATACAATGTTGTAAAAAAGATGAGAAAGAGCAGAGAGAGCAGATAGTGACAATCAGGGTGGCACCACGGGTATAGAGACGAATGGGGTTATAGCTCCAGCGGTACTATTCTCGTCCCTTCATAGCGCATGGAGGGGGCGAGATTTTTTTTGCCTTGCATCCCTCCATAACATTCCAACTTTTTCTTTGTTCCTGCTTTTTATGGTCGGCGACGGTCCAGGAAGTAGAGGGCAAAATAGTCAGGAAGAGAGGGGCAGCAGTATGCAAACGACACATGTCACATCCAATCCTCAGCTTATTACGGGACGTACCAGGTACGACAGGTACGGCACCCTGACGCTTATGGATGGAACCAGGTTTGAAGGGAAGTCGTTCGGCTACGAGGAAGGAAAGGCTGGAGAGGTTGTCTTCAGCACGGGTATGGTTGGCTATCCAGAGGCCATTACGGACGCATCGTTCAGTGGACAGTTGCTGGTACTGACCTATCCATTAACGGGAAACTACGGAGTACCAGAAAAAAAGTTCTGGGAAGACGAGCACATACACATTTCAGGCTTAATCGTTTCAGACTATATTGATACTCCCTTCCACGCGCAGAGCCGAATGACACTCAGTACATGGTTACAGCAAGAAAAAATTCCCGCCCTGGAGATCAAAGATACCCGCCTGCTCACACAACACATTCGCGATCATGGGGCGATGCTTGGGAAGATCACGTTTGGTAGCGACATTCCATTTTACAATCCCGATGAGGAGAATCTGATTCAGCACGTCTCGACAAAGCAGGTTAGCAAGGCGGGACACGGCGAGAAAACTATCGCCCTGATTGATTGCGGAGCCAAGCGGAATATAGTGCGCTGCCTGCTCAAGCGCGATGTTGAAGTAGTGACTGTACCCTGGGATTGGAATCTGTTTACCACGCATGCCGAGCATGCCGAGCACAACGATTTTCACTTTGATGGCATCATCATCTCTAACGGACCAGGCAACCCCAAGTTCGCCACTAGCACCATTCAGACCATACGCACTGCCCTGGAGAACAAAATCCCAACGCTTGGAATCTGCATGGGCAATCAATTGCTCACCCTTGCTGCGGGCGGCGACACCTATAAAATGAAATTTGGGCATCGCAGCCAGAATCAGCCATGCATCATGCAGAGTACCCAACGCTGCTATATCACCACCCAGAATCATGGCTTCGCGGTCGGCGAAATTCCAGATGGCTTCCAGCCCTGGTTCACCAACGCAAATGATGGAAGCAACGAAGGCATCAAACACCATTCTCAGCCATTTTTGTCAGTCCAATTTCACCCTGAAGCGGCTCCTGGTCCTGTGGACACCGAATGGGTCTTTGACTACTTTTTGGAGATGATCTAATGGAAAACAGACGAAAAATTCTCATTCTGGGGTCTGGAGCGCTCAAGATTGGGCAGGCCGGCGAATTCGATTATTCCGGCTCACAGGCGCTCAAAGCGCTCAAAGAAGAGGGAGTGCAGACCATCCTGGTCAATCCAAACATCGCGACCATCCAGACCTCGCAGATGCTCGCCGACCGCATCTACTTCCTGCCCATCACAACTTACTTTGTCGAGAAGATCATCGAGCGCGAAAAGCCAGACGGCATCCTACTCGCATTCGGCGGGCAGACCGCGCTCAACTGTGGCATCGAACTCCACGAGCAGGGTATCCTCGCAAAGCATAACGTTGCTATATTAGGCACACCCATCTCGGCCATTATACTTACCGAAGACCGCCAGAAGTTTGCAGAACACCTGCACAGCATCAAGATTCCCACGCCGCGCAGCCAGAGCGCGACCACCCTGAAGGATGCACTGGCGCTGGGAGAGCAGATAGGTTTTCCAGTCATGGTACGCGCCGGCTTTGCCCTTGGCGGGCAGGGATCGGGTATTGCACAGAATCGAGAACAGCTAGAGCGCATCGTCAGCCACGCGTTCTCCTTCGCACCCCAGGTCCTCGTCGAGCAATACTTGCATCATTACAAAGAGATCGAATATGAGGTAGTACGCGATCGGCACGATAACTGTATCACCATCTGCAATATGGAGAATATGGACCCGCTGGGCATCCACACAGGAGAATCCATCGTCGTCGCCCCCAGCCAGACTCTGACCAATGACGAATATCATAAGCTGCGGGCGGCATCGATAGCCATCGTCCGCAGCCTGGGCATCGTCGGAGAATGCAACGTCCAATACGCACTCAACCCGGTTACAGCAGAATATTATGTCATCGAAGTCAACGCACGCCTATCGCGCAGTTCGGCCCTGGCCAGCAAGGTCACTGGCTATCCTCTGGCCTATGTCGCCGCCAAGCTAGCGCTAGGCTATGGGCTTATCCAGATACCCAACAAGGTCACCGGAGTCACCCAGGCCTGCTTTGAGCCAAGCCTCGACTACCTCGTCGTCAAGATACCGCGCTGGGACATAGAGAAATTCAAGGGCGCAGACGAAATGATCGGCACGGGAATGAAATCAGTGGGCGAGGTCATGGGTATTGGACGCACATTCGAAGAAGCCTACCAAAAGGCTCTGCGCATGCTCGAAAAGAATATCGAAGGCGCAGTGCCACCCGACAACTACTTCTCCTCTGAGGATGAAGTAAAGAAATATCTTCACACACCAACGCCAAAAAGAGCTTTTGCCATCGCCAAAGCCCTGCAAGCCGGTCAGGACATCCACGAGATCTATCAGATTACAGGAATCGACCCCTGGTTTCTACAGCGACTCAAAAGCATAGTCGAAATAGAACAGACTCTGGACGCTCAGAGTGAGCTAACGGCAGGCCAGCTATGGGAGCTAAAACAAAGCGGCGTCTCAGATAAGCGCATCGCAGAACTCACAAGCAAGGACGAGCTAGAGATACGTACACTGCGCAAACAAGCAGGGGTACTACCCGCTATACTCCAGATCGACACCCTCAGCGCCGAGTTTCCATCGGAGACCAACTATCTCTATCTGAGTTATAACGCCAGCCACTACGATATCAAGCCGAGTGCAGACAACGGCGTGATCGTACTGGGTTCGGGTCCATATCATATCGGCTCCTCAGTTGAATTTGATTGGACCAGCGTCAGCACAGTCGAAGCACTTAGAAAACAGGGCAAGCAGTCGGTCATCATCAACTGCAATCCCGAAACAGTATCCACAGACTACGATGTATCAGATCGGCTCTACTTCGAAGAGCTCAGCTTCGAACGCATCGCCGACATCTATGACTTCGAAAATCCATATGGTCTAATCGTCTCAGTTGGCGGTCAGACGCCAAATAATCGCGCGCAGGCGTTGCGTAAATATGGTTGTCGCTTGCTTGGCACCAGGGCTTCAAACATCGACCGGGCAGAGAACCGGGATACCTTCTCACAGTTGCTCGACACGCTCGACATCAAGCAACCAACGTGGAACAGCTTCACAACACTCGAAGAGCTGGCCGCCTTCGCTGATGATGTTAGCTATCCCGTCCTGGTGCGGCCATCCTATGTGCTCTCTGGTAGTGCAATGAAGATCTGCGACACACCGGAAGAGCTGGCCTACTATGCCCAGCAAGCCGCCGTGCTCTCACCAGAGCATCCCGTCACCGTCTCAAAGTTCTTCGAGTACGCACGCGAAATCGAATTCGACGCCGTGGCGCAAAACGGTCAGGTCAAAGCTTGCGTCATCTCGGAGCATATCGAGAACGCGGGTGTACACTCTGGCGATGCCACAATCGTTCTACCACCACAAAGCATCGCAGGGGTGATTCAGCAGAAAATCACAGAGATCGGGCGCAAGATCGTGCAGGCACTCGAAATCACCGGGCCGGTCAATATTCAGTTCCTTGCCAAGGACGGGCAGGTCTACGTCATCGAAACCAACCTGCGCGCCTCGCGCACCTTCCCCTTCATCTCGAAGGTCACTGGCATCAACTTCATAGACCTGTTTATCGAAACAATTTTTAAAGCCAACGTTGCAGGCATAGAGATACCTGAGCTACATTTTGTGGCCATCAAGGCACCACAGTTCTCGTTCTCCCGCCTCACCAACGCTGACCCGATTCTCAGCGTCGAGATGTCATCCACAGGTGAAGTCGCCTGCTTCGGCGAAGACATCGAGGAGGCCTATCTCAAAGCCATCCTCGCCACTGGGGGCAATATTCCACGTAAAGGCATATTCATCAGTATGCAAGGCGAGGAAAAGCACGCAGCGCTAGAACAGAGCCTGCCGCAATTAAAAGCTCTGAGCTTACCACTCTATGCTCCAAAAGAGACGTGGCAATTTCTGCACGAGCATGGACTGGAAGCCACACTGCTGCATGGAGTAGAGGAAC
>CAXTXB010000430.1:0-226 GCA_964247965.1 uncultured Dictyobacter sp. | reverse complement strand
AAAAGACTTTGACGAAAACTACGTTATGCGGCGGCTGGCTATAGATAGCAATATCCCACTCTTCACCAAAATCAAGCAGATGCGGCTCTTTCTAAACGCATTAGTCAAGAAAGACCTGGATACGCTTCCCATCAAAGCATGGGATGAGTATATGCTGGAGCAGCCAATAGGCAAAGCACAAGCGCAAATACCCCTTGTTAGTACGCCAAATTAAGATATATAATGG
>CAXTXB010000429.1:1624-5384 GCA_964247965.1 uncultured Dictyobacter sp. | reverse complement strand
CATGTATACTCATTCATAAAGAAGGCGCAGATTTAAGAGCAAGCACTGCTTTCTACCTTAAATTACGCCCTCTGCTTTAAAGCGTTCGATGTCGGTGACGCTGTAACCGGCATCTTGCAAAACGTTAGTGGTATGCTCGCCCAGTTGGGGTGGAGCATAGCGTTGCTCCTGCTCCACCTCTGAGATACGAGGAAAAGTCGGCAATGAACGCGGACTATCACCGCCATCAGTGATGCCACGAGACTGAGCTTGTGGATCGTTCAAAGCTTCATCGATGCTATAGACTGGTCCCAGGCAAGCGTCCATTTCGGCCAACTCGCCGACCCACTCGTCACGCGTCTTCGTTTTAAAAACGGCTTGTAAGGCCTGCATGGCCTCGTCGCGGGCGGCATCATTGACAGGAGTATGGAAGGGTAACAGTTCGAGATGGCCGATACGCGTACAAAAGGTTTGCCAGAACTTTGGCTCCAGGGCTGCCAGCGTGACGTATTTCCCGTCGCTCGTCTCGTAGATGTTGTAGCAGGGGAGCCCACCATCCAGGGCGGAGCGACCAGGCTGGGGAGCTACGCCAGTGTTGAGATACGCCGAGGTGAAGAGAGGCAGTAGCGCCATCGCCCCCTCGGTCATCGAGACATCGACCAGACGGCCCTGGCCCGCCTGCGCCCGCCCCAGCAGCGCGGTGAGAATACCTATTACCGCCATGAAACTGCCACCCGCCAGATCCCCGAACTGGGTCGCGGGCATCACAGGCTCACCATTGGGTCCAATGTTGTGGGAGAGCAAGCCGGCATAGCCGACATAATTCAAATCGTGCCCGGCCCTCAGCTTATAAGGACCATCCTGCCCATAGCCGCTGATCGCGCAATAAATGATCCTGGGATTGATCTCCTTCAGAGACTCGTAGCCCAGGCCCAGACGCTCTAACACCCCCGGTCGATAGCTCTCTAAGACGACATCGGCCCGCTTCACCAGTGTACAAAATATAGCCCGGCCCTGCTCCAACTTCAGATTTAGTGTCACACTGCGCTTGTTGCGGTTAACTGCGAGGTAGGCCAGGCCGAGCCCGCCAGGGCCAAAAGGAGGCATCGAGCGAGAATAATCCCCCACACCCGGCTCCTCTATCTTAATCACATCCGCCCCAAAATCTGCCATCATCTGAGATGCGTACCCACCCGGCAAGAGGCGGGATAAACCGAGAATACGGATACCATCGAGAGGCTGGCTCATAAACATCTCCATCTTCTATTGACAATCTCTAGCATATCCTATTATCATCTTTCTACTATGAAAGTTTGGACTATTCATACTATCACTATCTATTCATTAGCCTCCTGCGACATGTGCATCCAAGGCTCTTTCTGTGGAGTAGTCTTGCCTCTCTCCTCGGTGTGATCTGGTGTCTGCTCCTGGATGCTATCCTGAGCTCTGCTACCATAACAAAAGATGGGATGCTCTATACCCTTCAGCCAGGTGCGGGCCTGCTTCTGTTGTGCTTGTGCATCAGTAGTATATGTGGCATCTCCCTATGGAAGACGTCGAGAAAGGTATTGCGAGACGAGAAGATCGGCTTGTAAGCCGCTTTATACTCAATTTTTGATTGTTCTACGCATCTTACATTTCCCGACACTTTTACGCTTAGCGTAAAAGTGTCGGGAAATGTAAGATGCGTAGAACAATCAAAAATTGAGTATATTTTTAGCTAGCAACTACGGCGAGACCTCATCCAGACGCTGCGTACGGGTTGAAGGGCCGAACTGGGCGATGGCTGCGGCGACGACGAGGCAGCCGCCGATGATAAGAAAGGTGACGACGGGTCCAATGGTTGGGATGAGCGGAGCAATGACGATGATGCCCACTCCTCCGCCGATATGGCCGACACCGTCAACCAATGCGAAACCGGTGGCGCGTGCACGGGTGGGATAGCACTCGGCAGTCCAGGCATATGACATGGGAATCCAGAGGTTGAAGCCGACGAAGAGGATGATTGATCCAATTGCGGCCAGCGCGAAGTTGTTCGCGCCACCGAAGGCGATGAGCAGGCCGCCGATGAGCGTGAGAAGTGCGGCGATGGGCAGCCAGCGCTTGCGCTCCAGGCGTTCGCTTTAGGCATAGTCAAAGAAGGCGACTACGAGGAAGCCAACTGTGCCAACGGCCGAGATGAGCCCGGCTTCGGGCGGTGGATAGCCCAGGCCCGCCAGGACGGTTGTGAGACCGGCGGCGATGGCGTAGACGGTGATCAGGCCGATAAACCAGACGAGGAGCAGCAGGACGGTGCGGCGGAGATAGATGGGATTACTCAAAATCTCAATGTATGAAGCTTTGGCCTCGCCAACCTGAACGTGCAGCTCCGATCCGACTGGTGGCAAGTTGGGAACGCGAGTGCGCGCCCGTTGCTCCATTGCGGTTACGATCTGATCGGCCTCATCTACGCGGCCGCGCGAGATAAGCCAGCGCGGCGATTCCGGCAGCCGGAAACGCAGCAAAAGACCAACGAGCGCCAGCAGCGCGCCGATCCCATACATCAGCCGCCAGCCGATCTCGAAGCCAGGTCCGGCAACTGCAAAGGGCAGGCCGAGCGGCAAGGGTTCTGCGGATGTTGTGAGAATGAGTCCGAGCCAGATACCAAGGACGGAGCCTAGAGACGACATAATAAAGATGAGTGAGGCGTACCTGGCGCGACCTCCGCTGGGCGCGACCTCATTGATATAGGTGTTCACCAAAGCCAGGTCTGCACCGATGCCGATGCCGGTGATGACGCGGGCAATGACGAAGTTTGTATAGTCTCCGACAAAGGCATTATAGAGCGACCCGATGCCGGTCAGAACAAGCGTGATGAGCAGGATATCCCTGCGTCCATAGCGATCTCCCAGCGGACTGAGAATGAGCGCGCCAACGACATAACCAAGCAAGTTCAGCAGAAGTGGAAGCCCCAGGTAGTTGGCAGACGTCGGTGGCGTGCAGCCAGGAACTAGCGCGATACACGTCTGAATGAATGAGACGTTGATGTCAAAGATGTCGAAGAATGTGAAGAGGTAGCCGATACCGATGATACCGATAAAAAGATAGGAGAGTGACCAGATAGGAATGCGGTCCTGGCGAGCAATCACGGCAGCAGCCGTACTACGTGTTGCGTTGCCCGAGAGCGGAAATGAGGTATTGCCAGTTTCGGACGCCATGAGATACTCCTTTCGACGACTATCTGTACAATGAGGAAAATGTATTCCTCTTATCGCCAGCATGCGTCTTTTCAACATTGAAAAATGTCCGGTGCTTCAGCTCCACACTCGTCAAAGCTAAAGACTCAGCAGGAAATCTACATTATGCCTGACTGAACAAAAGAAGAAGTTTTCTCCTGTTACTCTACAAAATAATAAGCCTTTCCTTTCACCCACGCTAAAAGTTCCATCCTCAGAACAATCAGTTCTACCTTTAGAACAGTATGCAGGATAAATAGCGTACTGTCAAGTAGTTCCCTCAATTTTGCATAGCGACCGCAGCCTGTCCCTGTTGTCAGCGTGCGCTCTCCCTTGTCATTCGCGCGCCCTGGGCCTCTTCTTTTCATCTTGACAAACATACCTCGGGGCAAGTACTCTGTAAAAAGACCGACTGGTCTTTTTACAGAATGATTTTACACAATATAGCTTGAAATAACTGAGCGAGCAGTCAAAACGAAACGAGAGGAAATATTTATGGGTGAGCAACAGTCAGAACGCACGAGAACGATTAGCTGGCAGGACCCGGCGATCGGGTTGGAGAAAAG
>CAXTXB010000429.1:0-1614 GCA_964247965.1 uncultured Dictyobacter sp. | reverse complement strand
CAAGAAAATGAGTGGGCTAGAATATCTCAAGGCGATGCAGGCTGGCGAGGTGCCGCCACCACCCATCACGATCCTGATGGGCTTTGGAGTGACTGAGGTAGAGGAGGGAAGGGTTGTCTTTACGGCCGAGGCGGCTGAGTATCAGTACAACCCACTGGGCACGGTACACGGGGGAGTGATCGCAACCTTGCTGGATTCTGCGATGGGCTGTGCAGTCCATACAACTCTGCCTGTTGGTGCTGGTTACACTACACTTGAAATAAAGGTCAACTATATACGTGCCATGACAAGTAAAACGGGAATGGTCTATTGCGAAGGCAAGGTTATTTATGTAGGTGGACGCACAGCCACAGCAGAGGCACGCGTCACCGACGAGCAGGGCAAGCTCTACGCGCATAGCACTACCACTTGTATTTTGTTCCGACCATAGTAGGTTCACTATGCGGGAGGCTTGCTGCGCGTAGCGACCATCCCTTGCGCATCGACTCCAACATATTCACATGGAATCGCTCGAAAAGGGAAGCTGGGTGATCTATGGATACGTTGGAGTTGGTGTCCCTTGCGGTGGTCGTGGTGCCTGATCTCAATGCTCGCCTCCCACGACCACCGCAAGGGAGTGTCGCTACGCGCAGCTCAGTCACCCCAGGTGAGCTATGCGAGAGCAATACCTTGTATTTTGTTCCACACATAAAGTATAGTAGGATAATCCGACATGCAGTATATACTAGCTCTATCCTTGTACATCAAGAATAGAGAAGGAGAGACAAGATGGGTAAAGGCAGCCGTACACGTGAAATGATACTCGAACGATCCGCACCACTATTTAATCAGCAGGGCTACTTTGGCTCATCACTCTCCGCGATCATGAATGCAACGGGACTGGAGAAGGGGGGCATCTACAATCATTTCCAGAATAAAGAGCAACTCGCGCTCGAAGCCTTCGACTACTCCTTTGCGAAGATACAGCAGCGCGTACGACTTCTGCTGGCCGACAAACGACACGCTGTTGACCGTCTGCAAGCGATTATCGCCGCCTTCCAGGAGTTGATTGAGGATCCACCCATTGCTGGCGGCTGCCCTGTGCTCAACACAGCCATCGAAGCGGACGACGCGTATCCCGTCTTGCGCGCACGTGCATGTAGCGCCATGGACGAATGGCGCGGCACCATCCAACGCATCCTCACAAAGGGCATCGAGCGCCATGAGATCCGCCCCGAGATCGATATCGAGACCGTCACGAGCGTGATGATCTCCACATTAGAAGGCGCAGTTATGTTGAGCAAATTATACGGGGATGCCGCGCATATGCGACGGGCCGCCGCCCATCTTCGTCATTATATAGAGACGGAACTACAACTTACAAAAAACGATGAAAATTAAGAATAGGTATTGGGTAAAATAGATGCAAGAACAGAAACCGCCACGGGTCGTGGTGACAGGATTGGGGCTGGTCACAGCCCTGGGCAACGATGTTGCGACATCATGGGAAGGCCTATGCGCGGGAAAATCAGGGATTGGCCCGATCACAGGCTTTGATACCAGCCAGCACAAGGTCCAGTTCGGAGCTGAACTAAAGAACTTCGATCCAACACTCTACATGGATCGCAAAGAGGC
>CAXTXB010000428.1:4177-5387 GCA_964247965.1 uncultured Dictyobacter sp. | reverse complement strand
ATACCGTCTACATCGCTTCCATCAGAGACGGGGCAGACAATAGACAGCAGCCCATCTGCACGCAGCGCAAAATTTCTACGTCCATGCTCCCAAACAATCTTATCGACACCCTCCATCTGCTGGTTTGGTCCGGCCTTCAAAATAACGATGCAATAACTTCTGGTTGTAGTCAGCATTTGTCGCATAAAATCATCGGTAATTGTGGCCATAAAGTCTCCTTCAAAAAATGTCGTATTTGTGACTTAAACTTGTCATTTCTCCAGTACATTCTCTCCCGACATCATAGAAGTGGAAGCGATCTTGCTAAAATTATATTCAGGCACATCCTGATAGTTTATATCTGTAATTGACGTTGTGCCACCGCGTAGAGGAAGGCGAAGAGAGCGCCGAGCGCGAGCACAAGCGCGCTGGTCGCAGTGCCAGCCGCCAGCCCATTTCTCTCTATGATCAGGCCTGCAACGAGTGGGCCAAGAATCTGACCGGTTGCGAAGAGCGCGGTCAGGGCACTGAAATTGGTCGCGTACTCAGCATCTGATACGGCCCTTTTGAGTAGAGCTGTGACGATGAGGGGCGGCGCGATAAAGGCAGCCAGGCCGATAAGGGCTGCTCCGGCCGCTTCCCAGAGCAGGTTATCTGTGAGCACGGTCAGTGAGCCCAACGCACCTAGAGCCAGAGGTACGGCAAGGGTATAGCCTGTAGGCCAGCGGTCAATCAGATTGCCCCAAATCCAACCACTAATAGCGCCTGTAAGGCCGATCGCAGCCCAGACGAAACCAGCATTTTGCGTCGGCACGCCCTGTTGTGCTAACAGCGAGATGAAAAAGGTAAAGTAGATGATATAGCCGCAGCCGAAGCAGAAGTAGGATAGGACTAGAAATAACAGGCGGTGCGGCTGAAACATAGGTCGCAGTGTGATCCAGATCCTTTGTTGAGAGCCTGTCGTCATCCGTTCCGTTTGATCTGGAAGCCGGGCAAGAGGAGAATTTGCCCGGCGTCTACTCATATGGAAGCCCACGGCAGAAGCAATACTCAGCAGAGCCATGACGATCCAGACAACGCGCCAGCCCGATGAAGCGCCCGCGCCGATAATGGGAGGCGTGATCAAGCCAGAGAGCAGGATACCCAGCGCGCCACCGAGCCAGACCAGGCCCGATGCCTTGCCCCGCTCTGCTGGCAGAATACACTCCAGGGTCAGCGTCATGGTCAACAC
>CAXTXB010000428.1:3608-4167 GCA_964247965.1 uncultured Dictyobacter sp. | reverse complement strand
CCGTCGCGATCGCAGAAAAGAAGCCAATCAACAAGCGCCAGACACCCAATTGCCAAACATTCAGGCTCGATGCAGAAGCGAGAAGCGCGAAGCTCATTGCGAGCATAGCAAATGTATTGAGTGTGATGCGATTGCGGATGCGTACCAGGAGAATAGGTGTTACCAATGTGCCAAGCAGATAGCCGACAAAATTGAGCGTACTTAAAACTCCATAGATGCTGTATGATCCACCAAGATCTGCGCGTAGGGCGGGCAACAAGAGGCCGTAGGAGAGGCGTGAGAAGCCTAATAGTGCGGCGAAAGAGCTAGCCGCCAACCATGTAAGAAGGCTTGAGGCCGGTAAATACTGTCGCCGATCTCCCGGCTGATCCTCTAAGGACTGTTCAGGCACAACTTGTGATCTTTTAAACATCTCTTCTTTCCTTTCTAGACCTGATAAAGTTATGTATGTTCTTACTTCAGTTTGTCAAGCTCGAAACTTTCTAAAGTGATAAACTTGTGAGAAAAGCAGAGATGGAAATGAAAGGTGCTCAAAAGGATGACGCCGGGCATCTATAAT
>CAXTXB010000428.1:0-3598 GCA_964247965.1 uncultured Dictyobacter sp. | reverse complement strand
GGGGACCCCTGGTACAGCGTTTGACTCAGAAGTACGTAGATCTTGCTTATTATGAGCTGCCGACCATCTCGTCGATGAATCCTGTTTTTCAGTGGTATATCGATAACGGTATGCGCTCAGGCATTCCCGATCGCGGCGCGCGGGCGTCCACCGTGACCCTCTACATCGACAAAGAATCCTTTAAGCGAGCACTGGAGATTTCTGATGAAGACCAGATTTATACGTTGCTTGTAGACGGGGACGGGAACGTTCTGTGGCGCGCAGCGGGATTATGGACGCAAGAGAAAGAAAATGATCTAGAGGCATTTTTGGTCACAACCTCTCTTTGATTCGAGCAAGCAAGATGAAATAAGCCCTTGACAATACTTCGTAAAGATCGTATGGTATCAACATGACGTAAACGTAATATTTAGATGCCAGCGATAACAGTATTTTTTTACTCGCAACATGACGTGAACGTCATGTTGTAGAATATCAACTTGTGTAGGAGGATTGATACATATGAGCGAAACGATCGGATCTAAAGGAAATCTGGACATGCCTAATAATGGTACGTTAAGCCGACTTGCCAACAAGGTGTGCGTGGTCACGGGCGCAGCCGGAGGGATCGGCGAGGCGACCGCTGAGCGGCTGGCGAGCGAGGGTGCGCGAGTGGTGGGGGTTGACTTGCTTGAGCACTCGGTCGGCGAGCTCTCGTTGCAGGCTGACCTGACCGATGAGGCCCAGGTACAGGGGGTGTACGCACGCGTGCGGGAGGAGTTCGGTCGGATTGATGTGCTGTTCAATAACGCCGGTATGGTCACAGCCGACGATGGCTCGGCGCTCAACATCACGCTGGAGACATGGGAGCGGGTCCAGGCGGCGAACCTGACGAGCGTCTTCCTGTGCTGCAAGCACGGGATTCCGCACCTCCTGGACAATGATCCGGCGGGGGGCTCAGTCATCAACACCGCCTCCTTCCTGGCTGTGATGGGCGCGGCGACCGCGCAGATGGCCTACAGTGCGGCGAGGGCCGGTGTTATTGCATTGTCGCGGGATCTGGGCATCAATTTGGCCCGTCGCGGTGTTCGGGTGAACGCCCTCTGCATTGGCCCTATTGAGACGCCGCGGCTGCGTGGTCTCTTCGACAAAGATCCAAAACTGACCCCGCAACGCCTTATCCACATACCCATGGGGCGCTTCGGCAGTGTCCGGGAGGTCGCCGGCACCGTGGCGTTCCTGGCCAGCGACGATGCCGGGTACGTGACGGCCTCAGCGTTTCCCCTCGACGGAGGCGTAACCGTCGCGTACACCATACCCTCATAATAACCGTCGCGTCGAAATGCTGAGCTTAGTGGTAAATACCCTACGAAGTGGGTGAATTTGGCCCGCAAATGTGGAACATTGCCCTCAATCCTGGACATTGGTACACGCGTTCCTAGACAAAACCGCGACGACTCAGCCGAGTTCTTGGGCCAGCCCGATGAGAAGTCCTTCAGGTCCGCGGATGTAGCAGAGCCGATATGCGTCTTGGTACTGGATCACTTCGCTGCTGACAAGCTCTGCGCCGTGCTTGCGGAGCCGGACGAGCGTATCGTCGATGTTGTCCACGGCAAACATGACGCGTAGGTAGCCCAGAGCGTTAACTGGGACGTTCCGGTGATCGGCGACCACAGGAGGCGTGATAAATCGCGAGAGCTCGAGCCGGCTGTGGCCGTCTGGCGTGCGCATCATGGCGATCTCAACGCGCTGGTCGCCCAGTCCAGTGACGCGCCCTGCCCACTCGCCTTCTACCATGGCTCGCCCTTCGAGCTCGAGGCCGAGCTCAGCGAAAAAAGAGATAGCGGCATCGAGAGATTCCACCACGATGCCGACGTTGTCCATTCGTTTCAGCGCCATGTGTCCATTCTATACAATGTCGTCCGTCCTGTCAATGAACGCAGACCAGAAGGTTCCTAAAACGCCTCTTCCAAGACAAAAGGATTCAAGTCTGAGCGCGTGCTCTCATAAGATCTCATGGGAGCGTATGAGAGCGGGTTGTTACGCGAGGTGAGGGACGGTTTCTGGAATGGAAGTGTATTTCAGGTCGGCCTCTAGATCGTCTACAAACTGGCGGGCGACGCGGCCGGAGCGGCCAACGTGCTGGCGCTCCCATTGTAGGGCACGCTCTTGCAACAGCTCATCGGGGACATCCAGTCCGCGCTGACGTGCAAGCCCGCGTACGATGTGCAAATATTGTTGCTGGTCGGGCGTTGCGAATGTTACGCGCAGACCGAAGCGGTGGGCCAGAGATTGCTTCTCGTCCATTGTGTCGCGCCAGTTGAGATCCTCGGTGGGTTGGCCACGATCCTTGAAGTTTTCGCGAATGATGTTGATGCGATTCGAGGTGGCGCAGATGAGCATGTTGGCGGGACGCGCCTCGGCTGTGCCTTCAAGCAGGACTTTAAGCACTTTATACGCCGTTTCGTGCTCCTCAAATGAGAGGTCATCGATGAAGATCAGGTAGCGCGGAGCACGGTCGCGCAACTGATTAGCAAGATACGGCAGGTCCACGATGTGCTCCTTGGCGATCTCAAGCAGGCAGAGTCCCTGCTCGGCGTAAGTATTGGCGAGAGCCTTGACCGTTGAAGACTTGCCCGTTCCCGGAGGTCCATAGAGCAAGATATCGTGTGCAGGCAGGCCAGCGATAAAACGCTCGATATTGGAGCGCAGGCGGGACTGCTGGCGCTCATGTCCAATCAGGCTGCTGAGTTGGATGCTATCGGGATGCTGAATCCCCTCCAGGCGGCGCTCTGTGCCCTGCCAGCGCAGAACGGAATAGCGTGCCAGAGAGCCCGTGCCGTAGCGAGACCAGTACTCTTCCAGAGGCGTCACCAGATCTGCCCAATCGTCGCTCGCCGCAATCTGCCTCGCCAACGCCGCCCGCATCGTCGTCCGCGTCTCCTCGACATCGGGCATCAGATCATTCCAGGGCACCCAGGCGTTGCGCAGAATCGGCATAGATGGAGTCACCGCCGCGCTCGTCAAGCGCCAGAGCGTCTGAGCATCCAGGCTAAAGATCCGCTGCACCGCCCGCAGATCGCGGCGGCCCTGGGCGCGCAACGTCGATGAAATATTGGCCGAGCCAACGCGCTCAACCTGGCTGCTCCATAGATTTCCAGCATCAATTAAACGCGCAGCTAGATGTGCCTGCCAAGCATCGGAAAGCTCCGGCGTCGCATCAACCTGTGCCGCCAGCGCCAACTGCTGAAATGCCGCACTATACGCGTTTGCCAGCGTCACCGGATCAGGAGTTGCAACCGTCAGATTCTCAAGTAGATGCAGAACCGCCTGACCCGCCGCGCTCGTCAGCAAGTCGCGCAACAACGTCAAGCCATGAACTGCATGAACCGCCGTAATCACATTATCCAGCGCCCCATTCGTGACCACCGGCATCCCTAAATGATCCTGTCCTTCTCGATATTCGTCCTCGACGCGTTCTTCCATCAAAATACCAGTCCCCCATCTTTATGTAAAAATCGAAATCTGTTTCTTCGTATGCCCAATGCCCTCGCCTTGCTGTGCAAGCAACCTATCGGGGATGCCAGGGATTCTAGAATTATAGTATACCCAGGATAGC
>CAXTXB010000427.1:2185-5395 GCA_964247965.1 uncultured Dictyobacter sp. | reverse complement strand
TTAGGCACGCCGCCAGCGTTTATCCTGAGCCAGGATCAAACTCGCCATCCAATTTTATATATGCAAATCTCTCAGAGATTTACGATTCATGTAATGACAAGCTTATCAAAGTCTTGACTGGCTATATGTTCTTTTGTTTCCTTACCACTCTTCAGTTGTTCAAGTTCGTTTGCTTGCGCTTTATCTGCGCCTTCAGTCGTTCTGTCGGGCGCAAGAGAGATGATATCATTGACCTGCTTTTCTGTCAATAGTTTTTTGGAAGAATCAGGATTTTCCCGGAATCTATTTTTCTTTTCTTCCGTCTGGCACCAAAACACTACTGAGCCGAGCTCAATAGCTCTGGCTGTTACCATAACTATTATTCACGTGGCTCTTTCTTCCTGCGTTCATCAATGGAGATGACTTTTGGCTTTTCAGGCTCCTCGCTCTGTGTGTTCTGTTCCATATAATAGCTGCAGGTGAGTGCGAGGCCGACACCAAATGGAATGAGTCCGGGCAGTAGCCAGGGACCAAGGTGAAACGGAGTGGCGGTAAAATTGCTTGGTAGGACGAAGCCCAGGGGGTAGAGTCCGATCGTGAGTGAGAGCCCTACCATCATAGTGATCAAGCCTGCACGCAGAATTCCTCGGCTACGTCGTTGCCTGCGTCCATCGTTAGGATTAATACCTTGAGTAATTAAGGCCATACGCTCACGGTGGTGGATATAACGCAAAAGGACAATAAAACCAAGGAAGATTGCCAGGGCAATCAGCCAGCCGATAAGTAATACTATGACGTTATAGGACATTCTCTGTTACCTCTTTGTTGGTCTAGTCTTTCTATGTTAAGATACATACGATTGAAATGATGTTTCATATATGCGTGAAACATTTCTGCGTAACCTTTCCTCTAAACTAGTATGATGAGAGAGTATCTGTTGCAGCCACCACATAGCATCGGCATGTCTATACCAAATGTCTCCTCAGCTTCTGCTGAGCTAGATGATGCTGCACTCGTTGCCGCTAGCAAGACCGGAGATCAGGAGGCCTTCGCTGTTCTGGTTCAACGCCATCAGCGCCGCGTCTTCAACCTGGCCTTTCGCATCCTTCAACAATATGAAGAGGCGAGCGAAGTGACGCAAGATGCCTTCTTTTCTGCATGGCAGGGTTTGCCTTCTTTCCGTGGTGATGCACGTTTTTCTACCTGGTTATATCGGATTGCTTACAACTGCGCTTTAAAACAGCTAGAGCTACGTAAGCGGGATAACGTTATTCAAGCAGCGGTACAATCTGAAACCTTGGATGATGATAATGATCTCATTGATGCAGAAATAGAGGCCCATGATCGTCAGGCTATTGTACGTGAGCATCTTTTGACGTTACCAGCGAAATATCGGGTTGTACTTATATTACGTCACCTCCAGGAAATGACCTACGAGGAAATGGCTGAAATTTTGACTATGCCTATCGGTACTATTAAAACGCATTTATTTCGTGCGCGCAATTTACTCAAGCAGCGCCTTGAAGCTTTTGAGCACGATTGGAAAACGAGAGGTTAGTCGTGAGATGTTCTAAAGCCATTAACATGCTACAATTATACGTGGATGACCAGCTTACACCAGAGCAGATTCAGATGCTAGAGGACCATGTCTACGGCTGTTGCGCCTGTCGTGACGAGCTCTTCTTGCTAGAAGAGATTCAGCAATCTTTGAACACTGTCCACCTGATCGCTGAACCATCTGATTTGACGGCGAACATTATGCGTCGCGTTGCTTTAAGCCCTCGCGAAGCTCCGAAACAAATGCGCGAGCTGCAGCCATTCGCGCTCTTCCGACCCTCTCTTTCAGAGATTCTGGCTGCCATTGTGCTGGCTACAATCGCCATGCTTGGAATTGCGCTGGAGCAACCAGCCGTGCGTGCAGTCGTGCTGCCCATGGTGAACAATCACGGCTCGGTCTCGCTCTTCTTGAGTGCAGTCTGGATTTCACTAGGTTCGACGAATAGTGAGACGCTAATGCTGGGTCTGTGGGTCGTGGGCACGCTGCTGGGCGTTTGGATTACACTGATTGTTGCCGGCTCCGATATACGCAATGCCTGGTTCAGAGCGATCTACAGTCGCTTGCCCGTATGGTAGGCCGTTGCTGCCTAATAGATGTTCTGTTTTGCCTTTAACCATTTATACTGTATAAAAGGATGGAATTAGCATGACAACTATCAGGCGGCGTAGCGCAAGCGATATTGCGCAGGGTTTCTTGCTTCTCTGCCATCCCCTCCCGGTCTTGTTCCACATCATCGCGGTTACGGTGTTCGCGCTATTGGCCGCCTGGCCTCATCCAGTCTGGAGCGTCGTTGCGCTGGTGATTGCCGGGCATACCGCGATGCAGCTCGCTATTGCCGTGCTCAACGACTACTATGATCGCCGTCTGGACGTTTTAAGCAAGCGCAACAAGCCTATTGCGCGCGGCCTTGTTTTACCGCGGGAGGCGCTGATCTTCGGCATCGGCTTGATAATTATCATGTTCTTGCTCTTGCTTCCCTTGAATCCGCTCGCCCTGCTCTTCTCTCTACTCTACCTCGCCTGCGGGTTGGCCTATAATCTCGGCCTAAAATCCACGCCTTTTAGCGGCCTTGTCTTCGCCTTAGCCATCCCCCTGATCCCCGTCTACGCCTTTGTGGGTGTCGGCCGCATCATCCCCGTCATTTTCTGGTTCATCCCCGTTGCCGCCCTGCTCGGCGTTGCACTCAACCTGGCAAATTCACTCTCTGATATAGAAGAGGATGCTGCAAATAATGCCCGCACACTTGCCGTGATGCTGGGTGAGAGGGGTACGCTAGCTACCTGCCCTCTCCTCATTATCCTGGCGCTTCTGCTTATAGGTGTCCTCGCCCTCACTCATCTCGTGGTTATGCAACTCCCCCTTCTCCTGATGACGTTTCTTATAGCCGCAACTCTTCTCATTTCCTTGCTAATTCCGGGACGTTTGGCACGCGCAAAGCAAGGGCACAAATATTATTTTATCCTTGTGGCCTCGACATGCATCGTACTCGCGGGTGGCTGGCTGCTGAGCATTTTTGTGTGATGTATCACTTGTGGGCTGGAGCTGCGCATTACAAATAAGGGTCCATTCCTTTTGTTGCATAACATACTTCTTTTTATTTCTTTTGCTTTTTGTACATAATTTTGTTGGTGGGGAAAGTGTGATAAAAAAAAAAAAAAAAAAAAAAAAAAAGT
>CAXTXB010000427.1:0-2175 GCA_964247965.1 uncultured Dictyobacter sp. | reverse complement strand
AAATTCTTTTTATTTCTTTTTCTTTTTTTTAATAATTTCAGCCCCCAAAAAATTATGTACAAAAAGCAAAAGAAATAAAAAGAAGTACGCTGTAAAATATACTACTGAAAGGTTTACAACTGATGCCGTTACGCCTCACTCTGCTGGAAAGTCTCTTAGCCCACCTAAATGTTCTGCCAACACCGCTTTTTGACATGCCACTGGCGCAAGGGATCGGCAAAGTCCTGGTTACCTCCTGCGAGTTGGGCCTGTTCGACGTTGTACCGAGGTCAGGAATCTCTTTAGAGGACCTGGCAGAGCGCTTAGACTGTAATCCACAGGGCCTGCGCTTACTGCTGCAGCTGCTAGTCTCTGCGGGCTATCTGCGCTATCGGAACGACCGTTACTACAATACGCGCATGTCCCGTCGCTGGCTCACCTCGAACTCGCGGGTGAGCATTGCCCCATACATCGTCCACAGCCCCGATATCGTCGCCATCTGGGATCACCTGCCAGAAGTCATCCACACCAACCAGCAAGCTATGCGCATGCCTTACGAAGAAGACGCCTCCAACCCCGAGACGCACACGTTATTGATGCGCCACTACGCCGGCCTGGCCTCCCTGGCAACTGCCCTCGGCGGCGACGTTATCAGCCATATCCACTTGCCGACCGATGCCACCCGCCTGCTAGATGTCGGAGGCTCTCACGCCGCCTATAGCGCGCTCCTCTGCCGCAAATACCCTCGCCTGCACGCCACCATCCTCGATATCCAACCGGGAATCGAAGCTGGCCAACGCACAGCCAAACAACTTCACCTGGAGCAGAGCATGGACTTCGTCTGCGGCGACATTGTGCAAGACGACTTCACCACCCAGTTCGCTGAACCCTTCGACGTAGCCTTCTACTTTCATATAGCCCACCTCCTCCAGCCAGAGCTCAATCAAGCCATCCTATCCAGAGTCGCGCGTACACTTAAACCTGGCGGCATGCTTGTCTTTGTGGACCAGGTAACTGATCAGACCCACAACTCAAGCCTTACATCGCTCATGGTCCAATTTATGGCCCTTACCATGGCTACAGTGGGCGGCACCTGCTATCCCTTTCCCACAGTGAAAGGCTGGCTGGAGAAGTCTGACATGGGCCAGGTACGCAGCCACCGCTTGCTAACGCCTGGGGCGAGCATGATTACAGCCATCAAAAACGCGTGAGTTTCTTTATATCCACTGTACTACGTAAGACAAGAGTGAGCAAAAACAATTCAATATGGAGGATTGGAGAATATGGACATCAAAAGAAGTGGTTCGCAACCTTCTGGCAAAGGACCGACCGAGTATTTTACTGGCACGGTACGCCTTGACCCCCTCTTCGAGGCACCCGATCCGGCCCGCGTAGTTGGCGCCAGTGTCACGTTCGAGCCTGGAGCTCGGACCGCCTGGCATACTCATCCCCTGGGTCAGACCCTGATTGTGACGGCTGGCTATGGTCGTGCCCAACGTTGGGGTGGCCCGATCGAGGAGATTCGACCGGGTGATGTGATCTGGTTCCCGCCGGGTGAGAAACACTGGCATGGTGCCGCGCCAACCACTGCTATGACGCACATCGCCATTCAAGAACGTCTCAATGGCAAGACCGTCGATTGGATGGAACAGGTCAGCGACGAACAATACCAGAGTTGATGGAAAGAGAGTAGGAGAAAGGAGGATCATAAAGCACGCTTCGTTCCGAAACCGATCAAATCGCGAAAAGCAAATACGATGCGACAGCCGAAACCGATCGACAGGTCGTGGAGCGGGTCGCGGAAATCGCGGAAAAGCATGAGGTTCCGCGCGTTCATATCGCACTTGCCTGGCTGTTACAGAAGAACCCAGTGACGGCACCTATCATTGGGGCAACGAAGATCACGCATCTGGAAGATGCTGTCGGCGCTCTGTCCATGAAACTAACCCAGGAAGAGGTCACATATCTGGAAGAGCCGTATGTGCCGCATTCCATCGTCGGTCATCAGTAAATAAGTTGCTCCCGTTCTGAATTTTGTTTAGTGATGCTTTTTGACTGATCGCATAAAGCAAAGTGGAGAGCGCCTTCGTAAAGACACTCTCCACCTTTGGTATAATCGGGGTGAGAGGATTTGAACCTCCGACCACTACAACCCCATTGTAGTGCGCTACCGGGCTGCGCTACACCCCGCCATCT
>CAXTXB010000426.1:4174-5397 GCA_964247965.1 uncultured Dictyobacter sp. | reverse complement strand
GATGAGGTGCTGCCCGCACAAAAGCTTATCAGCCAGAAGTTGGATGCCTGTATTGCTCGCATTGATCGTGATCCCTTCCACGTCCTGCCCTGCGTGCCCGAGCTTTCCAATGATCAGTACGATACTGCGGCCGGGGCATTCGCGCTTTCGATTATCCTGCACCATCCGGGCGAGTTCTTGCTGAAATCCTTGCCCCTGTTCGCTTCGTCTCTGGTCGATTATCACGATGTTACGTATCATACAAGCTTGTTACGAGGCCTGTTGAGCGCGCCTCTCGCCTGGCTCCAATTCTTGCATCGCTTGCTCTACTGGGTGAATATCTGCCTGCCGCTTTGCGCCGGGCTCGTTCTTTATTGGGGACGATCTGTTTGGGCGAGGCTATTCAGGTGGGGTGGGCGGCCAGGAAAGGTCTGGCGCGATACTCCGACCGATCTGTGTGCGATGAAAACGGCGCGAGGCGAGGAAGCGTTGAAGTTGGGAGTAATCTTCTTGCTGGTGGGTTATGGCGTTATCGTCACAACGCTCGCAGGCTATCGAGCGGACGATTATATGCGCTTCCATATTGTCTTCGAACCGCTCCTGATCCTCTTCGTCTGGGGAATTATTCTGGAAGTCATCTTTTCTCTCAAGCATCACCTCTTCCCTAAGGTAAAGGCATAAGAGTAATGATGAGAAGGTGTTAAGAATAACAATGAGCACAACACTGAAAACTTATTATGTCTACGTCGTCCAATGTGCAGATGGCACGCTCTACACCGGCTACACCAACAACGTAGAGCGCCGCGTCGCCGTTCATAACGCAGGCAAGGGCGGCGGCTACACCCGCACACACCGCCCCGTCTCTCTGCTCATCGCCTGGCAGTTTCCCACCAAAAGCGAAGCCCTACGCGCCGAATACGCCTTCAAGCATCTCTCACGTACACAAAAGCTACAGTTCATTGCGGATTCTGCCTCATTGGGCGAAGAAATCGTGCCCTCTCTTTCCGATCTTCTTTGATTGTGCAAAGGACAGAATAGGTGAAGAGGTACGTCAAGGGCGAAAGTGAGATTAGGATGTAGAAGCGGGAATTGGACCATGGATGGAATAAATACGCATCAAATTAAGGGTAATGAGACCGACCCACTTCATTCGACCGGCTGACTCCGCGTAGCGACAATCCCTTGCGGTTGTCGTAGGAGCTGACCTATGGAGCGGAGGGAGAACGACAACCGCAAGGGATTGT
>CAXTXB010000426.1:3039-4164 GCA_964247965.1 uncultured Dictyobacter sp. | reverse complement strand
CTTGCGGGGCTCAAAAACCACACCCCAGTTTTTTTGCGCTTACCGGTCTGCCCCCCGGTCACGCTTCCCCTGATCTGATTCTTTCGTCACACGTTATTAGCATGTTGCATGTGTTAACATAATTTATACTGGTAAGTAGTGCTAGCTGCCCAATAAGAGAAAGAACTATTTCTATGTCGTGGCAATTGTTGATCGGATTAAGTGTTTTGCTTTTTTCTTTTGGCGGAATACTTTATCGTGTGGTGATGCAAGATGTAGATTCAGATGCATTTGCGCAAACACTAGCGTCTTATGCACTTGGTGGAATCTTTTCGTTGATGATCGTAATGTTTCGAGGAGGGTTTCATTCATTCATTTCATTTGGCCAGATCCCTTTTTTTGTATTGATAACTATTTTTTCGGTTTTGGCACCAACACTCCGTTTTAAAGCGGCACAGAGCCTCGAAGCTTCAGAGAGCAGTATCTTACTTTCCAGTCAGAAGCTGTGGGAGGTTGTCCTGGCATTTATCTTTTTGCAAGAAGCATTTTCTCTCAATAGGCTGCTAGGAACGATCATTGTGTTACTCGGAATAGCGGTTGCTCAATGGAGAAAAGAGCGCTTTGTGCTTAATCAAGAGAGTGCTCTAGCCCTACTTGCCGCAGTATCGTTTGCTGGTTCAGAAATAACAGCGTACTTTGTTGTGAGGGATTTTGATCCAGCTTCCTTGAATGTTTATGTAGCACTCTTCACTGTGATCGCTATTTTATGCACCAGACCTAAAACATGTCGAAGGCTGGCGTTCTACTTGAGGCCCAGGTATTCTATAAATATCGTCATAGTTTCATTTACGGGTACACTCGCAGGAATTTTTCTCTATACTGCGTACCAGATTGAGAGAAATGCCTCCCAACTAGCTCCACTTATGGCTGCGGAGGGCATTATCACTGTCCTTCTTGGCATGCTGTTTTTGAAAGAGAGAAGTAATATGGTTCAGAAAATAAGTGGTGCTATCATCGTCTTAATTGGAATACGGTTATTGTTTTAACTACAATTAAGGCTTAATAAGACTAATGGGTCGTAGCGAACTTTTGAAAAATGATGAACATGTGCTTTATTTGCTCTTTTTTCTGTCAGAGGCAGAAAAA
>CAXTXB010000426.1:0-3029 GCA_964247965.1 uncultured Dictyobacter sp. | reverse complement strand
ATAACAAAATATAATACTTTATTTATTTTTACTCTCACCCCGCCCCCCCCTACCCATTAGTCTTAGGAGTTACTATCATGTTTGATAGGGCAATATTATGTGCCTCAATTTAATTTATCCACCGTATTTTGCTTTGTGCTCTTTTCTAAGCTGAACGTATTCGGTGTCGTCCTTCGCCAGGGCATACTTCTCGTAGAATATTCGTGCGGCCTTGGCCTTTTCGCTGTCCCCCCAGTCTTCTTCCTGTGGGCGGACCTGCTTTCGAGCTAGCTTCCGCGCCTCTGTGCCCTCCTGCTTCTGTGGATTTGTTTCGTACTTTTGGCCGGACTTATGGTTCGCGTAGCGGCGGGCGCGGGTGTAGCCCATTTGCAGGAATTTGCGGGCCATGTCCATGCCTACGAAGTCTTTCTGCTCTTTGTATGTTAAAAAGAGCTCGTAGATTTTCTGAGATGATTCGCGAGCGATTTCGGGTGTTCTGAAGCGCCAGTGGGGCAAGATTTCAGATTTGTACGGCTCCACGAGCAGGACTCCTTGCTCTCCCTTGCCCACGCGGTAGAGCTCGGGATGCTCGCGAAAATTGGTATGTTCAAAATCTAATGAATAATCAAACATTGTCTCTCACTTCGGAATAGATACTAATAATATTCAAGCTCGTCCAGGAATGTCTGCGCCTCCTCCGCTATCACCGCCCTCTCGCCCTCGCGTATGTGGCGCAGGCTTAAGACGTTTGGCCCCAGGCGCGGGTTTGCGCGTAGCTTCTCCTCATTCTTGATGAGAAAGTTCCAGTAGAGGAAGTTGAAGGGGCAGGCTCCTGATCCTGTGCGCTGTTTGGGCGAATAATGGCAATCTGCGCAGTAGTCGCTCATTCTGTTGATATAATTCGCCGAGGCTATATATGGCTTGGTAGCCGTGTAGCCGCCGTCAGAGTTCATGCCCATTCCGACGACGTTGGGTAGCACGACCCAATCGTAGGCATCGAAGTAGCAGGCCAGGAACCACTCGGCGACCTCCGCGGGTATGATCCCGGCCAGCAGGCAGAAGTTACAGACGACCATGAGCCGCTCGATATGGTTGTTGTATCCGGTCTCCAGGACGCGCCGGGAGACGAAGCTGATGCAGTTCATATTTGTCTGGCCGTTCCAGAACATCAGGGGCATCTTGCGCGTGCCTCGCCAGCTATTGGCTGTGCGCAGGCCGGGCATCTGCTGCCAGTACTGCCAGTACATATATTCGCGCCAGCCCATGACTTGTCGCACGAAGCCTTCAACCGAGTTAATTGAGGCTTCTCCGTTGCGATATGCACCTTCGGCCGCCTGTATCATTTCCAGCGGGTCGAGTAGCCCTATATTCATATAGGCCGAGACCTGCGAGTGATAGAGGCCTGATTCATGTGTGCTCATGGCATCTTCGTAGGGTCCAAAGTTTGCCAGCCGGTTGGCGATGAAGTCATCAAAGAATGCCTGGACTTGTTCGTGTGTGATGGGTAGGGCGAAATCGCTGACGCTGCCAACTCCGTGCTCGTTCCCCTCGATAAGCTCGATCACCTCGCGCGTAATCGCGTCTGGCTCAAACGCTGGTGGCTCGGGAGCATCAAATGTCGCGGGCAGAGCCTCGCGGTTCAGCTTATCGTAGTTCCATTGTCCGCCGACCGGGGAGCCGTCGCCCTCTAACAAAATGCCAAAGTGTTTGCGCATGTCACGATAGAAGTTTTCCATTACGTAGCGCCTGCCCGGCTGTGGATGGGGGATGGGATTGTACTGTTCGACCAGAAACTGGCTGCCGCGCACGATGGTCACTGGTACCCCCACGACCTGCTCCAGCTCTTCTTGTTGCCACATCCGTGTATCATACTCGCTCGCCGCCATCGTTATCAGGCTTTGCGATTGCTGACGCGCGACATGTTGCTTTAAACCTTCGCTGAAGCTGTCGGAATGTATATAATCTACGCTATAGCCCTGTTCGCGCAGCCTCTCGGCGTAGTGGCGCATCGCGCTTAGCAGCAGCACGAGTTTCTTCTTTTGATACGGTAACTGTCGCATACGCTCTATACTCTCGATAAATACTACCCGTACATTCTCGCGCCCGACCCACTCCACTGCTTGCTCCAGACCCATGTGCCGGAGCAGCAGTTGATCGCCCAGCACCCATACGGAAATAATCTCTTTATTGCTCATCTCTCCAACCTTTCCAGTGGAAAATTTCTGTCATCTTTCAAGACGACACAGGAGGCAGAAGAGTGTAGCCTTGGCATGAGTCATTAATTGCATCACAGCCTGGCATGCGAGGCCTTTGAAAGCGCGATTGTATATAGAAGGTTTATTTGAAGTACGTCCTGAGTCTTTTCTCTGAAATATTTCGTATAGATAGGGTGAATGCTTGAGACACGGAGCATTTACGTGAGAGTTTGATTGAGGCGAAAAACAATTTGCCTTAACTTTGTCTGTTGTCTTCTAAAGGAGAAACCCATATATGTCACAATACTACCAGCAGGGCGGCCCGCAGGGCCAATTCGGTCAACCGAACCAGCCTATGTATCAACAATATGCTAATCACTGGGATCAGGGTACATACGATCAGATTCCACCGCAAGAGGCACAGCAAAACTACCAGCAATTTATACAGAATGCACCCCCACAGATGGTCCAGCAGGTCCATGAGCAGTACTATCAACAGATGCCACCTGACCAGCATGCTGGCTTAATGCAGGGCCTTCTCGGTGGCCTCGCGCAACGTGGTCTCGATCCTCGCCAGGCAGGCATTCAGAATACCGATCCATACAGTATGTCACCGCAAGATAGCGCACGCGTGACATCCTACGCGCAGCAGCAAGCGCCTGACCTGCTTCACCAGGTTATGGGTCCTGGCGGTCCTTTAGGCAGCACAGGAGCCAAGCTCGCCGTAGCCGGAATTGCAGCCCTTGCGGCCAAGCAGTTTCTGGGTGGTGGCATGGGCGGTGGCGGTGGTCTGGGCGGCCTCTTATAGCTCACCTACGAGTTCATCATCCAGAGCGTTTTTAAAAAGATGTTAAT
>CAXTXB010000425.1:0-5412 GCA_964247965.1 uncultured Dictyobacter sp. | reverse complement strand
CGCCTGGTAGAAGAGTTTGTAACGACTAGTGATCAGGCGAGGAATAACTAATGCTTAAAGGAGCGATTGCACGTCGCTACGCAGAGGCCATCTTCCAAATCGCGCGCAGGCAGAATACTGTTGATCGCACACTTGAAGATGTGCAAGGTATAGCACAGTTGTTTGGGCATCGCAAGCTGTCCTATCTACTGCGTGAGCCAAAGATACCTGCCAAGCGCAAAGAGAAGGTTCTACGCGAGGCGCTCACGTCTTACGTCCTTCCTACGTCGCTCAACCTGGCACTGCTGATCGTCCAGAGAGAACTGGTCGAAGTGATGCAAAACATTGCTACTGAACTCGAAGGACTTGTGCTTGATTACCGCAACCAGGCGATCGCGGAAGTGACGACAGCAGCGGAGATGGATATGGCGGAGGGTGCCCGGGTCAAGCAGGCGCTTGAGCATACGACGGGTAGACACATCATTATGCATACCCGCATTGATCCAGCAATTATGGGCGGTATCGTAGCCCGTGTGGGAGATCAGGTGATAGACGGCAGCATACGCAATCGGTTACATGTGCTTCAACAGCAGTTGCTAGCAGGTATCTCATCCAGTAACGCTGATTTTGCCCCTGAAGATTTTGCTGCAGAGAATAACGATGGTTATGCCGCAATACCGACAACACCGATAGACTCATCAACATCGGCTATATCGACTACTCCGGCAGCACCCATAACAACGTATCAAGCGACACCTCAATCTCAGGTGCAAGGGGCCGAGAGATAACGTTGTTCTATCCCCGCGCAGCGCAGCATCCATTTGAATGTTCTATCAAAAAAAGAATGATACATAAACTGAAATTTCATTAACATTGCGTACATACTGGACAGAGAAAGCCACAGGAAACGCTAGGAGGATTAGCGATGGCCACTTGGGCTGACGAAATTAGTTCTATCATAGAACGCAACATTGCAGGTTTCGGAGCAGAAACGACTTCAACGGCTAGCGTCGGTACAGTTATTACCGTACAGGACGGTGTAGCCCGGGTCTACGGCTTGCAAGATGTTCGATATCTGGAACTCGTAGAATTTCCCCGCACAGGGTTATTTGGTATGGCCTTTAACCTTGAAGAAGAGACGGTGAGTTGCCCAATCCTGGGCGATTACACAAAACTTCGTGAAGATGACGAAGTGCGCACTACCGGACGTATCGTAGAGGTGCCGGTTGGCGATGCACTACTGGGTCGCGTTGTAAACCCGCTGGGCCAGCCAGTTGATGAGCGCGGTCCAATCAATACAGATAAGACCCGCCCGGTCGAGCGTATCGCCCCCGGCGTTATCACACGCCAGTCGGTGAACCAACCGGTACAGACTGGTATCAAAGCCATTGACAGCATGATTCCGATCGGCCGTGGTCAGCGCGAATTGATCATCGGCGACCGCCAGACAGGTAAGACTGCTGTAGCGATCGATACGATTATCAACCAGAAGGGCAAGAACTTGCTCTGCATCTATGTTGCAATCGGTCAGAAGAACTCTTCAATTGCACGTACTGTTGCGATTCTGGAAGAGCACGGGGCGCTGGAGTATACCATCGTCGTTGCTTCGAGCGCTGCTGATCCCGCTCCATTGAAATACCTCGCCCCATATGCTGGTTGTGCCATGGGAGAAGAGTTCATGGAGTCTGGTCGTGACGCGTTGATTGTCTATGACGACCTGACCAAGCATGCGGAAGCATACCGCAATATCTCGCTGATCATTCGTCGCCCTCCTGGACGCGAAGCGTTCCCCGGTGATGTGTTCTATCTGCACTCTCGTCTATTGGAACGCGCCGCCCGCCTCAGCAAAGACTATGGCAATGGTTCATTGACCGCGCTGCCACTCATTGAGACAAGAGCAAACGACGTTTCGGCATATATTCCTACTAACCTGATCTCGATCACCGATGGCCAGATTTTCCTGGAAACTGACCTCTTCAACGCAGGTCAGCGCCCAGCCTTGAACGTCGGCGTCTCGGTCTCCCGCGTGGGCAGTAGCGCGCAGACCAAAGGTATGAGCCAGGTAGCAAGTTCGTTGAAGCTCGACCTCGCGCAATTCCGTGACCTTGAGGCATTTGCCCAGTTCTCATCTGACCTGGACAAAGCTACGAGAGCACGTATCGAACGTGGTCGCCGCATCCTGGAAATTCTCAAGCAGCCACAGTATCGGCCTGTGCCGGTAGAGAAACAGATCATGATCATCTACGCAGTGACGAATGGCTTTATCGACGAAGTGCCACTGAACCTGGTGTCGGAATGGGAAAATGGGTTCTACCGCTTCATGGATGCTAACTACCAGGATCTGCAGAACAACCTTATTGAAACATCGGTCCAGGGCCGCAACAAAATGAGCGGTGACCAGCTGAAACAACTCTCAGCTGCCATCGAAGACTATCAGAAGACGGCGGCACCAGGACAAGATGAAGTGCAGCAGCGTCAAGAAGTGCAGCGCTAGGAGGCAGCTTTCATGCCATCAACCCGAGAAATTCGGCAGCGCATACGATCAGTTAAAAATATCGCTAAAACGACAAAAGCTTTGCAGATGGTTGCGAGCAGCAAAATGCGCCGCTCACAGCAGCGGGTTGAGCAAGCTCGACCATATGCTGATCAGATTCGCGAGCTGGTTAGCCGTCTTGCTGCAGTCGCGGCCTCCGGCGATGCTTCGATAGAAGAGGATCTGGCGCTACTAAAGGACCGTCCCGTGCGCAACATAGGCATTGTACTGATCTCGCCCGATCGTGGCTTCAGCGGTGCCCTGCCTGCGAATATCAACCGGCAAGCGTTTACCACTGGCGAGCATGAACAGCAAAGGTTGGCAAATCAGGGACGTGCGCCCGATATCAACTATGTAGCCGTGGGCCGTAAGGGGCGAAATTTCGTGGTGCGTACACAGCAAAAGATGCTGGCGGAGTTCACCAATTATGGTGATAGGCCAGCAATCTCTGATGCAACTGCAATTTCCCAGGTTGCCGTCGATGCTTTCCTGAAAGGGGAGGTTGACGTGGTCTTCCTGGTGTACTCGAAATTCGTCAATACGGTAACGCAGCAGGCAACAACCATACAGTTGTTGCCTGTACAGCCACCTCCAAAAGACGAAGAGCAGCAGAAAGAGCAAGAGGCACTTGATTATGTCTACGAGCCAAGCGCGGCCGCAATTTTTAAAGCCTTGCTTCCACGCTATGTAGATGTGCAGGTGTACCAGGCTCTGCTTGAAACTGTGGCCAGTCAGGACTCGGCCCAGATGGTCGCGATGAAAAACGCTACGGATAACGCAAATGATCTTGTGCAGGATCTCACGTTGACCTATAACAAGGTACGCCAGGCTGCCATCACGACGCAGATTCTTGAGGTGGTCGCGGGTTCCGAAGCGTCATAACGAGACAGAGGGAGACAGAGGCCCTTCAGCACAAATACCCCTGTAATGGAGAAAATACATGGCAGTAACACAGACAGGCACAAAGGGAAAAGTCGTGCAGGTCCTGGGAGCTGTGGTAGACATAGAGTTCCCTCAGGATCAAATTCCGGAAATTTATAACGAAATTCGGACACGTCCCGCCGGAGCTGAAACCGACCTCTCGCTTGAGGTAGAGCAGTTGCTGGGAAATAACTGGGTTCGTACGGTTGCAATGGGTTCAACCGATGGTCTTCAGCGTGGCGCAGACGCTTATGACACCGGAGCACCAATCAGTGTCCCGGTCGGTCCTAAAACACTGGGTCGTATCTTCAACGTGCTCGGTCACGCTATTGATAACAAGCCTGAAGTTGATGATGCTCCCCGCTACCCCATTCATCGATCTGCTCCCGATTTAGAAGATCAGTCCTCGGATGTCGAGGTCCTGGAGACAGGCATTAAAGTTATCGATCTCATCTGCCCATTCATGAAAGGTGGTAAGGTTGGTACGTTCGGTGGCGCAGGCGTGGGCAAGACGGTTATCATTCAGGAACTTATCAACAACATCGCAAAAGGGCATGGCGGTTATAGCGTCTTCGCTGGCGTGGGTGAGCGCACTCGCGAAGGAAATGACCTGTACCATGAAATGCAGGAAGCCAAAGTGATCGACCGCCTGGCTATGGTCTTTGGACAGATGAACGAGCCTCCTGGCTCACGCTTGCGCGTGGCGCTGAGTGGACTGGCGCTCGCCGAATACTTCCGCGATGAGGAGCATCGAGACGTGCTGCTCTTTATTGACAACATTTTCCGCTTCACACAGGCAGGAGCAGAAGTGTCAGCCCTACTAGGACGTATGCCGTCCGCAGTGGGTTATCAGCCAAACCTGGCTGAAGAGATGGGCGAGTTGCAGGAGCGCATCACTTCGACGAAAGAGGGATCGATCACCTCGATGCAGGCCGTCTACGTGCCTGCTGACGACTACACCGATCCAGCTCCAGCTACGACTTTCGCCCACCTCGACTCCACAATTGTGTTGGAGCGCGCTATAGCGTCAAGAGGTATCTATCCCGCGGTCGATCCCCTAGCCTCGACGAGCCGTATCCTTGATGCCTCGGTTGTTGGTCAGGAACATTACGATGTTGCCCGCGGTGTACAGAACGTTCTCCAGCGTTATCGAGAGCTACAGGACATCATCGCCATTCTTGGTGTCGATGAGCTGTCCGATGATGACAAGCTAACGGTGTCACGCGCCCGTAAGCTAGAGCGCTTCTGCTCGCAGCCATTTACGGTTGCGGAGGTCTTTACAGGCCATGAAGGTAGATACGTAAAAGTTGCGGACACGATTCGTAGTTTTAAAGCGATCCTCGATGGTAAAGTTGATAACATTCCCGAGAACTACTTCCTGTTACAGGGAGCGATCGAGGATGTGACGGCGGCCTTCGATGCTGAGCAGAAGAAGGGTTAAGCGATGGCGACACGCAACACATTGCATGTCGAGGTGGTGACTGCGGAGCGCGAGCTGTACAACGGCGAGGCCGATATAGTAGACGCTCCCGGGGCCGAAGGAGAGCTTGGTATTCTACCACGCCATGAGGCTCTGCTCTCTCTGCTCAGCGCCGGTCCATTAACCATCAAGCTGAGAGGCTCGGAAGAGACCCTCTTTGTTTCGGGAGGATTTCTTGAAGTGTCTAACGATCGCGTCACCGTGCTAGCTGACACAGCAGAGAACGCGGATGAGATCGACGAGGCACGGGCAGAGGAGGCCCGCCGCACTGCGCAGGAGCGGCTAGCAGAAGCACACTCAAATAGCGAGCGCGCCGAGCTACAGGCTGAAATGTCACGAGCTATAAGCCGCATTCACGTGGCGGAGATAGTGCGTCGCAATCCTAATCGTCGCCGCATCGACATGCCCAGCTCTGAAGAGTAGATAGCCCCTGTAGAATGGGTCATCCCGAACTGTTAAAAATGATGAACATAGGTGTTTTACCTGCTCTTTTACTGCC